>NZ_JBQFYP010000017.1:0-60343 GCF_056541545.1 Ruegeria sp. AG7
AGTTTGGCCATCTGCTCGTCGGTCAGCCAGTAAAGATCGCTCATGACACCGCTCCGTTTTCCGAGCCGTGAATCACGCAGCGCGTTGGAAATCAATGCATCCTGACCCTAGTTTCAGCGATAATCTCAATGGCAATTGACGCGGGCGTCGGCCAGTTGGGGTGCATGATTGCTTCAACAATATCCGCGTCAGCTACAAACTGCGCACTATGTTTCGCCGCAAGATAGCGCAAGTGGCGGTTTTCCTTCAGGCACATCATTTGGATAGTCCGGACGCCTCTGTTCTGCGCCATCGCGTACATCAGTTGAAACAAAGCGTCGCCAATCCCAATGCCTTGCCACTCGGCTTCGACAGAGAGTGCAGCCTCTGGCTTTGATGGCCATGAATGAAAGAGGCCGCGCAGTTCGACAAGGCCTCTCAATTGGCCCCAGACAAACGCTCCACAAGCGATACTGTCGTACCGAAGGATATTCTGTGCGTAACTCAAGACACCATTGTCGTCGACGGCTCCACAAAACCCTGCCCGCCGCGTTCGGACATCTAACCGCAGAAAATGATCACAGATGTTATCTTGATCGCCGAAACCGAGACGACGGACGACCAGATCTTGTGAAGTTCTCCTATCGCTCATTTTTCGGGGCTCCTGCTTGGCAGGTTGGTTTGGGCCAGCACTTTCGGGAGGAGTTGAAAATGCTGGCCCGTGCGTTGGCGCTCCCTGTTGGCTTTTTCGCCGCCGCTCATGCTGGCTTACTCTGGGAGGAGCGAGAACCAGCATTTTTCGTGTAAGCTTTTGGACCTGAGGGCTCGCTTACCTATTCGTCAGCCATCAATTTTCCGGCATATTCCGGTATCTCAGATCGCGAAATTCCGATCTGAGAGAGTTGGTAATCGCTCATATTTGAAAGCGCAGAGAGCATCCGGGCCAATTTCAGTGCTTTCAAGGCAGCTTTTGCCGTGGATCTGATCCACGCCAAGAAGCTGATTGATAGGGCAATGGCGTGACCACGATCTGTACCAGCCGTTTGGGTGTTAGCAGCCATATGCAGCCTCCATAGCAAGTCTTTTGATGCTACTGCGCGGAATGCCCAAATCTATTAAGTCACGGTCAGATAGCACCGAGAGTTCATAATAAGTTTCGCGATAAACCCTGCGTTTGGCCTGTGCCTTGCGTATCGTGTCCAGCTTTTGATGAAAGAACGTGCGGCCAGCTTCGAAAACGACATCCAGCGCGCTGTTTGATCGAGTAATTGCCATGATATTGCCTCGTCCATTGCTGCAATGCAGTATTTATGCTGCAATGCAGAGATAAAGGCATTTGGTAGCGCTCACAACTCGCCATTTTGGCAAAGGCCCCATGCCATATTGGAACAGCAAAGGTTATGACATGGACATTTCTGCGCAAATGCTAATCTATGCGACGGTTGTCGAGCAGGGCAGTATTTCTGCGGCTGCAAGATCAATGGGGCAGACCCCATCAGCAGTAAGTAAGCAGATCGGGTTACTTGAAGATCAGGTGCACTACCGCCTTCTGAATCGTACCAGAACGGGTGTCTCTCCAACGCGGGAAGGCCAAGATTTCTATGAAAAATGCAAAGAGATGGCTGACAAATTCAATGAAGCCAAAGCGATGATCCACAGCTTTGACGGTGTCCCACGCGGAGAACTCAGGATCGCATCCACTGTTGCATTCGGTAAGTCCCAACTGATTCCTGCCCTCCCAGAGTTCATGAAAGAGAACCCAGAGGTAGAAATGTCTTTAAATCTGACCGACCGAGAAATTGATCTTCGGAGCGAAGGGTTCGACGCGGCGATCTGCTTTGCGGAACAACGGAAGAATCCAGATATGGTCATTAGGCGCGTTATGCAGAGTCGAAGGGTGCTATGTGCCTCACCTGAATACCTTGAGCGTTGTGGAACGCCGTCGAATTTTGCCGAACTGGCTGAGCACAATTGCCTGAGAGTTGCTGGGAGAAGCCAACGGAACGCTTGGAACAGCATCGAACCGAACGCAGGCGAAAAGTTTGAAGCAACGGGCAGCTTTGAGGGGAACAGCACCGATGTCGTCTTTAGAGCCGCTCTGGCTGGTATCGGCATCGCACGGCTGCCCTGCTATATGGCAAACAGGAAATTTCTCTCTGGCGAACTTGTCCATGTCATGCCGGAGTATGCACCTCCCAGCACGGATATTGTCGTAATGTTTGCCGAACGGAGGAATCTGGCACCAAAAACGCGCGCGTTTGTGGATTATCTCGCGCGGCGGTTTCGGGATGCCGAAGAGAACCAAAGGAACGGCTAACTACGCATAGAAACGGTCGTAGTTGTCCAAAATATTCCGGTCCCGTCCGCTGTGAGTGGTTAAAATTCCGGCCGACATTGGAAGAGAACTGAAGGGGTACCTCCATCGAAAACCTGGCATTGATCAAAAAACACTACATAGGTCATTTCGGTCACCTAGCTGCCTTCTCCGAACGCGTTATCAATGGCTGATATCAGCGGCATAAAAGTGATAGTGCGTTTAACCCGCAGATGAGCTGAACACTTAACGATGAATCGCTTCATCTAAAACCGCTTCGACAATATCCGTCCATGGTTTCGAAACCATAAAAACATCCAATAGTAGGGATTGCGGGCCAAGACCTTGTCGCAGAATCTCTAACTGCGAAGTTCAAGTTACTGTAGCTTCTAAGGTCTTGGCCAAGATGGGCCGAGGATATCAACGAAAAGATTTCAACGCATGACTGGCTTGGTAGCTTGTACCAATTACTTCAGATAGGTGTTGAACCAATCAATTGTGCGGTCCCAGGCTAGGTTTGCCATTTCCTCATCATAGCGTGGCGTACTGTCGTTATGAAAACCGTGGTTGGCGTTTTTGTATATATATGCCTCGTATACTTTGTCGTTGGCCTGCAGAGCAGCCTCAAAATCCGGCCAACCTGCGTTGATGCGCTCATCAAGCTCTCCCATCTGAATTAGTAACGGCGCTTGAATTTTGGCTACATCCTCAGCTGCTGGCTGGCGACCATAGAACGGCACGCCTGCGGCCAGTTCCGGGTAGGCCACGGCAATTGCACTGACTACACCGCCGCCATAGCAGAAACCCACTGCGCCGACCTTTCCGGTGCTGTCATCTCGGTTCAACAGGTATTCAAACCCATTGAAGAAATCGTTCATCAACTCGACACGATCCACTGTCTTTTGCAACTCGCGCCCATCGGCGTCGTTGCCCGGGTAGCCGCCAACCGATGTCAGGCCGTCGGGGGCCAACGCCATAAATCCGGCTTTTGCCAACCTGCGCGCCACATCCTCGATGTAAGGATTCAAACCGCGGTTTTCGTGGATCACCAGCACCCCAGGTAGGGGCTCTTCAACGCCAGCGGGCCGGACAAGATACCCTCGGACATCACCGGTTCCATTGGGTGACGGATAGGTAATGTAGTCTGCGTGGATATCGGGATCGTTGAATGACACTTGCTGAGCCATCGCATAATTCGGGCTGAGCATGTTCAGCAACGCAACCGCTGTCACGCCGCCGACCGCGAACTTTCCGGCGCGATCCAGGAATTGGCGCTTGGTGATCTTGCCGTGCGCGTAAAAGTCGTACAGGTCCAGAAGTTCCTGGTCGAAGTCTTTTGCCGTCATGCGGGTCATTATGGATCTCCTAATGAGTTTGGCAGTCTGAAGGGGAGGGTAGTATCCGATCTGAAAGTCTTTATTTGATTGAGCGTCTGGATGGGCTTACTAAGATTCTGCCGGCGACAGTTCCATGTCCGCGTACCGTTCGCGCAGCACGTTCTTTTGAACTTTTCCCATAGTGTTTCGCGGCAATTCCGAGACGAATTCGTAGCGGCGCGGATGTTTGAAGCGCGACAGCTTGTCCCTGATGGTCTCAGCAATCTGATCCGCTTCAAGTTTTACGCTTGGCTCAATAACCAGAGCGGCGATGATTGCTTCGCCAAAATCGTTGTCGGGGACGCCGAAAACCGCCGATTCCAGAACACCGTCGATGTCGTTCAGTATCTCTTCAATTTCTTTGGGATACACGTTGTAACCCCCGGTAATGATCAAGTCTTTCGACCGCCCCACAATCGATAGATAGCTGTCCTCGCTGAATTGGCCCAAGTCCCCGGTGATGAAGAACCCGTTCTCTCGTAACTCTTCGGCGGTTTTCTCGGGCATCTGCCAATAGCCTTTGAACACGTTGGGGCCGCGGACTTCGATCATTCCAACTTCGCCCGGGGGAAGTGGTTCTCCGGTTTTCGTATGTGTCACGATCACCTCGATGCCGGGCAGTGCCATGCCAACAGTTCCCGCGCGACGTTCGCCACTATAGGGGTTAGAGGTGTTCATGTTTGTCTCGGTCATGCCATAGCGCTCAAGTATTCGGTGGCCGGTGCGCGTTTCGAATGCCTGATGGGTTTCGGCAAGCAGGGGGGCAGAGCCCGAGACGAACAGGCGCATGTTCCCTGTGATCTCTTTTGTGAACCGGTCGTCTGCCAACAGTCTGGTATAGAAAGTGGGAACCCCCATCAAAAGGGTTGACTTGGGCAATTCATCCAGGATGGCGCCGAGGTCGAACTTTTGCATAAGGCGAACTCTGGCACCGGCGAGTAGTGACGTATTCATCGCCACGAAAAGCCCGTGCGTGTGAAAGATCGGCAGCGCGTGAACCAAGCGATCGTCGTTTGTGATACCCCACAGACCAACAAGAGCTTGGGCGTTGGACAATAGGTTTTGATGGCTCAGCATTGCGCCTTTGGAACGGCCTGTGGTGCCTGATGTGTAGAGCAACGCGGCAAGATCGTCCGGAGCGCGATCCACGGTTTCGAATACGCAGGGCTGCGCGTCGGCCTCGCGGCTCAGACTTGAAGTGTCGCCGCCGAGGGTCCGCAGCTTTGCGCCATAACGGGCCGCCAGTTTCCCGACCTCAGTTTCGTTGGTGCTGTCGCAGACGATCATGGCAGGTTGGGCATCGGCGATAAAATAGTCCAATTCTGCCAACGTGTAGGCAGTATTAAGCGGCAGATAGATAGCGCCCGCCTGAACCGCAGCAGCGTATAGCGCCAGTGTATCAGCCAGCTTTGGGGCCTGCACAACGATGCGATCGCCTGGTGAAACGCCGTTGTTTTGCAAAACATGCGCGACCTGCGCGGTGCGCTTCAAAAACGCGTCATAGGACACAACCTGATCATCGTCGAGTTGCAGGAACGGAGCCTCGTTGCCCTCATGCCGGGCAAACAGGCTGTCGTATAGAGTGTTGGTCACGCGGTATTTTCCCTTGGCTTGGTCGCAAGCGCAGCGGTTGAGGCCGCGCGAACAGAACGCGAGGCTTCGATCGTCGAATGTGTCGCGAACTCTTCGTGATGACGTTCTGTTTTGTTTAAATCGTACAGGTAGTTCACCATCGCACCGCCGGATTGTGATCGTCCGTTCGGTGACAAATCGGCTTCGGCGTGCAACTCGTGCAACTCGGCACCGTTTCCGAGGTGAAAGCGGGCCACGGGATCCAACGGCATCCCATCCTCGCGCTTGGCGAACAACAGGTACCGGGCGGCCATTGCGCGCACGTCCTGCGCAGAGGCTGTTCCCGCAAGTACAGCTTTGGCGGCATGGCCATGCTCGGGGTGCCCTGTTTCGCCAGCCAACCACCGGTTCATACCCGGTATCGGGGACAAGGTCACAAATGTATCAAGCCCCTCAAGTTCTCGCGACAGCTCAGTTACAACCTGTTTGATCAACAGATTGCCAAAGCTGATACCGGTTAAACCTTTCTGGCAATTCGAGATAGAGTAGAACGCCGCGACTTTCGCTTGTTCGGGTTCGATCGGTTCCCGATCTTCAGACAAAAGCGCATCGATTGCGTCTGGAACTTCAGCCGTCAGAGCAACTTCGACAAAAATCAGCGGCTCATCTGGCATCGAAGGATGGAAGAATGCAAAGCAACGACGATCCGGCGGGTAGAGCCTGCGTCGCAGATCATCCAGATCGTTGATTTGATGGACCGCTTCGTAGGCAACGATCTTGTCCAAAACGCGGGCAGGGGTATCCCAACTGATTTGTTTGAGGACAAGAAAGCCCCGATTGAACCAACTTCTCAGCAAATGAACGAAATCAATATCTGTTCGTTTGAGCTCGGGGTTGGATTTAAGAAAGCGCAATAGGTCAACGCGCATTGCTACGAGTTCTTGTGTCGCGCCGGATGGTTGGTTCAATCGGCGCAACAACTCTTGCCGTTTGGGTTCCGCGAATTCGCTAAGCTTCTGATATAAATTGACACTTCTGTCGTTGGCATAGAGGCTAGCCACTTCGGCAAGCTGATCCGCGTCCAGCTCAAGCTGGTCATTCAAATAGGCAAAAAACTCCAATTTCTCGGGGTCTTCTAAGGTCTGGAACCGATCAAGAATTGTGGAGGCGAGGGTGAAGCCCGATACTTCGCCTTCGGCGGACAACAAGGCCTCACAAAGCTCTGCAATGGATCGATAGTCATCGTTGCCGCGCTTTTTGCCGGGACGATCGAACAGCTGATTCAGCAGATCGCCCAGAAACCAGTTCCGCTGCATTTCAGGACTCCATCTGACTGCTCAGGTACTCACCCGTTCGGCGGTAGTGGTTGAGCAAGTGCCGGGTCGCGCTGTCTGCATCGTGGTCGAGTGCGGCATCCAGGATTTGCTGGTGTTCGGCAGCGATATCGCGCTTTTTGTAACTGGGCCCTCCCGCCGCCAGATAACGATAGCGAATGTTGAGGTCATAAAGCTGCGAGCAATACCGTAGCAGCAACGGCAGTTTTGCATTTTCCAACAAGGCCATATGAAACACTTTGTGGGCGTCTTCGAAGTCTGGTGCACTTTTTTGACTGGCCTTTTTCATATGGTGATGCCGCAAAACAAGCCTGTCCTCCCAAGCTCCATCTGCATTAGCGATGGAAGCGCGCAGCGCTGTTTCCTCGAGGTTGCATCGGAGCAACAGTATTTCCTCGAAGTTGGATTTGCTGACTGGCGCCGCCCTGAAGCCACGCTGGTCAATTCGTTCCACCAGCATATCCGAGGTCAAAAGGCTTAGGGCTTCGCGAACTGGGCTTGCGCCAGTGTCCAGTAGCCCGCGGAGCTGCTCGATCTTGAGCTTTTGACCGGGTGGCAGCTCGCCTGTCAGAATCATTTCGCGCAGCCTTCGATACGCACCATGAGTGGCGGAAGTCTCTTTGCCCTCGGTATCAAGCATGGCGTCCATATCTGGCTTTCCCTTCTTCGTGGCGCAATCTTCTGGGGCTCTTAGCTGAGAGCGCTCGTTCCAGTCGATAGTCCGATCGAGATGTTCAATGAGCCTTCGTTTATCATCCATCGCCGAAGTACAAAGCTGCGCGCCCCGCTTTTGTGCATCGGGTCATCCTCTGCCAGCTTTCGGGCGGCTTCGAGACTGTCGGCGCGGTAGATGATCAGGCCCATTCCCTGCATATGCTCACCGGTTTCATCCGACATTGGTCCGGCAAAAGCCAGCTGACCCGAACGTTCAAGCTGCGCCTGATATGCCAGGTGATCAGGAAGTGATGCCTTCACGTCTTCGGGCGCTTTGGCAGGCGTGCTGTGTGCAACGTAAAGCTCCAAAGCAAGTGCGCCGCGGCTCTGTGCTTCTGATTTGTAGTCTGCCCAGGCAACCATCTGCGCCCTCCAATAAAATCGATATTAATTGACATATGGCAAAATAATCGGCAAAAATCAAGCAAACTGATATGGATGATGAAAATGAAATACCTAGTGGGAGAGACTTTGGAAGGTACCGCGGTGTTTGCCGTGAACGGCGAAAAAGCAGTAAATTTAACGGCTTTGGACTCTGGTGTCGGCACAGATCTGATGGGATTGATTGCCGATCCTGGTTTGAGCGACTCACTGGCCGATAAAATCTCAGCAGCGGTGCCTGTGCCAGTCTCGACTATCACGCCGGCATTGCCGGTGGCCGCCCCCGGCACCATTGTTTGCATGGGATTGAACTATACCGACCATATCAAAGAAGGTGGATACGACGTTCCCGAGTACCCCACGCTGTTCATGCGCGGAAAGAACTCAATCATGGCGGCAGGCAAACCCATGGTGCGACCGGCGGCTTCCGAGCATTTCGATTATGAAGCGGAATTGATGCTGATCGTTGGGAAACGCGGTCGCCATATCTCGGAAGAAAAGGCGCTGGATCATGTGTTTGGTTATACCGTTTTCAACGATGGGTCGGTGCGGGACTATCAACGCAAAACGGTTCAGTGGACGCCGGGTAAGAACTTTGACGACACGGGCGCAATTGGCCCCTTCACCGTGACTCAGGATGAGTTGCCCGAAGGCGCTTCGGGCCTCAAGATCGAAAGCCGCGTGGGGGACGAAATCCTGCAAAGTTCGAACACCGCCAACATGATCTGGGGTGTCCGCCAGGTGATCGCGACAATTTCGGAATTCATGACCCTGGAACCGGGAGATCTGGTTGCATTGGGAACACCGCCGGGCGTGGGCCACGCCAAAAAACCCGACCCTCGCTGGTTGAAGCCGGGAGAAACCGTTGAGGTCGAGATCGAAGGTATCGGCGTCTGTTCCAGCCCGATCGTGGACGAAAAAGACAATAGGTCAAAGGTGGCAGCAGAATGAGCGCACCGACCGGGGCAGAGCTGGAGGCACTTCGCGCCAAGGCGCAGCAAGATCATCGCGAACTGCGCGCGCGCATTCCTCGTCTGTCGGATGACGCAATCGCCTTGATTCTGCGCGAGTCCCGGTCGCACTATGCGTGGACAAACAAGCCGGTTTCCGACGCGTTGCTTGAAGAGATTTACGACATCACGATCAACGGCGCGACCAGTATGAATACACTGCCTGCGCGGTTCATTTTCGTGAAAAGTGCCGAGGGCAAAGTGCGGCTTGCCAAGTCTTTGAAGCCAAAGAACGTGCCAAAGATGATGGGCGCGCCAGTCACGGCCATAATTGCCTACGACATGGACTTCTGGAAGGAACTGCCCTTCCTTTTCCCACACGAAGATCGTCGGCCGTTGTTCGAAAACAATCCCGATTACGTGGCTGATACGGCGTTTCGCAATGGTACGCTTCAGGGCGCCTACTTCATGATCGCGGCACGGGCCGTTGGGTTGGACGTTGGTGCCATGTCAGGCTTTTCGAACAAGATTGTCGACGAGGAGTTCTTTGCAGGAACCACCCTCAAATCGAACTTTCTGTGCAATCTAGGTTACGCCGATGAAACGGGTTTGTTTCACAAACTGCCGCGATTTCCGTTCGACAAGGTTTGTTCTTATGCATGAGGAAATGACGCAAGTGGGCGGCCAATCGGCCAAGTACTTTGCCGTCGCAATGCTGCGCAAATCGGTTGGTGTGGAAAGGACTGACTGCCGGGGTTCAAGGCGAACAAATAAAGGGCAACAAGATCAAACTTTCTGGGAGGAGAGATAATGAAAAACTGGACCAAGTGCAGTCTGCTGGGTGTTGCCGTGGCAGGCACTATGGCACTGTCAGTCGCAGCGGAAGAGACCATTTCAGCTGTCGTAATTGATGGTTACCCAGACCGGGCCTTGTGGGTGAAAGAATTCACAAACTTCTTTATTCCTGAAGTGGATAAGCGGTTGGCCGAGTCCGGCAATTACAAGATGAACTGGCAGGAGAACTATGGCGGTTCTATTGTAAAACCCAAAGGTGTTCTGGAAGGCGTACAGTTGGGTTTGGGCGACATTGGTATCGTCACAACCATCTTCCATTCGTCCAAGCTGCCCAGCCAGGGGATCTCGGGCTCGACACCATTCGTCGCGTCGGATGCTCGCGCAGTGGCCAAGGCGGTCGACGAGATCGCGCGAGAATATCCGGCGATGCAGAATGAGTTCGCTGCGCAAAATCAAGTCTATCTGGCGACAGGCGTTGTGCTCGACACCTATCAGATGTTTTGCTCAGAGCCGGTCGAGAAAGTTGCAGACCTTGAAGGACGCAAGATCGCGGGTGCTGGTCTGAACCTGCGCTATCTCGAGGGTATCAAGGACGCGGCGGGCGTACGCGGAGGCCTCACTGATTTCTACAACATGGTTCAAACCGGCCTTGTCGATTGCGTAATGATTTGGCCGGAAGCTTCCAAGACGTTCAAAATCGTCGAAGTGGCCCCTTACATGTTGAAGGCAGACCTTGGTGCGGTGAATACAAAAACAGTCACCGTCAATGCCGACTACTGGGCGAGTCTGCCCGATGAGGTCAAAGAAGTACTACAGGCCGTGGCTATCGACTACCGTGACCACGTGGCAGGTATTGCAATGGATCGAGCCGCTGCGTCGCGAGATGCATTTGTAGAAGCTGGCGGATCGATCATTGAAATCTCGGACGAAGACCGCGCTGCGTGGGCAAATGCGATGCCCAATGTTGCGCAGGAATGGGCTGCAACGCTGAATGAGAACGGCGAGCAGGGCACAGATATGCTGGCCGCTTATCTCGGCAAGCTTCAGGATGCTGGTTTCACTGGTGTGCGGGACTGGACGGCCG
This sequence comes from Ruegeria sp. AG7, assembly GCF_056541545.1. Classification (NCBI taxonomy): domain Bacteria; kingdom Pseudomonadati; phylum Pseudomonadota; class Alphaproteobacteria; order Rhodobacterales; family Roseobacteraceae; genus Ruegeria; species Ruegeria sp. AG7. The sequence goes on from NZ_JBQFYP010000017.1 coordinate 10,500, forward strand.
AATAATCGTTCGGCGACCCGAGAAAGGGGCCAGACATGCTGAAGACCGCAGTTGCCGTCCTGTCGCGGGTCGCCAATTCGCTTGCTATCGCCGCCAACGCATTGGGTACGCTTGTCGTCCTAGCGTTGGTGGTCATTCTGAATGTTGACGTCATTGCGCGGGGCCTGTTTTCGGCCCCACTGCGCGGAACCTACGAGATGGTGCAATTCTCGGTCGTGATGATCGTGTTCCTGCAGCTGGCCGACGTTGTCAGAGTGGATCGATTGACGCGCTCAGATGGGTTTCTGAACCTGCTACACCATCGTCGCCCCGGTCTGACAGCCAACCTGAGGCGCATCATCAACGCTATTTCGGCAATCTTCATGGCCTTGATCGCCTATGTAACCTTCCCAGAATTTCTTCACATGTGGGAAACACAGGACTACTTCGGAGTGCCCGGTCTTTTTACATTGCCTTGGTGGCCGGTCAAATTGGTCATCGCGTGCGGGACTGCGCTTGCCTGCGTGATCTTCCTGCTCAAGGTCGTCACGGCGCAGGACCGCCCGCAACTGGTCCGCACCCCCGAGCATGACGAGGCCGCAGAATGACTCCGATCGAGATTGGCCTGATCTCGGTCGTTGCAATCGTTTTCCTGATTTACGCAGGCGTCTACATTCCGATTGCGCTGGGCGTCGTGTCCTTCGTGTCGATCTGGCTGATGCGGGACAACTTCACACTTGCGCTGAACTTGCTGAAAGTGGCGGTCGGCGACAGCGCGATGGAGTACAGTTTCGCGACCATTCCGCTGTTCACCTTTATGGGTCTCATTGTCTCGAAGGCCGGGTTGGGTAAGGACATTTACGAAGTCATGACCATGCGATTTCGCAAGGTCAAAGGCGGCATCGGCATGGCAACCGTCGGAGCCAACGCCGTCTTTGCAGCCGTAACCGGGTCGTCAATAGCCTCTGCATCCGTGTTCACCAAAGTCTCGGTTCCTCAGATGATGGCGCAGGCTTACAACCCGCGCTTTGCTGTCGGGGTGGTCGCTGGGTCTTCGGTCTTGGGTATGATCATCCCGCCTTCGGCCATGCTGATCATCTATTCCTTTGTCGCCGAACAATCCGTGGGCGATATGTTCCTGGCAGGCGTCATTCCGGGGATCATGCTGGCCATTGCCTACGTCGCCGCGATCTGGGTTATGGGCCGTTTTACACCAGCTTTTGTCGGCGGTCGGGTCGTGGAAGACACCGAATGGATGTCCGGCCGCGAGGTCGCGTCTAAAACTCTGCCGACACTGTTCATTATCACAGTCGTGCTCGGCGGGATTTACACGGGGTGGCTAACCGCTGTCGAGGCGGGTGCCGCTGGGGCACTGGTTGCGCTCGTGATCGCAGTCGTACGCAAGTCCATGACACCAAGAGCGTTCTGGGACGCGTTGCTGGAAACCGGTCATATTACAGCGGCGATCTTGTTCCTGATTACGGCGGCTTCGATCTATAGTCGCATGCTGGGGCTGGCCGGGCTGCCCAATCAGTTGCAGGATTTGCTCGCGGGAAATTCCGCGTCCTTTTGGTCGATCATGCTGCTCTACGTTCTCTTGATGCTTTTTCTGGGAACTTTGCTCGATACAGCGTCCATCATTCTGATCGTCGTCCCGCTGTTCCTGCCCATGGCCGAAGCCCTGGACATGTCGTTGATCTGGTTTGGCATTATCACTGTGGTCGGCGCCGAAATCGGGCTTTTGACCCCGCCTTTGGGCATATCTTGCTTCGTCATCAAATCGACGATCAACGATGACCGAATATCGCTCAAGGATGTGTTCATGGGCGCGCTGCCCTTTGCGTTTGTTATGCTGATCGTCCTGTTCATTCTGATCGAATTCCCGATCCTCAGCCTTGCCCTGATTTAAGGAGACCCAGATGCGCTCTGTCACCAAAGACAATATCACCGACGTGTTCATGGGATACCTGTCCAAGGACACCGATCCGCGGATGCGCGAAATCATGGGGTCACTTGTCAAACACCTGCATGACTTCGCCCGAGAAACCAACCTGACGCATGACGAATGGCGAGCTGGGATTGCGTTTCTCGAGGGCTGTGCCGCTGTGGAAACCGAGGACCGGCACGAGTTTGTGCTTGCCTCGGACGTCCTGGGCCTGTCTTCTTTGGTGGATATGCTGCATTCCAGCCCGGATGCGACCAGCTCTTCCGTTTTGGGCCCGTTTCACGTCTCTGGCGCGCCTGCTTTGCCTATCGGTGGCGACATGAAACGCGACTACGGCGGGCCGGTGCTGCTTGCAGAGGGCGTCATACGCGATGCCGAAGGCAATCCGATTGCCGGGGCCGAGCTTGATATCTGGCAAACGGCCCCGAATGGCCTTTATGCCAGTCAGGATGAAGAACAGGATACGTATTCTTTCCATGGTCTGATGACCACTGGTGAAGATGGTCGGTACGCGTTCACCACCGTGAAACCAGTCGAGTATACCGTGCCGTCAGATGGGCCTGTCGGGGATATTCTGCGGGCATGTGGCCGTCATCCATGGCGACCGTCGCACCTGCATTACATCGTCAAGGCGCCCGGCCACCGATCTTTGGTGACCGAGATTTTTCCCGACGACGATCCCTATCTGGATCAGGATACCGTGTTTGGCGTTCGGGACGACCTGGTGATGACCTATGTGGAACGACCAGCTTCGGAATTTCCCGAAGGAATGGAGCTTTCTGGAAAGATTACCGAACCCTTCTTGCACGTGACTTTCGACGTGAGGCTTGCAAAATCCTGATAGTTGTTGAGGATGTTTGAGGTGCTGAGACATACCTTCATCATAGGTGCCGCGCTGTTCTGCGGCGCGGCGACCGCTGACGAGCGACCAATCTTCGATGCGCATATTCATTACAGCCATGATGCCGTAAAGCTGGTTCCACCAGAGCAAGTGGCCAAAATCCTTCAAGACGCAGGCGTGAGGAAAGCACTGGTTTCCAGCTCGGACGACAATGGAACTCAATTGTTGTTGGCGGCAGCCCCGGACATCGTTGTTCCGGCACTTCGCCCTTATCGTCGCCGAGGTGAAATCAACACCTGGATGCACGATGAAACTGTCATCGATTATCTGGAAGCAAATCTGGCCAAGAACGAATACGAAGCCATCGGAGAGTTTCACGCATATGGCGACGATATAAAAACGCCAGTTATCCAACATATGATCGCGCTGGCGAAAGAAAGGAACCTGATTCTGCACCACCACGGTGATCGCGACGCGGTTGACCTGATCTTCGAAACCTGGCCGGAGGCTCGGGTATTGTGGGCACATTCTGGCTTTGACGATCCGGGAAAGGTTGTCGACGCTTTAAATGCGTATCCCCGGCTTTGGGCCGATCTGGCGTTCCGTTCCGACATGGTCTCGCGGGGCCGTGTCGATCCGGATTGGCAAGCTGCGTTCGAAGCGCATCCTGATCGGTTTATGGTCGGTACCGATACATTTGCGCCGGAGCGCTGGTATTACGTCGGCCCGCATGCAGTTTTTTCGCGCGAATGGCTGGATCTGCTGCCAGATCGGATTGCAGACAACATCGCGTATGCCAACGCAGAACGTTTGCTGGCATCAGAATGATCCGCTGGGTTGTCTGGCTTATTGCTTCCCCTGGCGCAGCAATTGCTTGTGACGCTGTGGGGCAACGCATGGGTTCGCAAGCCCCAAATGCACCTGAAGTTTATGTGGATGTCGGTGAAATTCCGTTGGCCCAACCGTTTTCAATTCAGATTTCAGTCTGCGCTGAAGCCACGGTTCAAGAGGTGCGTGTTGATGCATTCATGCCCGCGCACCAGCACGGATTGAACTACGCTCCCGAAGTTTCGGCATTGGGTGACGGAATGTTCTGGGTCGATGGTTTGCTGTTCCACATGCCGGGTCTGTGGGAGTTGCAGACCGATGTTGAGTTCCGTGGGCGATCGGTGTCCTACACGTCAGATATTTCGCTAAAATGAAGCTCTGGGCCGCAGCCGTGCTCGTGTCGCTTCCGGTTGCGGTGCACTCAGACGTTCTGTTGTCCGAAGATGAAATACAGCAAACGCTCTCCTTCGGGCCGTGGCCACCAACATACCAGCCAGACCCCAGCAATCGAGTTTCAGGTGACTCCAGAGCGATTGCGCTCGGCGCGGCCTTGTTCAACGATCCCGTGCTGTCGATTGATGGTGCATTTGCCTGTGCAAGTTGTCACGACCCCGAGCAGGCACTCACCAACTCCGAGGCACGAACATTCGGTCGCGTGATTTTGGATCGGAATACGCCATCACTGCGAAATCTGGCAGGTCTGCGATGGTACGGGTGGGGCGGAAAGAGCGATAATCTGTGGGCTGCCAGCTTGCATCCGATCATTGAAGAACAAGAGATGGCGCACAGCAAAGAAAGCCTAATGAGAGCCATTTCCGAGAATACGTACATTGAAGATTTTGAGGTCATTTTTGGCGATGTTCAAAGCCAAGACACAGAGCAGGTCTTGGTAAACATTGCCAAAGCCCTATCAGCTTATCTGGAAACGCTGGTAACCGAGCGGACACAATTTGACGATTTTCGCGACGCGTTGGAGCGCAGCGATCTGGCAGAGGCTGCGAACTACCCCGAAGCTGCCCAGCGAGGGCTTCAGCTCTTCTTGGGGCGCGGGAATTGCGCGTTCTGCCATAATGGCCCGAGATTTTCCAACAACGAATTCCACGACGCGGGCGTGCCATATTTTCTGAGTGAAACCGAAGTCGACGATGGCCGGTTCGGAGGGCTGAACTTCTTGCTCTCCAGCCCTTACACATTGGACGGAGACTGGACTGACGATCCGGAAAAGAAAGGCGCGTGGGCGGTCCGAAATGTACGAAGGAGCCATTCCGATTTTGGAACCTTTCGCACGCCCAGCCTTCGAGGTGTGGCCGAAACCGCCCCCTACATGCATGACGGCAGCCTGGATGATCTGGACGCCGTGGTCCGACACTATAACGAAATTGATATAGAAAGGCTTCACGCCGATGGCGAAGCCATACTCTCTGAACTGAATTTATCCGAGCAGGAGATTGCAGACCTGGTTGAGTTTTTGGAGACTCTGTCCGGCGTTACGCGGCCTTGAGATACTCCAATGCAGCCTGAGTACCGCCTGTAGTGTGCGGCACGCCACTTTTGGCGAGTCCCATTTCTACGCCTGAGAGTGTGCCCATCAACATCAGGTCGTTGAAATCGCCCAAGTGACCTATTCGGAATACCTTGTCGGCTACTTTGGATAGACCATTTCCGAGTGAGATATCATAGTGCTCCAGCGCAGTCGCACGAAAGGCATCAGCAGAATGTCCCTCAGGCACTTTGACAGCGGTCAGTACGCCTGACTCCTGACCTTGGCGGGCACACAATACCTCAAGCCCCCATGCTTGCACGGCAGCTCGAGTCGCGGCTCCGTGGCGGGCATGACGAGCGAATACGTTCTCCAGCCCCTCCTCGTGCAACATATCGATGGCCTCATTCAATCCATAGATAAGATTGGTGCCAGGGGTATAAGGGAAGAACCCTTTCTGGTTCGGCTCGACCATATCCTGCCAATTCCAATAGCTGCGTGGCATGGTCACGGATTTTGAATGTTCCAGAGCACGATCGCTCACAGCGTTGAAGCTGAGACCCGGCGGTAGCATCATCCCTTTTTGCGAACCGGAGACACAGACATCTACGCCCCATTCGTCGAACCTAAGATCGATCGATGCAAGGCCAGAGATTGAATCAACCAAAAGAAGGGCAGGGTGTTTCGCCGTGTCTATTGCCCTGCGCACTTCCTCAATAGGCGAGACTGACCCGGTAGAAGTTTCATTGTGGACGACGCATACCGCCTTGATCTCGTGCTGACTGTCCGCGCGCAAGCGGTCTTCTATCTGATTGGGGTCCGCACCGCCACGCCAATCCCCTTCAATCAACTCTGGCTGTAACCCTATTTTTTCAGCCAAGTTGCACCACATGAATGCGAAATGTCCTGTTTCGTACATGAGAACATTTCCGCCCGGCGACACTGTGTTCACAAGCGCAGCTTCCCACGCGCCTGTACCGGATGAAGGGTAGATAAAGACGTTTTGTTCTGTCTTAAAAATTGTTTTCATCCCAGCGAGGGCTTTGTGGCCTACTTCTGCAAAATCTGGCCCCCGGTGATCGATGGTCTGCATGCTTATGGCCTTCAGGATGCGTTCCGGCACGGCACTTGGCCCTGGGATTTGCAAAAAATGTCTGCCCGCCTGGCGCATCTGAATTGATCCTTCCGCTGGCGCCGAAACAGTGGCGCAATTACCTATTGGCAAAAGTTAATTATGAATTCATTATTCAGTCAACGGTGAAGTGAAGCTTCTAATTGGCTAGTTGGGAAGGGAAGGCGAACCCGATGCTTGAGAATGGATCGTTGCATCGCCGACTGATGTCTGACGTCCAAGGCGAGGTGATGGCTGACCCGGCATCACGCGCACGATACTCGACTGACGCTTCGATCTATCAGATGATGCCGGACGCCGTGGTCATTCCCCGAAACAAAGAGGACGTGCAGGCCGTGATGTCTGTAGCGCGCGACGAAGGATGCTCCGTTCTTCCGCGCGGCGGCGGCACATCGCAATGTGGGCAAACGGTCAATCAAAGCGTTGTCTTAGACAACACCAAGCACTTGAATCGTGTTCTTGACGTGGACGTTGAGAACCGTGTCGCGCGTGTTCAGCCCGGCGTTGTTCTGGATCAGTTGAACCAGTCACTAAAGCAATATGGCTTATGGTTTCCCGTAGACCCCTCGACCGCGTCGCGTTGCACGCTTGGAGGAATGGCCGCCAACAACTCTTCTGGTGGAAAATCCCTGCGCTACGGGATCATGCGCGATAACGTCCGTGCAATAAGTGCAATCCTCAGCGATGGTATGGAAGCACGGTTCAGCGCCGATACGACGGCATCTGGCGATTATGCCGATCTTGTTGGGGACATGCGTGCTCTGGGGCGTCGCGAGGCTGCGGAAATTGACGCCCGGTTTCCCAATCTCCAGCGTCGTGTGGGCGGGTATAACATCGATGCGCTTGTCGGCAACGACGTCAACATGTCTCATTTGCTGGTGGGGTCAGAAGGCACTCTGGCCTATTTCGCTGAATTGGAACTGAACCTTGCTCACTTGCCGGGCGAGAAAGTTGTCGGCGTGTGTCATTTCCCGACGTTCCGTGCTGCGATGGAGGCAACACAGCACCTCGTGACGCTCAAGCCGCAGGCGGTAGAATTGATCGACGACACCATGATTGCGTTGGGGAGAGATATCCCATTGTTCCGCAGTACGATTGAGGCGTTTGTAGAAGGCAGCCCTGAAGCGTTGTTGTTAGTGGAATTTGCTGAGGGTAGCGCTGACGCCAATGCTGCAAAGCTGGTCGAGCTATCGCAACTGATGGGAGATCTTGGGTTTGATTTCAGTGGGACTGAAAACCGCTGGGGCGGGGTTGTATCAGTTACTGATACCAAACTGCAAACCTCGATCGCCGAATACCGAAAATCCGGGTTGAACGTTATGATGTCGATGAAGGAGGCCGGCAAGCCGATCTCTTTTGTGGAAGATTGCGCCGTCCCGTTGCCTGATCTCGCCGATTATACCGCTGGCCTGACCGAAATTTTTACCCGGCACGGCACAAAAGGGACATGGTACGCGCATGCCTCAGTCGGGTGTCTCCATGTTCGTCCTGTCCTGAACATGCGGCAGGACAAAGACGTCCGGACAATGAGGGCGATTGCCGAAGAGACCTTTGATCTAGTCAAGAGATACAAAGGGTCTCATTCAGGCGAACACGGTGATGGGATCGTGCGATCAGAGTTTCATGAAAAGATGTTCGGCCCTCGTATCGTTTCCGCGTTTGAACAGGTTAAGGCCCGGTTTGACCCTGCCGGGCTAATGAACCCCGGCAAAATCGTGCACGCGCCTGCCATGGATGATCGCCGCCTATTCCGCTACAGCCCGGACTACTCAGTTCCTGAATTCGAAACGGCGTTGGACTGGTCCGCTTGGCCGGGTGCCGGAGGAGGATTTCAGGGTGCCGTCGAGATGTGCAACAACAACGGTGCGTGTCGCAAGCTCAAGGGCGGAGTAATGTGTCCTTCCTTCCGTGCGACGAGAAACGAGCGTGACGCCACACGCGGGCGGGCAAACACGTTGCGTTTTGCCATCAGCGGGCAGTTGCCTGGTGGTTTAACTTCAGACGCAATGCAGGACACGATGGAATACTGCGTGTCTTGCAAGGCTTGTGCGCGTGAATGCCCGACTGGCGTCGATATGGCCCGCATGAAGATCGAAGTACTTTCAGCAAAGCGCAAAAAAGACGGGCTGACATTGGCTGATAAATTAATAGCTTATCTGCCGAGATATGCGCCAAAAGCTGCAAAAGTCGCGTGGTTATTGAATGCTCGAAACAAAATTGGGCCCTTGCGTACGCTGTTGGAGAAACCAACTGGAATTTCGGCGCGACGTGACCTGCCAGTGTGGTCCTCCGACCCATTCCGGGATGTCGAGGCCCAAGACACAGATCCGCAGGTGCTTCTGTTTGCCGATGTGTTCAACCGATATTTCGAGCCAGACAATCTGCGCGCCGCTGTCCGGGTTCTGCGTGCGCTAGGGCTTCGGGTTGCCATAGCAAGAGATGACCAAACAGGAAGGCCGCTGGATTGCGGGCGCACTCTTTTGGCTGAGGGTTGCGTGGAAGAGGCGCGTCACGAGGCACAGCGTGTGATTGACGCGACGCGAGAAGCAGCTGCACAGGGCATACCGGTAGTCGGTCTCGAACCTTCTTCTATCCTCACATTCCGGGACGAGTATTTGGCTCTTTGTCCGGGGCGGGATGCGGAGTTGCTATCCAAAGCCTCTCATACCTTTGAGGAGTTTCTGGCCAAACAGCCGGATCTGCCTCTCAAATCGGTAGATCGCCCCATTTATGTGCATGGTCATTGCCACCAGAAAGCACACGATGCCGTTACACCGATGCTCAACTTACTTAAGCGTATTCCCGCATCACAGGTTCACATGATCGAAAGCAGTTGTTGTGGTATGGCCGGGGCGTTTGGATACGCGCCCGGCACTATTGATGTCTCGATCAAGATGGCGGAACTCGACCTGTTTCCAGCTTTGGAGGCGGCGCCTGCGGATGCAATTGTTGTGGCGGATGGAACATCATGCCGCCACCAAATCGCCGAAGGTACGCAGCGCCAAGCGATGCACGTCGCGCGCCTGCTGGATATGGTCCTTGAATATTAGGATGTGGATATGAACCTGACGGATAGCATTAATCGCCCGACCCTACATGAAGAGTTGGTCGAACGCTTGCGCAATCTTGTCGTCGAAGACGTTTTGAAGCCGGGTGAGAAAGTGCCCGAGAAACAGCTTTGCGACTCATTGGGTGTTTCCCGGACACCATTGCGAGAGGCCCTAAAGGTTCTTGCATCCGAAGGCTTTGTGGTGCTTCAAGCCAACCGGGGTGCCCGTGTCGCGAGTGTTACGAGGGAAGAATTGGAAAACACGTTTCCAGTGCTCGCAGCGCTTGAGCAACTGGCGGGGGAACTAGCGTGTCAGCAAATGGACGTTGCGGAAATTCAACGGATTGAAAGTAGCCACAAGGATATGCTGAGCGCGTACGAAGCGCGTGATCGACAGGCGTACTTTAAAGCCAATCAAGACATCCATCAGGCACTTATAAAGGGCGCGCGAAACGACATACTGGAAAACCACCATAAGCTTTTGGCCGCGCGGGTCCGCCGTGCACGTTTTTTGGCCAACTTGTCGGACGAGCGTTGGGCACAGGCAATTGACGAACATGAAACCATGATGGAGTTGCTCAAGGCCCGAGATGCAGATGGGCTTGGTAAGGCAATGAAACTTCACATGATGAACAAACTTTCGGCGCTTGTAAAAGCGCTGAAGCCAGAAGTGACGCCTCGCTAAACTCTGGTCAAAAGTGCAGTCCGGCTTCCCTCAGATATGCCGCTAGTCAGTGCTAACATCAGGAAACGGGGGAGTCAGTCCACAGTCCAGGGCGAGATTGTTGAGGTCTCGGCAAAGAGCGGGGTTGAGGCTTACACCGTCTTTGCGACGGGCCTCAGCTGCAGCCGTTTTTCCGTCTCCGGGCAGGCGTACCGGGTCATGACCAGGCAGGGGGGCGGATGCGCGCATTTCAGAGAAGACGCGGGCTGCATTCGAAGCAAAGTCTTTTTCCATTCCAAAGGCCGCCGGATCAAGCGCCATTACGAATTGCCCTGTGTTCGTGGGTGAGGTTGTGTCTGATGTGAAGTTGACTACGTCAGAGCCGAAGGCAGCGCCGTTCAAGACTCCGGCCATCAACCCTATGGCCACGGAAAGGCCGAAACCCTTCGGACCTCCGATCGGCAAAAGAAACCCTTCTGATTTGCGGGCAGGGTCCGTTAACGGATTGCCATCACGCCCAACCATCCAACCTTCGGGCATAGGTTCGCCTTGCTGCAACAGGGTCTTGATCTTACCCATCGCGGCAACTGTCGTCGCCATATCAAACACAAACGGGTCGGGGCCATCGGCAGGTGCAGAGAAAGCGATAGGATTGGTGCCAAGAAGCAAGTCGCTTCCGCCATAGGGCGGAACGTGGTTAGCACTGCCCACCGCTGCGGCCATGCCAAGCATTCCAGCTTCGGCTTGTGGGCGCACATAAAGTGCCAAAGGTCCAGCATGATTGCCGCGCCGAACACCGACCCATCCGATACCTGCCTCTTTCGCCTTTTCTATCGCAAGATCTCGCGCCGCCGACATAGCCAAATGCCCAAGTCCGTCATCGCCGTCAATCAACGCGGTCGCGACAGACTGATGTATGACGGTAACGTTTGGTTTGGCGTTGCACCCGCCTCCGGCCAATCGGGCAAGATACTGGCGCAAGCGAAAGACTCCATGGGTGCCATATCCGAATATGTCGGCCTCAACCATCGTCGAGGCCACCTGATCTGCATCCGCTTTTGGAACACCTCGAGTTTCGAGCGCGCTCGCCACAAATTCACGCAAGGTCTGGCAGTTTATTTTCACTGGCTCAGAAGTCATCTCTGCCAACCTGCTCTTTGTGCCAGAACACCAGTTTTCGCTGTGTCCAAACCACCGTCGCAAATACAGCGAGACCAACGAGACTTAGGTACAGGATCAAGGAGAACACGCGCGGAGTATTGAGCTGCGATGCCGCAACACGGATCAACTCACCAAATCCCTTACCGCCCCCCAGGAACTCTCCTGTGATCGCGCCTGCCATAACACCAACTGCTCCGATTTTGAGGCCGGTGAATATCTGCGGCAGACCGGTTGGCAGTTTCATCTTGATCAATGTCTGCATCCGGCTGGCGCCCATCGTCTTGAACAACATGCGCGCGTTTTCGTCGGCGGCGTGAAGTCCGGCCGCAGTCCCAACCACGATTGGAAACGTCGCGATAAAGGCCGCAAGTGCCACCTTGGATTCAATGCCGAAACCCAACCAAGCCACAAAAAGAGGAGCGAACGCGACTTTCGGCATCGTATCGATAGAAACCAAATAGGGCATTACTGCCTTCTCGCCAAAGGCTGTTTCGCCAACCAAAACACCAAGCGAAAATCCGATCGCGATTGCCAGCGCAAAACCATAGATGACCTCTTTGATGGTGATCCACAGTGCCCCAAGCATGTAGCCGCCGGTCAAAAGGTTTTGCCCCAAGAAGATCATATCTTTGAGGGTCTCCATCGGCGTCGGTAGAATGATCGGAGAGACCAGCCTAAGGCTGGTCACAATTTGCCAAGTTCCGACAAAAACCACGAAGACAAAGGTCATCGCCAGCCAGCGAGGAACCGAGTCGATAAAGTGAACCTTCTGCTCCCATACAGTGTCTTCTGAGGGGGCAGCGTCTTTTACGGAAGGTGAGTAATTCTGAACTTCGCTCACATTTCTTCTCCCTTATCAAGGAGGCTGCGAATGTAGTCTACGATAGCGCCGAATTTGGGTGTCGTCATCATGTCGAGTGTTCGTGGGCGTGGCAGGTCGACCTCAACGATTTCAGCAATCCTGCCTGGGCGCGGTTTCAAGACGACAATTTCGTCAGACAAAATAACAGCTTCCTGAATTGAGTGCGTCACAAGAAAAGCAGTCGCATCCTGTTCCCTGCAAATCCGCTGCAATTCCATGTTCATCATGTCGCGTGACAACTCGTCGAGCGCGCTGAACGGTTCGTCCATCAATAGCACGGCTGGTTCCGTGATCAGCATTCGGCAGATCGAAGCGCGTTGTGCCATACCGCCTGACAATTCGTTCGGATATACGTTTTCGAACCCTTGCAAACCTACGATGTCCAAAAGTTCATGCGCCTTGGCCATAGCTTGCTTGGCCGCCGCTTTTCCATCGCGGATCTCAATTGGCAAGACGATGTTTTCCACCGCTGTTTTCCAGGGGAAAAGCGTCGCTTGCTGAAACATCATACCGATGTCCCGGCGGGTCCCAGTGACTGGTTGCCCCTGAAGGATTACACGCCCTTTGGTGGGCGGGATCAGACCCGCCATGATCTTTAGTAGAGTTGACTTGCCGCACCCGCTGGACCCGATGACAGATGTGAAGCTTCCTTTCCGAAGCGTCAGATTGATGTCCTCGAGAGCGACAACAAGATTGCGTGCATAGGTCTTGCTTACATGGGTCAACTCATAGACCGGCGTGCCCAAAGGCGCGCCGGAAAACTCATGTGTGACTACAGCGTTCATTTGCTGACAGCCGCGTTGCCGATGGCAGCAAACTCGTTGGTCCAAGCAGCGCTCAGGTCATCCAGCGGCCCTGGGATTTCGCCCCCTGCAACAAGTGCGTCTTGCCATTCCTGCCAAACTTCGGCGGGGTACCATCCCAGGCCATTGCTCGGATCCGCCGCGATAGTTTTCGAGCGTACGGCATCGAACAGTGCTGACTGGAACTCCTTGTCCTCGCCTTCCTGCGGGTTGCCATCCGCCAAATGCTTCAAAACAGCTTCACGGTTGGCATCATCCAGTGCAAATGCATGACCACGTGCGAACGCGCGGCTCCAAGCTTCGACCAATTCACGGTCGTTGGCGATTGTGTCAGCCATTGTGGCGATGCCGTTACCGAAGAAACGCCCGAACTCCGCAGGCGTGATGTCACGCACCGCCATTCCGCGCTGGTTCAGAATTGCCGTGTCAGCCGTCGAAGCAGAGTAAGCGTCGATTTCGCCGTTTAGGAAAGCCGCGGTCGCCGGGCCACCGTCGCCGACGGTAAGGAAGGTAAAGTCTTCACCCTCTTTCATGCCTGCTCCGGTCATCACGTTACGTGCAAAGCCGACTTCTGCGCCATCGGCCGTACCTGTTCCGATAACTTTACCTCGAAGCTCTTCAACACTTTGGATGTCAGAGTCTTCTGGCACGGCTATGCCAAAGTTGCTGCGTGCCGCAACGTTGTAGATGTGTACGGCATCTACATCCCGCGACCGTGCGGCAATTAAGGGGCCAGGACCGGGGCGACCGAAGTGAGCCTGTCCGGCGGACAATGCTTGAAGCACGGCTCCTGAGCCGTTGATCGCCTCGACGGTCACATCCAACCCTTCATCAGCGAAATAACCTTCGCCGATGGCGACAAAAACCGGAAATGAATTGATTGCCGAAGGGCTTGGCTGCACGAAGGTAATTTTACGCAAGTCCTGCGCAAAGCCCTGTGTTCCTAGTGCTCCTGCTACCGGAACCGCCGAAAGCAAGGACGCTGTGAAAGTCCTTCTGTTCATCATTTTAGTCTTCCTCCCTTGCATGGTTGGCAACCTGCAGATTCAGCTATGCAGGAGCCACTTAAACGACGCGCACGGTATTCCTGAGCGTGCCGATTTCTGAAATTTCACAAACCACAGTGTCCCCGTCTTTCAGGAACTGTGGTGGGTCCATGGCGTATCCGACACCACACGGTGTTCCGGTCGCGATTACGTCGCCAGGTTCCAGGGTCATACCTTCTGAAAGGGATGCGATCAGCGTTGGAATGTCGAAAATCATGTCCGACGTCGATCCGTTTTGGCGCTGTTCGCCGTTGACTGTTAATCCGATTGATAGAGCGTGCGGATCGCTGATTGTATCAGCGGTCACTATGAAGGGGCCCAATGGGCAAGACCCATCTAAACCTTTGCCTTTGAAATACTGCCCACCATGTCGGCGTTGAATGTCGCGTGCGGTGATGTCATTGAGGATCGTATAGCCGTATACATGGTCGTATGCGTCAGCCTTGGCTATGTTTCGCCCCGGTTTTCCAATCACAACTGCCAGTTCAACTTCATAGTCAATGGCTTGTGAGACCGAGGGGAATATCAGAATGTCTGCCTCTGGCGCCACAATCGATGTCGGCGGTTTTGTGAAGAAGACCGGATGCTCTGTTACTCCAATTTTTTGGTTTTGGGCACGTTCGCCCTCGGCGATGTGTTCAGCATAATTGCGCCCGACACAGAAAACGTTCTTACGCGGGGAAGGAATTGGTGCCAGAAACGGCACGTCATCCGGGACCAGTGCGTCGTTTAGATTACCCGTTTCGGCCGATGAAACGAGGGTTTTCAAAACGCCAAGCGTTTCTTTTCCGCCTGCGATCAGATGCTGCATTGAACCTGCGTCCAGCGCTTCGCCAAGCACTTGCGCTGCGCGCAAAACGTCCAACTTGCCGCCATCGTTTAGTATTGCCACGCAAACGGCGTGGCCCTCTACGGAAACAGTTGCTAACCGCACTCGGCACTCCTCCCTCGTGCTTGTGTCAAGACGTGGTCACGGATCCTGTCCGGCGACTCGTTTCTTGCTTTCTTCTCGCCCTTGAGTTTTTTCCGACTTGGCGTTTCAATCAATCAACCAATCGCTAAATTGGGTGGAGATATGAGTGCACCAACCGAACTCGCGCACCGCGTACGCGACCTGATTAACAATGCCGGATACAGGCATAACGACAGGCTCCCACCTGAACGTGAGCTGTGTTCAAAACTTGGGACCACTCGCAATCAGTTGCGAAGAGCGTTGGCAGAGCTTGAGGCCCAGGGGCTGATCTGGCGTCATGTGGGGCGGGGAACATTTGTTGGATCCAGGCCGGTTCTCAACCTCACCGATGTAACTTATTTGGGCAACCAAATTAAACCTGAGCAGGTTGTATCGGTTAGATTTACGATCGAGCCGCAGCTTAGCCGCCTCGCAGCGCTCCATTCCACACGTTCCGATCGTGAGCAAATGAGGCTATGCGCGGACAAATGTCGTACCGCAGAGGATTGGCGCACGTACGAAGCTTGGGACAATAATTTGCATTACGCTATAGCCCGCTCCACTCGTAACCAGCTCTTTTTATACTTCTTTGAGACTTTGAATTCGGTTCGAAGATCGATTGTTTGGGGGCAGCCACGCGAAAATTTAAAGCCCGCAGAAGACTATTCCAGCTTTAGCGAACATGATGTGATCGTGTCTGCCATAGCAAAGGGCGACTGTGAGCTTGCGGCCAGTGCCATGGTGGATCACCTGAAATCGGTTTATTCGCGGGTGCTGCCTACGAGCATCCAGTCCGACAGCTGAAGTAGCGCTGGCGCCCAACCAATTCGGGAAATGGTCGGGGCAGATTGTAGCCGTTGGTCTTGCAAAACAGCCTGAATTTTGGCGATGACTTGGTAAGCCGCCGCGTCCGTTTGAATGTGGCGTGGCATCGATCGGAAGGTATCTGACCGTTCGGAAATCCGATCTTTGGCAGTCAAGCGTTCAGGAGGAAAGCGATGTCCGATCATGTAATTCCCGCACCGCAGGTGCATGTCATACCCGTATCGGGGGGCGGCACGTTCCCGGTCCGGCGTGTCTACTGCATTGGACGAAACTACGCGGCGCATGCAATTGAAATGGGCCATGACCCGAACCGGGAACCTCCATTTTTCTTTCAAAAGAACCCAAACAATTTGGACCCTTCGGGGGAATTCCCGTACCCTCCGCACAGTTCCGACGTGCACCACGAAGCAGAAATGCTTGTTGCGCTCAAGTCCGGCGGCACGAATATCTCGGTGGACGATGCATTGGATCATGTCTTTGGGTACGGCCTTTCGCTTGATATGACCCGTCGCGACCTGCAAGGGCAGATGAAAAAGATGGGCCGCCCGTGGGAAATTGGGAAAGCGTTTGAGCGCTCGGCGCCATGCGGACCAATTCACAAGGCATCAGAGGTCGGGCATCTCGACAGAGGTCCGATTACTCTGACGGTGAATGGTGAAGTTCGGCAAGAAGGCGACTTGAACCAGATGATTTGGAAAGTCCCCGAGATGATCTCGTATCTGAGCGACTACTTCGAGCTTGCGGCCGGGGACGTTATCCTTTCAGGGACACCTTCTGGTGTTGGTCCCGTCAACCGAGGGGATGTTATGGTCTTGGCCGTCGACAAGCTGGGCAGCCTGAACGTACGCGTGACTTAGAACCTGCTGCGACGACCTAACATTGCGAAAGAAACCGATGCTTGTGTAAACGGATATCAGATGCCCCATTTAGTCGCTGAATTGATTGCACACCATGCAGACACGGCAAATGCCATTGGCGCTCCTGGCCAGCCGTGGTTGAGCTACCTTGGTTTGCGCGAGCATTGCGCGAAGGTCAAAGAGGATCTGCATCAGATCGGAATAGGGCGCGGCGACAGGGTGGCAATTGTGTTGCCTAACGGACCAGAGATGGCGACGGCATTCATATCCGTCGCCCAAGTGGCGACGACGGCGCCTTTAAACCCTTCTTATACTATCGAAGAATATGTGTTCTATCTCAAAGACTTGAAAGCCAAGGCTCTTGTAGTAAGCGAAAACGAAAGTGGCCCAGCCGTGCAAGCGGCGACTGAACTGGGTGTGGCCGTCTTGCGGATTTCTAGCGATAGTTCTCGTCCAGCTGGACAGTTTTCCGTTTTGGCCTGTGACCCAATTGGAGTGGCTGATACATCAGCGCCGGGTGAAGATGACGTCGCCCTGATACTCCATACATCAGGAACAACGTCGCGCCCCAAGATCGTTCCTTTGACGCAGGCCAATATCTACTCTTCGGCACGGAACGTGGCTTCGTCTTTGAAGCTGACAGTCGATGATCGTTGTCTAAGCATCATGCCGCTGTTCCATATCCATGGGTTGATCGCAGCAGTCGCGGCTTCTTTAGGCGCCGGATCGCAAATTAGCTGCGCCCCTGGGTTCAACGCTCTTAGCTTTTTTTCACAGGTCGCTGAGGTTGATCCGACATGGTACACGGCGGTTCCGACAATGCACCAAGCTATTCTCGCCCGAGCCGCCCGAAACCAATCAGTCATTGAGCAATCGCGCTTGCGTTTCTTGCGGTCGTCTTCCGCGTCGTTGCCCGCGCCGGTCATGGAAGAGTTGGTGGCGACATTCAATGCGCCTGTCATCGAGGCCTACGGTATGACTGAGGCCACGCATCAAATGTGTTGCAACCCGCTTCCTCCACAAAAGCAAAAGCCCGGATACGTCGGAGTAGCAGCGGGCCCTGAAGTCAGAATTGCAGACGAAACGGAAAATGTATTGATCGCTTCGCGGGATGTCGGAGAAATCGTTATCAGCGGTCCGAACGTGACCCCTGGGTATGAGAGCAACCCGCAGGCAAATGCAGACAATTTCTTTGAAGCGGATGGAAAACTCTGGTTTCGCACCGGTGATCAAGGGTCGTTCGACGAAGAGGATTATCTGCGACTGACTGGACGCCTTAAGGAGCTTATCAATCGCGGTGGAGAAAAAATCAGTCCACTTGAAGTTGACGCCGTGCTTCTAAGCCATCCGGACGTTGCTCAGGCAGTTTGTTTTGCCGTTCCCCACGAGAAACTGGGCGAAGATATAGCGGCGGCGGTGGTTCTCTCAGAAGGAGCGACGATTGCAGGTCAGGACGTCCGGGATTTTATTGGCGCACGGCTCGTAAAATTCAAGGTGCCGACTTCAGTGGTTATTCTCGAAGAGATACCAAAAGGTGCGACTGGTAAGATACAAAGGATTGGGCTGGCCGCTAAATTGGGACTGGCAAAGGCTTAGACACATGAAAGTTTGCATCTTTGGTGCCGGAGCTATCGGAGGTTACGTTGCCGCGAAGCTCGCGCAGACTGACGTCGACGTCAGTGTCGTTGCACGTGGCCCACATCTGGCTGCAATGCAAGAAAAAGGGCTGACTCTCCAAGAGGATGGGCAGGACCCAATCAATGTGCCAATACGCGCCTCGGACAATGCCGCCGATCTCGGCCCCCAAGACTATGTCTTTATCACACTGAAAGCGCATTCCGTTCCAACAGTTGTGGACTCGATCCAGCCACTGATTGGGGATGAAACGACAATAGTGAGCGGAGTGAACGGGGTACCCTGGTGGTATTTCCACAAGCTGGGCGGTCCCTTCGAGGGGACGAGATTGTCATCTGTAGACCCGGGAGACGCGCAATGGAACGGTTTCGGACCGGATCGTGTGCTTGGGTGTGTTGTTTATCCGGCCGCGGAAGTCATTGCTCCGGGATCGATCAAGCATGTCGAAGGCAATCGTTTTTCTTTGGGTGAGCCCGATGGCACTAAATCAGACCGTGCCTCCAACCTTTCGGCTGCATTGTCCACCGCCGGGTTGCGCGCGCCCGTAAGACCAAGAATACGGGACGAAATTTGGCTGAAGCTATGGGGCAACTTGTCGTTCAACCCGATTTCCGCACTTACCCACTCAACACTTGATGTCTTGTGTACTGATGAAGGTTCACGCTCCGTGGCACGTGGAATGATGCTAGAGGCTCAGGAAATCGGTGAAAAACTGGGGGTTAGGTTCCCGATTGATGTCGAAAAGCGCATTGACGGAGGAGCGGCTGTCGGAGCACACAAGACCTCGATGTGGCAGGATTTGGAGCTGAACCGACCTATGGAAATTGATGCCTTGGTCACTTCAGTACAGGAATTGGGGCAACTGACCGGGATCGCAACACCCACAATCGACACTGTTGCATCACTTATAAAACTGAGGGCAAAGGTCGCGGGTCTTTACTAAGATTCTGCTGGCGATCATCTGAAGAGATCAGTTCTGGGCGGGCGGGGAGCTGAATAGCGATCCGGCGCTACAAAACGCGGATCTTTCAAGCGTCTTGTCAGAAGAACTTTGCTTGGGCGGGGCAGGAGTTTTGCTTGCTTTTGCCTATGACTAGACCTGCCTCTTTCAAATTCTTAAAACCAATCTCGAGATCATCCACCTTTCGGTGATGCTGTACATCCGCTTTGTCCGCAGAGCGGTCATTGGAGTCCCATGGAGTGAGTGTCCGCTTTGTCCGCGAAGCGGTCACTCATGCAAAGAGCGGCGAACGGCTGCTCGGAGCCCAAAGTGCCAAATGCTGCGGAACGCATGAACTAGTAAGATGGGCGGATTCCGGTCATTCTCCGCACGCGCGAACCAACCGGACTGCATTAGCAAAAGCTGACACTCAATTTGGACTGCATGCAGGCATAGTTCTGCATCAACGCAAGTCGGCTCCGAGCCCCATTGACATTTTCTGGGGCATGCTCGAACTGATCAATAGTGCGGCAAGCGGACAATCGCGGGCGGATAGACGGCCTGAGCCAGACCGTTCATGCCTTTCCCAGCAGGGCTAGGAGTCAGCTTTCTACTCGCCTGAGATGCGCGTGATCGCCCTCTTGGCACGAAGCCCTATTATGGGCTCCTCAGTGACGGCCTCCAGCGCTGGCAAAGCTGCACTGGCTGGCGCGCCGATCTTTCCGAGCGTGATTACGACCTCGCGGCGTGCGCGCTTACCGCCAGTTTCTAGAACACCGAGCAGATCGGAGACCGCGTTGGCCGCCTGGGGACCGAACCAGCCCAACATCCGCAGCGTTTCGATCTGAGCTGGTCCTTCCTGCGTCTTGAGATCTTCCAGTAGGGATGTCACGGTAGTGGTCGGCCTGAGCGCTGCGAGTTTCAACCCGTCGGCCATCTTTCGGTTCAGTTCCTCGTGATCGCCGTCCCATTGCATCGGCAGCAGATAGTTTTCGGCAAGCGCCAGCCGATCCTTGTCGCGCGCCCAGGCATACATCAGGTCGTCGGCTTTCCGGCGGTCGCCCAACTGCGCGTGAATCGACGCCGCGGTGATGATCAGGTTCAGCGACTTTTTCGTTCTGGCAGTCGCCTCGTCCAGAATTTCGGCTGCCCTGTACAACTGCCCTAACGCATAATACGCAGCTGCCTCGACAATAACGACATTGGCGGGCACACTGGGGTCAAGCCGCTTGGCAATCGCAATCTCGTCTAGACCCTGCTCGGGATTGCCCGAAGCGATTAGCGCCCAGGCCATAGTGACATGCGCCTCGGGGTCATTTGGGCCAAGCTCGATCGCCCTGGCCGCTTCTTCGATGGCCTTTGCCGAGCGCGCGGCGCCAGTTTCGCCAGTGTTCTGGTCACGGAAGTTAAGCTGCCGCATGGCGCGAATAATGTGCACCATCGACCCGCCTCTGTCGCCGGCTTTTTCAAGATGATCGGGGATCAGAACGGTATAGAGGTGGGCGCGGGAGTTACCGCGAATTTTCTGGTTCCACCGGAACACGCCATCTCGTTGAAAGGCCAGCGCCAGTGCGGCATGGGCACGGCCATAGTCGGGATCAATTTCAATCGCCCTTTCGAAATGATCCACAGCTCGGGCATTGTCGCGTTCGTTGAAGTTCGACATCAACTCCCAGCCACGTTGAAATGCCTCGCGGGCGGCGACGATTTTAGTATCGGCCCGGTTCACCTCCTCGAGTTCGTCGTCGGTCAGTTCAACCTTCAGCGCGTTGATGATCTTCAGTACAAACGCGTCCTGTGCCGCAAAAACATCCGAGGCGTCGCCGTCGAAGCGGTCAGCCCAGACGTGGTTGCCGGTGGTGGCGTCAATCAACTGAGCGTTGACGCGCAATGTGGTGCCCGAGCGCCGCACGCTGCCTTCGAGCACGTATTGCACGCCCAGGGTTTCGGCGACGTCTTTGATGCTCACTGACTTGCGCTTGTAAATGAAGGTCGAATTGCGCGCGATGACGAACAAGCCCGAAACTTTCGACAGGTCGGTGATCAGATCCTCAGTTATCCCGTCGGCCAGAGGTTCCTGTTCGGACTCGCCGCTGAGATTGTCAAACGGCAGAACCGCAACCGAGGCCTTGTCGGGCAACGGCAATGCCATCGCTTCGATGGAGGCCGGTTCGACCTTCACCGGACGGGGTTGAAGCCAGTACGCCGCTCCAGCACTGATGGCCAGAAGGCCAAAAAGCGCGGCTATGACCGCGCTTGCTTTACCGTAGCGCCCGCGGGATGGCCGAACGACGGTTGGTTCGGTGCGTCTTGTGGCACGATAAACACGGACAGGCTCGGGGATGTTTTTCAGCGTCTTGTCGCCCAGATCGCCGAACGCCGCCTCAAGCTTGCCGCTGGCATGATCGACGACCGTGCGCGATACCAGCACCGAACCCGGCTCAGCGATGGATTCCAGCCGCGCGGCTACGTTGATGCCGTCTCCGAAAATATCATTGTCCCTGACAACGATATCACCCAGGTTTATCCCGATCCGAAATTGCAGGGCGTCCGGCTCGTCCGCGCGAGGCCTGATCCGGTCCTGCCAGTCCAAAGCGCAGTTCACCGTATCTACGACGCTGGCAAACTCAATCAGATAGCCGTCGCCCATCCGCTTAACGATCCGTCCCCCGTGGCGTTCGACCAATGGCGTGATGATGCCTGTGTCGAGTGCCTCGAGCCGGGCAAGAATGCCAGCCTCGTCCTCGTGCATGAGGCGCGAAAAATCGACCAGGTCGGCAACAAGAATGGCTGCTAGGCGCCGCTCCATCCAGAATTCCGCTGTGATACAAGCTATGCCTTTCAGGTTGCCCTAGCTGTTCGCGTCGTTCAATCCCTTTCGAATACTCGCAAACATCCCGGTCGCGAGCTGCAAACACAAGTCATGGGTAAGCGAAGGCCGAACTGCTGGCTTTTCCCGCCCTTCTGTCATCTGACAGCGTGAAAACCGCGCAGGAGCGGCCAAAATCCGCTAGGTGGGCTTCGAGTGCAGCATCTTGCTTGGTCGGTGAAGGTCCGGATCGGGCCGAACCAGTTGCACGGTGAGAAGCTGGTTACTGACCAACGCAATTTGGTACGTTTCCAGCGGCTAAGAATGTGTATATTGCGACAGCACCAAAAGACACCTCAGAAAAGTATCCAATCAAATAGAGGAAAAATCGAAGCAGTCGTGTGGAAATTGGTCCTGACCAGATTTCCAACTCTCGGAAGCTTCCAAAAGCTTTGTCGGACAGTCCCAACGCCAAACCGAATATGAGCAAGGCGAGCAGGAACACTGGAACCGAAAAGACAACCTGCCAAGACTCTTTAGTGCAAATGTAGTGATTATATCCAAAAGACAGCACAGCTGCGGAAAGGCCAACCAGTGCAGCGATCTTCAGCACAATGTCTGCTGTCTCAGTTATCTTTGGTTCACTCGACAACGCTGTCTGCCTCAAAAAATCAGATATGAACAAATGTCGCGTGACATTGAATTTTGCAAGTGTCGGCTTTAGGGAATCCACACTGCAGCGTCAGTGAAACCGGCCAAGGTCAGCAATGGGTCGTCCTTGCGTCGCATAGCGACCCCTATCACGAACGTTCTGCACCTGAGAACGGCGGTGAGAAAGTCGACCACGGTAGCGGCGGGATAACCCTGCTGCGGGCGGCGTAAAAGTCGTCCATCTTTGCCCTTCTTTTCGTAACGGGGGGGGCGGGAGGATCTTTTCCGTGGATTTGTATCGTAAAGTGCGTCTGGCCTGTGCCGAGGGCATGAGCTAGCGAGAAGCGGCCCGGCATTTCGGGATATCACGTGACAGCGTTCGCAAGATCTTGGCGTTTTCGGTCCCGCCCGGCTACCGGCGGTCAGCACCGATCCGGCGGCCCAAGCTGGATGGGTTCACCGGGATCATCGATCAATGGCTGTCAGAAGATCGGCAGCGACCGCGCAAACAGCGGCATACGGCCAAGCGGATCTTCGAACGCCTGCGCGATGAGCATGGCTTCGAGGGTGGTTACACCATCATCAAGGATTATGTTCGGGAACACGGTCGACGGCATCGCGAGATGTTCGTGCCGCTTAACCATGCACCCGGCCATGCTCAGGCCGACTTCGGCGAAGCGATTGTTGTGATCGGTGGCATTGAACAGAAGGCCCACTTCTTTGCCTTGGATCTGCCGCACAGCGACGCCTGCTACGTCCGGGCCTATCCGGCGGCGACCGCAGAGGCCTGGATGGATGGCCACGTCCATGCCTTTGGGTTTTTCGGGGCGGCTCCGCAGTCGATCCTGTACGACAACGACCGGTGCCTTGTGGCGAAGATCGAGCCCGACGGAACTCGCAGACGCGCGCGGCTGTTCAGCGAGATGCTGTCCCACTACGTGATCCGGGACCGCTACGGGCGTCCCGGCAAGGGCAACGACAAGGGGTCCGTCGAAGGGCTGGTTGGCTATTCCCGGCGCAACTTCATGGTGCCGGTCCCGAGTTTTCCGACTTGGGATGCCTTCAACAACTGGCTCGAAGAGCAGTGCCGTGAGCGCCAAAACGACAAGCTGCGCGGGCACAATGAGACGATTGGAGAGCGACTTCAACGCGATCTGGAGATCATGGCGCCGCTTCCCGCCCGGTCTTTCGAAGCCTGTGACCAGGCAACGGGTCGGGTCAGTTCGCTCGCGTTGGTACGTTACAAGACCAATGATTATTCCGTACCGGTTGCCTTTGGACACCGCGATGTCTGGATCCGCGCCTATGTCGACCGACTGGTGATCGGATGTGGCGGCGAGGTCATCGCGCGGCATGTTCGCAGCTACAACCGCGAGGACATGGTCTTCGATCCGGTTCATTACCTGCCGCTGATTGAGAAGAAGATAAACGCTTTCGAACAGGCAGCTCCGCTGGCCGGATGGGAGCTTCCCAAGGCGTTTGATACTCTTCAGAAGCTAATGGAGGCACGCATGCTGAAAGCCGGACGGCGCGAATACGTGCAGGTCCTACGGCTGCTCGAAAGCTTCGAGATGGAGGAGGTTCATGCTGCCGTGAAGACGGCTCTCCAGATGGGTGCGATCAGTTTTGATGCCGTGAAGCATCTGGTGCTGTGTCGGGTGGAGCGGCGGCCGCCGAGGCTCGATCTGGATGTCTACCCGTTCCTGCCGCGGGCCAAGGTGGCGACGACATCTCCGGCCAGCTACATGTGCCTGACAACAGGTGCCTCGACATGACGGAGACACCACAGATCCTGCTGAACCACCAACTCAAGAAGCTGAAGCTGCCGACCATCCTGCGGGAATACGACAAACAGGCTCGGCTGTGTGCCTCCGAGGGCCGCGACCATGTCCAGTTCCTGGCCCGTCTGATCGAGCTCGAGCTCATCGACCGGGAGCGGCGGATGATCGAACGCCGGATCAAGGCCGCGAAATTCCCGGCGACCAAGAGCCTTGATAGCTTCGATTTTGCCGCGATCCCTTCTTTGAACAAGATGCAGGTCCTGGAGTTGGCGCGTGGTGAATGGATCGACCGCGGAGAGAACGTCATCGCTCTCGGCCCCAGCGGCACCGGTAAGACCCACGTGGCGCTCGGCCTCGGTCTGGCCGCCTGCCAGAAAGGCCTGGCGGTTCGCTTTACTACTGCCGCGGCCATCGTGCACGAGTTGATGGAAGCCCGCGACGAGCGCCAGCTCCTGCGCCTTCAAAAGCAACTCGTGAAGCTGAAGCTCCTGATCATCGACGAGTTGGGCTTCGTGCCCCTCAGCAAAACCGGCGCCGAACTGTTGTTCGAACTGATCTCTCAGCGATACGAGCGCGGCTCGATCCTGATCACCTCGAACCTGCCCTTCGATGAATGGACCGAAACATTCGGATCGGAGCGCCTCACTGGTGCCTTGCTCGACCGGCTGACCCACCACGTCAGCATTCTGGAGATGAACGGAGAAAGCTATCGCCTGGCACAGAGCAGGGCCCGGCAGAACTCCTAAGGCACAGAAGAGATTGGTCCTGACGGACCAAGACGCCTTGGCAACCGCCAGCTATTTGGGAGCGCGTTTGCCAAGGCGCCGGTCACCCAAACAGTGGACGACTTTTGCTCCGCCCAATGGCAGACTTTCTCACCGCCGTTGACACAGCGATCCTCGTCGCTTCAGCGTTTCATTGTAAGCCGACCAGTTCGTGGTCTTGTACTTCGTAGGGGCCCAACTGCTCATGCCCTCACGCTATCATGCTGGATTTACACAGTGAATCCCTTACGCGATTTACGCAACAAGGCCCCTTCAGAAGACAAGCCTTGTTCACAAATGTTCCAAAATCTGTCCGATTTTACAGCTTCAGGCCAGTTAGGCCCATAATGACGGCGGCCACGGAGTTTCCCGGGACCCCTAATGTCAGGGTTGGGATCAATGTCGCCGCGACGTCAGCATTATTGGCACATTCCGCCGCCGCGATACCTTCCCCTATACTCACCAGACCTCAACCCAATCGAACAAAAATGGGCAAAGGTAAAAGCCTTAAGACGGAAAACAGGACAATCACCAGAACAACTCTTCAAGCACAAAATTTGAATCAATTTATGTCGGGTTAGCTATATCGGCGCGGGTTTTTGAGGCTCGGGCAGCGGCGCAGCGCAATTGAAAGGCTTCCTCAAAAGGGTTTACCTTACCAAATCGATCCGTGCGGAAAGGGTCGATATCAAAAGCGGGTTGTTGCCCTAAGATCAAATCGCTGATCGCGTCGCCTATTCCGGCGGAAAGCGTGATGCCGTGACCGCAAGCGCCCGCCGCGGCATAAAAGCCAGAGATCTCTGGAACAGGTCCAAGCAGCATTTTTCCATCCGGTGTATATGAAGATAGTCCGGCCATGTAATGGGAAAATTCGGCATGTTCGATTGCTGGGAAGAATTGCGCAAGGCCCTGATAGGCATCTGCAAGGACATCCCAATGCTCTTCGCCTTTTGTGGGCGAAAATGTGGCGGGGTCGTCTGGCAGCGCGCGAGCGTCAAATGTTGCGGAACGGGTTTCTTGCACGCCAAGGACCAATCCCCCAACTTCGGGGCGTGTATAGGCGCCAATATCGGCAAGGATCGTTATCGGGTGTTCTAGGCCATAGATATCCGAGGGTTCGGTCATCCAATAATGGCTGCGTACCGGGGCCATGGGCAAGGGAAAACCCGCGTGTTGCGAAAATACGGCCGCCCAAGCGCCACAGGCATCAATAACGGTGCGACAGGCAATCCTAGCGGTATCGGTCAAGACACCCACAACCCTTCCTTTGTCGCGCAGAACATCTTTCACATTGGTGCGCGGCCGGATCACGACCCCACGCGCTCGCGCGGCCCGAATATAGAACATCGTCAGAAGATAAGGATCAATATAGCCATCGGTAGGCATAAAGGCCGCCTTTAGAATGGTATCGGTATTCAACCACGGCACCATTTCGCCAATTTCGGCAATGCTGGGCCATTGCACCGGAATATCCCATTTCAGCGCATCCCTGGCCGTGGTCTGCAACTCCGCCACACGCGCTTGTGACACGGCAATACGCAACGAGCCGACCTGATGAAAATCCGCGTTTTCGCCCAGCTCGTCTTCAAGTTTACGTATGGTTTCAATGGTTTGCTTTGCCATTGGTGTATTTGCCGGCTTGGTTGATGCTTGCAAAAGCAATCCTGCCGCCCGGCTTGATGCTGCGCTTGCAAGCTCATTGCGCTCTAGCAACAGGATTTTTCCAGCGCCTTTGCAGGCCAAGTGATAGGCGATTGACGCGCCAATCACACCGCCGCCAACAATGATATGATCAAAAACGTCCATTAGAACCTCGAAAGGGGAGAGAATAGGTCTGTGCGGGGATGAAGCAGCGGTGCAAGAAGGCGTTCGGGCGCGCCGGTCATAGCACCTGAACCCTGGCTTGTGACAGCGCATCACGCATTTTTGCACTTGGCAGAGCATTGGATATAAGAATGTCGATTTCCGCCAAGGCACATACCGGATAGGCGGCACGCCGCCCGAGCTTTGACGCATCGGCCAATATGACGGTTCGTTTTGCCTTGCGTGTCATCGCCCGTGCAATTTCGGCTTCGTCAAAACTAAAATCGCAAACCCCACTTTTTGGACAGATGGTTCCGGCCGTGATGATCGCGTAATCGGCGTTGAAACGGTTGATTTCCGTGACCGTCGCGCTGCCAATGGTTTCGCTATTATCGCCTTCAACCCAGCCTCCAAGCATGAAAACCTTGGGCCCGTCAGGTTTTGCGGCCAGAAGCCCGGCAATCTTCAGGGAATTCGTGACGATTTTTAACGAGTTTTTCCTGACCAACGCTTCGGCGGCAATAAGTGTTGTCGAGCCCGTGTCCAAAAAGACCATCTGATCGCCCTGCAACCATGCGGAAAGCTTATCGGCGATGGCCCGCTTTTCCGCCAAATTGGCCTTCATGCGCGCGTAGAACGGGCCTTCATCATTCTGGGGGACTTGTTTTGCGCCCCCATGGATTTTCAAAAGCTTTCCGGCATCTTCCAGCACCGATAGATCGCGGCGTATAGTCTCGGGCGAGGCACCGAGCTCATGGGCCAATGTCTCTACGCTGACCTCTCCCAATGTGGCCACCATGGCGGATATGTGTTTCCGCCGCTCGGTTGCGCGTGCGGTCAAATTCCTGTCCGAACAGATATCAAAAACACGCTCGCCCCTTCTGCAAAAAACGGTAGTAAGTTGACCGAATACGTGTTATTTACTCGAAATATACCGAAAAATATGACCGAAACAAGTAATTTTTGGGTTCACCGCATCGGTAGTGCTAATGCTTAAGCGTGAAGAAATGCCCGAGGACTGTTTTGATATTGCCATCATAGGGGCGGGCATTATCGGGGCGGCGATTGCCCGTGGCTTGGCTTTGGAAGGGGCGCGCGTGGCTGTCCTTGAAAAAGCTATGGACCCTTTGGGCGGGGCCTCGAAGGGCAATAGCGCCATTTTGCATACGGGTTTTGACGCGCCGGTTGGATCGCTCGAACAGCAATGTGTTGCCCGGGGGCGCGAGATTTATCTGACGATACGTGAAGATCTTGGCCTTCCCCTGCATGAAACCGGCGCGATGGTTTTGGCCTGGAGCGATCAAGAGGCCGAAAAATTATCTGGTCTTTTGCAACAAGCCCATGAAAACGGTGTCGATGATGCAGCATGGATCGATCGCAACGATATTTTGGCGCGCGAACCGGCCTTATCCGATCGGGTCATCGCCGGGTTCGAGGTACCTGGCGAGCATATAATAGACCCTTGGACAACCCCTTATGCTTATCTGACGCAAGCCTTGGCCCATGGTGCATCATTTATTCCAGGCGCCGAAATCATGTCGGCAAGGCGCGACAATGACATATGGTCGCTGAATACCTTGCGCGGGTGCATCAAGGCGAAAGCGGTGGTGAATGCCGCCGGTTTATATGGCGATATCGTCGAAGAAAGGCTTTTGGGCACGGCGACGTTCAAGATCAAACCCCGCAAAGGCCAGTTTGTCATTTTCGACAAGGCTGCCGCGCGTCATTTGCGCTCGATCATTCTTCCGGTGCCGAATGACCGGACCAAGGGGGTTGTTCTGTGCCGCACGATTTTTGGCAATATCCTTGTGGGGCCAACAGCCGAAGAACAAGACAGCCGCGAGGATGCCTCGGTCGAACGAGAGACGCTTCTTAGCTTGCGGGCGCAGGCGATTGATATCCTGCCAGCTTTGGCCGATAGCGAAGTGACAAGTGTCTATGCGGGCATCCGTCCCGCGACGGAACGTAAGGAATATCGTATCATCGCGCGGCCTGATATGGGCTATGTCAATATTGGCGGCATCCGCTCGACCGGTCTGAGTGCGGCACTGGGGCTGGCGGAACATATTATCAAAACCCATGGTGACGCTTTGGGCGCACAACATTTTGCAAACCCACCGGTTTCTATGCCTGAAAAAATCGCCTTGCAACATTTGTCCGATTATCATCAGCGGGATTGGCAACGGCCCGGTAATGGCGGGATCATTTGCCATTGCGAAAAAGTAACCCATCGCGATATCCAAAACGCCCTTGCTGGCCCTTTGGCCCCTCGCAGCTTTGCCGGATTGAAGCGCCGGACCCGTGTATGCATGGGAACTTGCCAAGGCTTCTATTGCATGGCCGCAGTTGCGGCGGCCACAGGTGATGTGCTTGATGTTCCTATATGCGTAGAAGGCCAAAATCCCCATGACCGTTGAGCGTAAAGAGCTGTGTGATGTTGCAATCGTGGGGGGCGGCCCCGCCGGTTTGACACTGGCGGCTGAATTGCGGCATCTTGGTGTCGAGCGGGTGATCGTCCTTGAACGCGAGGCCGAGGCCGGGGGTATTCCCCGCCATTGTGGCCATTATCCGTTCGGGATCACCGAATATAACCGCCTTCTGAAGGGCCCTGATTATGCGCGGTGCAAAGTCGAAGATGCCGAACGTAAAGGGGTCGATCTGCGCACCGGCACAACCGTGACCGCGCTTCACCCGGGCGGCACGCTCGAGCTAAGCAGCCATGCAGGAACCGCAACGATCACAGCGCGGCGCGTTGTTCTGTGTACGGGCGCGCGTGAAGCAAGCCGCCCTCAGCGGTTCATTTCAGGAAGCCGCCCCCAAGGGGTTATCACCACCGGCGCGCTTCAGGCTTTCAGCTATATTGAAGGTCTTGTCCCCTTCAAAAAACCCGCGATTCTGGGGACCGAGCTTGTGTCTTTTTCTGCATTGCTGACCTGCCGACATGCGGGCATTCAGCCCGTCGCGATGATCGAGGAAAACCCGCGAATCACAGCGCGGGCATTCAGCCGCCTTTTGCCTGCTGTCTTGGGTGTTCCCATTCTGTCCCAGACCAAATTGACGCGGATTTTGGGCAAAAACCGTGTCGAGGGCATAGAAATCGAGCGCGCCGATGGCCGTAAAAAGGTTTTGGATGCCGATGGTGTCATTTGCACAGGCCGGTTCCGCCCCGAAGCAAGCTTGATGCGCAATGGCCATCTTGCGATTGACCCGAAAACGGGCGGGCCCTTGATCGATCAATTCATGACGACCTCTGATCCCAGCTATTTATGTGCGGGCAATCTGCTTAGACCCATTGAAACCCATGGATGGTGCGCTGAAGAGGGACGGCAAGCCGCGCGGATTATTGTTCAGGCGCTTGGGCAACCGGACAGGGCCGAGCCCCGGCGCCAAACGCCAATTCGGATCACGAGCCCGGCAATACGCTATGTTCTGCCTCAGCACCTGTCCACAGCTTGTCTCGGGGCGCATATGCCCAATCTACAACTTCGCCTGAACCGCCCCGCGCGTGGGCGGCTTGTGATTTCGGCGGATGGCAAAACCATCTGGTCGCGATCCATAAATTCCGTGCCCGAGCGCCGGATTCTCGTGCCGATTGCCCCCCTTCTGGCGCATGGCGCGACCACAAGCATCACTATCGGGCTGGAGGAACAGGATTGAGAATAGGCGCGATTGATCAGGGCACTACAAGCACCCGCATTCTGGTTCACGACAGCACAGGAAAAACCCATATTGCCAAGGCGATTGGGCATCGTCAGATATTGCCAAAACCTGGCTGGGTTGAACATGATCCGGAAGAGTTGATCCGGAATATTCAAGCTTGTCTTGACGCGGCCGGGCCACTGGACGCGGTCGGGATCGACAATCAGGGGGAAAGCTGCCTTGCTTGGGATGCCATCACCAAAGAGGCCCTAAGCCCCGTCATTGTCTGGCAGGATGAACGGACGAATGATGTGGTGGCCCGGCTGAAGGCCGACGGCGCCCAAGACCTTACACTTTCCAGATCCGGATTGCCGCTTGATAGTTATTTCTCGGCAAGCAAACTGGGCTGGATCCTTGAAAACGAACCAAAGGCGCAAAAGGCCCATAGGCGT
Source organism: Ruegeria sp. AG7 (assembly GCF_056541545.1). Taxonomy (NCBI): domain Bacteria; kingdom Pseudomonadati; phylum Pseudomonadota; class Alphaproteobacteria; order Rhodobacterales; family Roseobacteraceae; genus Ruegeria; species Ruegeria sp. AG7. The sequence continues at coordinate 41,398 of NZ_JBQFYP010000017.1, forward strand.
GGTAGCTTGCGGTTGGGAACGAGTGATGCATTTTTCGTTGATCGTCTGGCCGGGCGTTGCATCACCGATGTTTCGACGGCCTCCCGCACCGCATTGATGAATCTTGAGACCTGCGATTGGGATCCGGATCTTTGCGCGCTTTTTGGCGTCCCGATCGATACTTTGCCCAAGATTGTTTCGAATACCGGTGATTTTGGACAGATCCAAGGCAGCGAAACCACGGCCCCTCTGACCGCGTTGATCGTGGATCAACAGGCGGCGCTTTACGGCGCTGGCTGTCGCCTGCCGGGCAAAGGAAAAGTGACTTTTGGCACCGGTGCTTTTGCGCTGATGTTAACCGGCGACACAATCTGTCGGGAACACAGCAAAGGCCTATTGCCGACCATTGCCTGGCGCAAACAAGGGCAAGCGGTAAATTATGCCGTTGATGGCGGCGTCTTTGCGGCTGGAGCCGCCGTTAATTGGGCCCGCGGATTGGGATTGTTCAACCAATTCGACGAAATCAACGCCTTCGATAAACCAAGTGCCATTTCCCGTGGCCTTGCCTTTGTTCCGGCACTTGCCGGGCTTGGCTGCCCCCATTGGAACAGGCGTGCACGTGGAACATGGCTTGGGCTTGGGCTTGACGATGGGCCCAAGGATTTGATGCAAGCCTTGCTGGAAGGAATCGCCTTTCGCGCCGCTGAGGTGATGCGCGCAATGACAGAAACCACGGCTGCCCGCAGCATGTTTTCAATCGATGGGGGTTTGACGGCCAATCCCTATTTTTGTCACGTTTTGGTAAATGCATTCCAGCAATCCCTGCGCCTTCAGAAGAATGCCGAAGTGACCGCGCTGGGCACCGCATGTCTTGCCGGTGAGGTCATCGGCATGCAAAACGTCCCGGCGCAACTAAACCGCCAAATCAACCCCGACAGAACTCAAAACCACCAAAATACCTTCGCCAAAGCGATTGCCCTCGCGCAGGAATGGGGAAGGGAGTGATTTGGCAAAGAACGTATTTCAACTTCATGCTAGGTGTTCAGTCCCGGCATCTGGTGGATCGGATTTAGAATGAAACGAACTGGTTTTGATGTCCAGATTTTGCAGATGCATTCGTAGGGAGTGAGACCGCTCAGAGTTTTGAGCCGACGCGCGAAGTTGTAGGCTTGCAGGAAGTCGCTGAGATGGCTGCGCAGTTGGTCGTGGCTATCGTAGTGATACCGCTTTACGGTCGCGTCTTTGATGGTGCGGTTCATGCGCTCCACCTGTCCATTGGTCCAAGGATGGTTCGGTTTGGTCAGACGATGTTCGATGTCGTTGGCCTCGCAAATTAGGTCAAAACGCATCTTGCGGAATGTGACGCTGTCGCGGTTCCGGGGCTGCTCTGCGAACTGGATGCCATTGTCTGTCAGGATCGTGTGAATTTTGTACGGCACGGCTTCAAGAAGGTGCTCCAGAAACTCCCAGGCTGTCTGGCGATTGGCCTTTTCGAAAAGCTGCGCGACTGCGAACTTGCTGGTCCGGTCAATGGCTACAAAGAGATAGAGCTTGCCCTCCTCGGTTCTGACTTCAGCGATATCGATGTGGAAATAGCCGATGGGATATCTCTTGAACTTCTGCCGTTTGGGCTTGTCTCCACTCATGTCTGGAAGGCGTGATATCCCGTGACGTTGCAAACAGCGATGCAGAGAAGACCGTGTGAGGTGTGGAATTGACGACTGCAAAGCATAGAGACAGTCATCCAGAGGCAACAGAGTATGCCGCCGGAACGTAACAACCATGGCTTCCTCTTCTTCGCTGAGAACGGTCGAGCGTGGTTCCTTCGGCCCGGTCTTCTGATCCTCAACCGTTTTGCGCTTCCGCCATTTGGCTACGGTCTTGGGATTGATCCCCAGTTCCCGGCTCAGCTCCGTGATCGAAGCTTGCGATCGCTGTATGTGAGCTCTGATGGCGTGCGTGGTCGAGGCGCTGCCATGACGAATTTGTCCCATAGTGCTTCCTTCCATTCAAACGAAAGGATCACACCATCAAACCGTGGGATCAAACACCTAGTTGTCAAGCTGACAGCTGCGCTGTCCAAAGTTTTGCCGGAGCCATGATGTCATGTGTCGAGCAAGCACTTCCAAGCTCGGCATCCGAGACAACCACTGTTTTTAGCAAGCGAGACCGTAAAAATCATCGCAATCATGCCCGTACCCTACCAGCCCTTAGGCAGTTCAGCGAATGCTCGGGGATGAATATTGGGCCTTTCATTTGTCTTGGCACAGCCGCTCATACGAACGTCTATTCAGCACAGCAGAGTTCGGGCAAATGGTCGAACCGTCGAGTTCCCTCTAGCAGCGCAAAGTTTCTGCGTGGATAAATGACGCAATGTCCCGCACTTGTGCGTCCGCCCGCGATGCAGCGAAAAGTCACTCTGAACTTCACCGCCCGGAGCAACGTAGAATGACCGAAAACGCGAAGTGCGCGGCGTCGCGGCGTAATGTCTGCTGCACTCGCAAAGGAATGCTGCATCGGCGCTAGACGCACGTGCATAAGGCGGCTCCGTCCGCGATGCGTGAGTTTGTCGATCGCTGGATTTCGCAGTCGCAGCTAAAGTCCGGTCTGGTGGGCCGCACCGCAGCGATGCGCGCCCTCGGTCAACGGCAGCAAAGGGCCGCTCACAAACTTCTCGATCTAGATGTGGAATATTGAGATATTCCCTGCCAAATCGACCTGAAGACGTCGAAGCACACAATCAGCATGTCGCATTACATAGCCTCCAACGTGTGGGTGAGGCCGTTTCGGATGTGATCTTCCAACAGTTTCTTGGCCGTGTCAGCGTCTCTGGCCAGCGCGGCATCGAACATGCCCTTGTGTTCCTTGACGGCCTCTTCGCCGCGATATGTCAGCACCAGCATCTGATACCGCAGATACTTGTCGTAGATGATCGAGTGCAGAGACAGAAGGTTCTTGGAGTTGCAGGCCGCGATCATCGCTTGGTGAAACTCCCAATCATATCGTTTCCAGGTTTCTTTCTCGGACTCGTCGCCCTTGAGAAGCTGCTGTTCCATCAGGTGCAGTTTGTGGTGTGCGGCAACGAGGTTGCCTTCCCAGTCCGTGTCGCCATTCGCAATGGACAACTCTAACGCGTGGCATTCCAACAGAACGCGCAGCTCTGAAATCTCGGTCAGGTCTTCTCGTGAAACTGGCGTGACCAGAAAACCCCGTTGCTCGGGAGCTTCGACAAATCCATCGCTGGCGAGCCGGTTCAGCGTTTCACGAAGTGTCGAAAGGCTTGCCGAGTAGCGTTCCTTCAGGGCGTCCAGCTTCAGTTTGGAGCCGGGCTGCAACTCCCCGAAGATGATGTCCCGCTTGATGCGCTGATAGATACTTGCACCTATCGTAGACGGCTGTTTCGCCATGCGTTTCACCCGATATTATCAGTTTCCTCGTTCAATTAGCATTTTTCAGAGACATCAGCAATCCAAACTGATGTATGGTAAAAATAAAAATATCATACATTATTGCGGAATCGCGAAAACCCCAATACGGTCGTGGCCAAGTTGGGCAAAGCAGCCCGATCGCAATCATCGGTTTCGGGATTTTCCGGACCCTCCGGAAGGAAGCAAAGTGTCTAAGAACTTTCGCATTGCCATTGTCGGCATTGGCCTTGTTGGACGCCGCCACGCAGACGCTATACGAGCGTTGCGCCATGTTGATCTCGTCGCGGTGGTCGACCCCAGCGATGAAGGCCGTGCTTACGCCGTTGAGCACGGGGTCGCATGTTACGAAACCCTCGAGGAAATGTTTGCAATTCAGACGCCGGACGGAGCTGTTCTTGCGACCCCGACCACGCTTCATGTTGAACAAGGCCTCACGTGTGTTCGACATGGTTGTCCCGTTCTTGTCGAAAAACCGATCGCCGTGGAAGCCACCACTGCACTGGAGCTTGTCCAAGCAGCGGAGAAGGCCAATGTGCCAATGATGGTCGGACATCATCGCAGACACAATCCTCTGATCAGGGCGGCTAAGGAAGCCATTGTCGATGGGAAGATTGGAGATGTGCGCGCTGTCCATGCGAATTGCTGGTTTTATAAGCCAGACGAATATTTTGATGCTGCGCCCTGGCGAAAGAAACCCGGCGCAGGGCCCATCTCGGTCAATCTTGTCCACGATGTGGATCTGCTGCGGTACCTGGCCGGAGAAGTCATGACCGTACAGGCGCGGTCGGCTGCATCGCAGCGGGGTTACGACAACGAAGATGTTGCCGGTGCTCTGTTGACGTTCGAAAGCGGAGCGATAGGAACCATAAGTGTGTCCGACAGCATCGTTGCTCCATGGAGCTGGGAGATGACGTCTCAGGAATATCCAATCTATCCTTCGACCACTGAGAGTAGCTACATGATAGGTGGCTCTCACGGGTCGTTGTCCGTTCCCGATCTTCGACTGTGGAGTTACCAGAGCGAGCAAAGGGATTGGTGGACGCCAATCTCATCAACCGCGCTGAAGAAGGGTGCATCCGACCCCTTGGTCAATCAACTCAGGCACTTTGTTGAAGTCGCTCGGCGCGGAGCAGATCCGATTGTGTCTGGATGGGAAGGTTTTAAAACACTCCAAGTTATTGAAGCTATACAGAATTCCTGCAGGACTGGCGAGACTGTCAGGATAAGAAACCTTCGGGAAACGCAACAACAGAGATTGCAGGTAATTAAAAATATCTGATATTTTGTAAAAAATCTTGCAAAATGTCCAAAATAGGTCAAAACTCAGAATCGGAAAATGCATCATGATGTCTCAGGGAGGAGCAAAGTGATTACCAAACTTACCCGCCGGGCTGCTGTATCAGCCCTGGTTGCAACCGGTGTTCTGTTTAGCGCAACAAGCGGTGCGCTGGCGGAAGACAAAGTGCAACTTCGCCTCGCAACATCAGGATCGGAGACCGACCAGCGCTCGGTCGCTATGGCCGAGGTTTTCGCGCCCATGGTCGCTGATTTCGCAAGCTACGAGCCCAGCTATAATGGAACCATCTTTGCCCAAGGCACCGAGTTGGACGCCATCAGCCGGGGTAACCTGGAAATGTCGATCACCTCGGCGCAGGAACTGGCACAGTTCTTCCCCGAGTTTTCGATCTTTACCGCAGGCTATGTCCACCAGGACGCCGCGCATCAGGTAGCTGTCTTCAACGATCCCTTGATGGATGCCTTTAAGCAGAAGGCCGAAGAAGAACTAGGCGTCAAACTGCTGTCGGTCATGTATCTGGGCCGTCGTCAGGTGAACCTGCGCCAGCCCAAGGATGAGCTGACAGTCACGACGCCCGCAGACTTGGAAGGCGTGAATCTGCGGATGCCGGGCACCGACGCATGGCAGTTCCTTGGCAAGGCGCTGGGTGCCGCGCCGACACCGATGGCCTTCTCCGAAGTCTATACCGCGCTGTCGACCGGTGCCGTTGACGGGCAGGATAACCCGTTGCCGACCGTCGTTGACGCCAAGTTCTATGAAGTGACCAATCAGATCGTCCTGACATCGCATCTGGTCGACCTGAACTATATAGCCATCGGCAAAGAAGTTTGGGACGGGCTGACACCGGAACAGCAAGCTAAGGTTCAGGAAGCTGCGGACGCAGCAGCTGAATCAGGCCGCCAGAAGCAGCTTCAGAAAGAAGAGGATCTTGTCAGCTTCCTGAAAGAGCAGGGCATGGAGATTTACGAACCCGATCTCGCTGCGTTCCGCGATCAGGTACAGTCTATGTATCTGGACAGCGAATTCGCTGGCTCATGGCCCGAAGGCGTTCTGGATCAGATCAACGCTCTGGGCAACTGAACCCAGTAAGACAGGGGAGGGAGAACCATAATGAAGGCCATTATGAAGGGGTTCTCCCGACTGACCGAAGCGATTGCCGGCGGGATGCTGGCGGCAATCTTCCTTATCTTCCTTCTCCAAATTCTACTACGGTACTTCTTCACCCCAGCAGGCTGGACGCTGGAATTGATCGGCATTCTTTGGGTCTGGGTGATTTTCTTCAGCTGCGCTTTCATCGTGCGCGAACGGGATCACGTGAAGTTCGACATCATCTATCTTTCGGTGCCGATGCGCGTACGGCAGGTCTTTGCGATGCTGGCGGCCGCAGCGATCGTAGTCGGTATGCTCTACAGCTTCCTTCCGACGTGGGACTACATCGACTGGATGAAAATCCGCAAGACATCGACTGTCCGCAATCCGTTCTCCGGTGAGAAGATACCGCTGCGCACAGTATTCTCGATTTACGCGGTATTCATGCTGGTCGTCGCAGCGCGCTACGCGTGGCTATTCTTCGACGTCATGCGCAATGGCCCACCAAAGACAGAGTTGGAACTGGTCGTTGGGTACAACGTGGTTGACGATCATCCCCGTGTCGACGTCGAAAAGGATGAGGAAGTTAAAAAATGAGTTTTGAACTTCTTTCCTGCCTGCTCGCTCTCTTTCTTCTGGCAGGCATCGGGACACCTATCGGCTATTCCATCCTCCTGGCCTCATTAGTGTACCTGGGCACGGCCGGACTGGACGTCGCCCTCGCGGGCGAGAAGATCCTGCAAGGCTTTTACAAAAGCACGATCCTGCTTGCCGTGCCTTTGTTCATCGTCGCCGCGAATATCATGAACGCTGGATCGATCACGGACCGTCTTTTGAACTTCTGCGTCGCTGCTGTCGGTCGTTTCAAGGGCGGCCTCGGGCACGTAAACGTGGTAGCGTCACTGATCTTTTCGGGTATGTCCGGCTCGGCCGTCGCGGATGCTGCGGGGATCGGGAAGATCATCATTGAAATGATGACCAAGGATGGCCGCTACAGCCGAGGCTACGCAGCTGCAATCACGGCAGCGTCGGCAACGATCGGCCCTATTATTCCGCCCTCTATCCCGATGGTTTTGTACGCGCTCGTTTCCAAGGCCTCCATCGGGTCGCTGTTTCTCGCCGGTATTCTGCCGGGCCTGATCATGGGCGTCGTCCTCATGGCGATGAACTATTATCTGGCCGGAAAGCGGAACTTTGCATTGGAAGAACCTGTTCCACTGCGCGAGTTGCCGGCTAAAACCGCCAACGCATTTCCGGCACTGCTGATGCCCGCAATCCTGCTATACGGCATATATGGGGGCGTCACCACTCCGACCGAAGCTGCCGCCGTAGCTGCATTCTACGCCCTGCTACTGGCAGCGTTGTTCTACCGAGCGCTGACCTTTCGCGGCCTTTATCAGGTGTTCGTCGACAGTGCGCGCTCTTCCGCAGCCGTCGGGGTTGTCATTGGTGGCGCGTTCATTCTGAACTTCATCGTCATTCAGGAGCAAATTCCTCAGTCTATCTCGGCGCTGCTGGAGGGTTCCGATGTTAGCCCGATTGTGTTCCTGATCCTCGTAAACCTGCTGATCCTCGCGCTGGGATGCGTGTTAGACGCAACAACGATCATCCTGGTGATTGTGCCCCTGTTCATTCCAACCTGCGAAGCGCTTGGGATTGATCTGGTGCATTTCGGGGTGCTGGTCGTCGTGAACTCGATGATCGGTCTGATCACGCCGCCCTATGGCATTCTGCTCTTTGTGATCAACGCCGTGACGGACATTCCGCTACGCGAAATCATCTCGGAAATCTGGGCCTTCCTCGCGGTTCTCATCTTCGCCCTGGTGATCATGATACTGATGCCTGATTTGGTCCTGTGGTTGCCGCGTATGTTTGGATATCAGGGATAATGTGCCTCTCGGTTTCGACAACGTCGATCCCCGGTGATCTGGCCGAAAAGCTGAGTGCTATCGCTGACGCGGGATTCGGGGGTGTCGAATTACACGAACCGGACTTGACCGCTTTTGACGGGCCGCCATCGCAAATTCGGAACATAGCATCAGATCTCGGCCTGAAGATTTGCCTGCTGCAACCTTTCCATAACCTTGAAGGCCAGTCTGGCGGCGGACGGGAGCGCGCCTTTGATCGACTGAAGCGCAAACTCGACCTGATGAGCGAGTTGGGTACGGATCTGCTGCTAATTGGGTCCGCATTCGAGGTCGATGCCGCTGCGACCGAAGAACAGGTAATCGCAGATCTTGGCGAGGCGGCCGAAATAGCAAAGGCAATGGGGTTGCGTCTGGCCTATATGGGCTTGCCATGGTCGGATCTTATTCACTCGGATGAACAGGCGTTAGGCGTCGTTGAAGCTATCGACAGCCCTTATTTGGGGTTGGCCTTGAATTCCTTCTTCTCGCTTGCCGACGGGTCCAAACCAGCCCGCCTTCGGGACATTCCTGGAGATCGGCTGTTCCATGTGCAGCTATCCGATGCACCCCGACTTGAGATGGATATTCGCAGGCTCAAACGGCACTTTGGGCTTCTGCCGGGGCTTGGGTCACTGAACCTTGCGGGCTTTGTGCGGGTGTTGTCCCGCGCTGGGTACAAGGGGCCTTGGTCCATTGCGCGCGTCAATGAAGCAGCTCCTCAACCCGGTGGCCTGACACTGGCCCGAGACAGCTACAGGTCGCTGGTGAACCTGTTAGATGAGGTTTCCCGGACCGAACCGGGAACAGATTTCGGCATCCCGGACCTGCCGGAACGCGTCTATGCGTCAGGCTTCGAATTCGTCGAATTTACAGCCGACGAAACAAGCGGCGCGCAGCTGGCAGATATGCTGTCAGCAATGTGTTTTCGAATGGAGCGAAAACACGTAACCAAGTCCGTCGAGCTGTGGCGGCAGGGCGCGATAAACATCGTTGTGAATACCGAAAAGGAAGGTTTCGCCCATTCGGCGTTCCTGGGTCACGGCCCCTCCGTGTGTGACATGGGGTTGCGTGTCAAAGATGCGGATCAGACGGTTCAGCGAGCGACCGCGTTGGGCGCGCCGAATTTCTCACAGCCGGTAGGGACTGGGGAACTGGACATCCCGGCCATCCGAGGTGTTGGTGGCAATGTTGTACATTTCATAGATGAGAAATCCGATCTGCATCGGGTTTGGGACATCGAGTTCGAGCCAGTCGCCAAGACCAAAGCGATCCAGCCTGCCGGTCTGCGCCGCATCGACCATCTGGCGCAGACGATGCGTAACGATGAGATGCAAAGCTGGCTGCTCTATTACATTTCGACTTTTGAGATGGCAAAGTCCCCGATCGTAAACGTTGCCGACCCATCAGGTGTTGTGCAAAGCCAAGCCATCGAGAGCCCCGAGGGCGAAGTGCGTTTAAACCTGAATGGTGCAGTTGGGCGTCGAACACTGGCGGCTTCATTCCTTGAAGACGGTTTTGGTGCCGGTGTTCAGCACATAGCCTTCCAGTCGGACGACATATTTGAAACCTCAGCCCAATTGCGGAAGTCCGGCTTTCCCAGCCTGTCCATCCCAGAAAACTACTACGCTGATCTGCAAGCGACATTCGGGTTAAGTGAAGACCTGATCGCCCAAATGCGCAGGGATAACATTCTCTACGACCGCGCAGCGGGTTCCGAGTATTTTCAGATCTACAGCCGACCTATCTTTAACGGCTTCTTCTTTGAAATTGTTGAGCGCCGATCTGGCTACTCCGGCTACGGCGCGCGCAATGCTGCGTTCCGATTGGCGGCCCAAGCGCGACACCACATGGCGGAAGGAACAACCTGATATGAAGGCGGCACTAATCGGCCAAGGTATTGCTGGCTCCATGACGCCTGAGATGCACGAGGCAGAAGGTCGGGCGCAGGGTATCGATCTGAGCTACGGTAGGATCGACACTGCAAAAGAGCCATTTCGTGGAATGTCGGTCGCTGATTTACTGCATTATTCCGTTGAATTAGGCTGCGCGGCGGTCAACGTGACGCATCCCTACAAAGCATCAGTCATTGATCATCTTGATGAGCTTTCCAAGACTGCTGAGGAGCTTCAAGCTGTCAACGCGGTGGTTTTTTGTGACGACCGAATGGTTGGCCACAACACCGACTACATAGGTTTCCACAGTGCCTTCGGAGATTTTTTGGGATCATCGAAGACTGAAACGGTTCTCATGTTTGGAGCTGGTGGCGCGGGCAGTGCAGTCTCTTTGGCTTTGCTTGATTCAGGTGTTCGAGACCTGGAGATAATCGATCCTGACTTCCACCGAGCGCAGGCGCTGGTCAGTCGACTAGAGGTCTTGCGCCCTTATGCAAAGATTCAGGGTTCCCCTTCGATTTCGTTGGATCGGATCGAACTTGTGGACGGAGTGGTCAACGCAACACCACTTGGAATGGGCAAGTACCCCGGAACAGTCATTGAACCATCCCTGTTGCGGCCCGATGCATGGGTGGCAGACATCGTATATTTCCCGCTTGAGACACACCTACTGAGCAGGGCCCGCGCAACTGGGTTGAAAGTGATGAATGGTGCTGGAATGGCGGTTCATCAGGCTGCAGCGTCTTTTGAAATCTTCACCGGCTGCACCGCCTCAATCAGTCGCCTTCAAAACGTTTTCGATTCACTTCGTCAGCAGCGCATGCGCGAGTTTAGAGGTGCAACGGTATGACAAACGACGAACAAGCAATCCGCCAATGGTGGCGCACATCCATCATTGACATGAAACCCGGTAAGATCGCGTTTCGTGGCAACGCAATAGAGGATCTGATCGGGAACGTTTCTTTTCCGCAAATGATCTGGCTGATGGTGCGGGGTGATCTGCCCAGCGACGCACAAGCGCGTCTGTTCGAAGCCGCTTTGGTCGCAGGCGTGGATCACGGCCCACAGGCCCCCTCAATCGCGGCGGCGCGCATGGCTGCCACCTGCGGGGTAGGTCTCAATAATGCGATGGCGACTGCGGTGAACATGCTGGGCGATGTGCATGGCGGGGCAGGGGAGCAATGCGCCGAGCTGTATTATGATATCTCGGAACGCATGAATGCTGGGGCATCGCTGATTAATGCTGTTCAGGACGGTCTGGACAGCTGGCGCGAGACGTACGGCAAGATCGTCTCGGGCTTTGGCCACCGTTTTCACAAGCCCGTCGACCCGCGCGCGCCCAGGCTGATGCAACTTGTTCGTGATGCAGCGACAGAAGGTACAGTTTCTGGCCGCTTTGCCGATATCGGAGAAGAGGTTCAGTCCGAACTCGGTCGTCAACGCGGCGGTCGGCCGATTGCCATGAATATCGATGGTGCAACAGCCGTGATCTTCTGCGAACTTGGCTTTCCTGCGCCCTTGTCGCGAGGGCTGTTCTGCCTGTCCCGCTCGGTCGGAATACTTGCCCATGCGTGGGAGCAGATGGGTCAGGGCGGTCGGAACAAAGGGCCCATGCCCCCGAATTACTTACCCCACTACGAAGACAGGAATGATGACACGTGAGACATCGAAATCCTTCCGGGTCGGCCTTATCGGCTGTGGTCGTATCAGCGATATTTATCTAAAAACACTCTCCAATTTCTCAAACGTCGAGGTCGTCGCCTGCGCCAGCCTCGATCCTTTGGAAAGCCGCGCCAAGGCGGATCAATACGGCATCTCCAAGGCCTGCACACCGGATGAGGTGTTCGATGACCCGACGATTGACTGCGTTCTGAACCTGACGATCCCGGCAGCCCATGCCGACATCAGCCTGCGCGCCTTGGAGGCGGGCAAGCACGTCTATTCGGAAAAACCACTGGTCATGAACCGGACGGATGGCAAGGCGATTCTGTACGCGGCCGCCGAAAAGGGGCTGCTGGTCGGTTGCGCGCCCGACACGTTTCTGGGCGGTCGCTGGCAAACCGTTCGGCGCTTGATAGACGAAGGCGCAATCGGGAAACCAACTGGGGTATTTGCCCATGTCGGAACCCACGGGACGGAACGCCATCATCCCAATCCGGATTTCTACTATCAGGTGGGTGGTGGGCCATTGCTGGACCTTGGGCCTTACTACCTGACCGCCATGATCTGCTGTCTTGGTCCCGTTGATCGGGTCGCCGGAATGGCACGACGCACATTCGACAAGCGGATGATCGAGAATGGTCCCCGAAACGGGGAATGGATGGATGTCGAGGTCGACACGCATTCGCTTAGCCTGTTGCAGTTCTCATCCGGCGCCATCGGGTCGATGACAATGAGTTTCGACGTCTGGGACAGCGAAACCCCGCGCTTCGAGATCTATGGTGAAAACGGAACCATCAGCATTCCGGATCCTGACCCGGTGCATGGTGCCAATATCTTTCAAGGCGATGTTTGGCTGAAGACGCGCGAAACCTCGCGCTGGTCACATCAGCCCCGTCCAACAGGTCGCGAAGACTGGCCGGTGGTCGAGAACAAACACGGGTTCAACGAAGACAGCCGCGGCTTAGGCCTTTTGGACCTTGCTCTGGCCACACAGGAAGGGCGTCAGCCCCGTGCCAGTGGCGCGCTTGCCTACCATGTGTTCGAGGTCATGGACGCGATTGAACGGGCACCGAAATTCGGAGCCTATCAGACCATAGAAAGCCGGTGCGAGGCACCGAAGCCTCTGCCGGTCAATTTCCTGCAAGATGAGCGGAAGGAGCTGGCTCATGCCGGTTAAAAAACTCGACTTTGCGCTGCCTTTCTTTGACGTCCAGCACATCACTGATGAACAGATTTCCGTCGAGGGCCGTGCAATCGTGTTAACCTTGGCGAACGGGGCCTCTTGATCGAGGATCAAGCCGTTGCGCCACTTTCGTCCGTGATTGTACAAAATAGCGTTTTGCACGGTGTGGAGCGCGCGGTGATCGTCCATGGCTTTGATGCCCACGGCGATGACGGCCAGCTGTTTGCAAAGGTGAAAAACACGTGGCCGTCTGCTTTTGACGTCCGGCAAGAGGAGCGTTTGCGCGGTGTCAGCCATTACATGTCGCCAAAGGTCTTCGTCGGTAACGTCGGGCTGACCATGTATCACTCGGGTTCGGTTCCGCTGAATGTCGGATTGCACATGGATCATCCGTTCTGCCCCGTACCGGGGTTTCGCGAAGTGCATACGCAAATCGTTGGCTTTGGCAAAATGCAGCAATGCCGGGAACGGGACGTTGAAACCCTTTATCTCGAAGAGTTCATGGCCCCGGGCACGACGCACAAGCCGATGTATGACACCGAAGGCAACTATCCCTGGCATCAATACGAGACGATTACCCCCAGCATCTTCATGGCGGTGGAAATCCTGCCCGAGGGCGCACGGGTCCCGGAAATGGAGGTTCAGAATGGCTGAGAGACTTCTGCCCGAAAACCTGAATTTTGACGGTCCTTTCCCCCGGTTGTCGCGCCGTTTGCGCCTGGGCGTTGTTGGCGGAGGGCGGATATCTGTCACGCAAGCAACGGCCGCGCGGATGACCGACCGGTGGGAGGTCGCCGCAGGTGCGCTCAGTTCTGACGCCGCGCGCAGCAAGGCGCGCGGGGCCGAGTGGTTTCTGCCGGCAGACCGGTGCTATGCGTCGTTCGAGGAGATGGCGCAGGCTGAGGCAGCGCGTCCGGATGGCGTGGATGCCGTGATGATCACCACTCCGAACCACGTTCATTTCGACGCGGCCAAAGCGTTTCTGGAGGCGGGCATTGACGTGCTGTGCGACAAGCCCCTGACCAATGAAGTCGCCGAGGCCGAGGGGCTTGAGGAGATCACCGCGCGCACCGGGCAGGTCTTTGCCGTCGGCTATGCGATGTCGTGCTTTCCGGTAATCCGGCAGGCGAAACAGATCGTGGCCGATGGCGGTATCGGCAAGATCAACCAGATCCATGTTGAGTTCATGCAAGACTGGATGACGCCCGAAGATGTGGCCGATGCGCCTCATGTAAAGTGGCGGCTGGATCCCAAGATTTCAGGCCCGACCAGTTGTGTCGGCGATATCGGCACCCATGCCGCGCATCTCGCCAGTTTTGTCTCGGGCCTGCCGATGACCGACCTGCGGGCCGAGTTCCACGTCTGCGGCGCGTCAAAGCCTTTGGAAGACACGGTATTCATGTTCACCAGCTATCAAAACGAGGTTCCGGGAACCCTGATGGCAACGCGCCTTGCCCCCGGAAACCGGGGCGGGTTGCGGTTGCGCATATTCGGGAGCGAAGGAGGTCTCGAGTGGGATTTGGAGAAGTCCGAGCAGCTGAAGTTCAATCGGTTTGGTGAACCGGATCGTATTATCAGCCGAGGTCACGGGCATGGCATCGGCCCCGGTGCAGAACGACTGATCCGTACCGCACGGGGTTTTCCGGAGGGGATTATCGAAGCCTGGGCCAACTTATATACGGAATTTGCCATGGGGGTGGCTGCCCGCCGGGATGGTGTCCCGGTTCCGGCTGATTGGCTTACTTATCCCAGTGTCGATCAAGGTGCAGACGGCGTGCGTTTCATTGGTGCCTCGGTCCGGTCACACCAATCCGGCGGTGATTGGGTCACAGTTTAAAACATAAATCCGAGCAGTTGGAAAACGCCCGTGGCATCGCCCGGGCGTTTCTATTTTCAGAGCAGCATTCAGAGTTGATATTTTAAAAAATATCAGATATTTTTTACTACGTGTGATGAATTTGAGATTCGCAGACACGTGGAGCTGTCGTTCATGGTGAAACCCGATGAGGCTGGCGCAAGCCCCTCTCTTTATTCCTTGGCGCATCTGACGCTGATCGGCTGCACGCCGCCCGAGTTGGTTTATATCGCCGCCCGGGCCGGTTACGATGCCGTCAGCCCGCGGTTCATTCCGATGCACGTGCCCGGTGAATTTACTCAGTCTCCAATCGACAAGGCGCAGGTGCAGGCCACCAAAACGGCTCTCTCTACCACCGGGGTGAAAGTCCTCGATGTCGAGCTTGCGCGCATCACGGAAGATGTCGATCCGCGCAGTTTTGAGCCCTCGTTGGAGATCGGAGGGGAACTCGGCGCCAAACGCATGATCATGAGCGCATGGACCAACGCCCGCGATGATCGTGACTTTCTGATCGACGTCTATTCCGAAACCTGCGAACTGGCAGCGCCCTACGGGTTAACGGTGGACTTGGAGTTTCCGAGCTTCTCCCGCTTGCGCACGCTGGATGAAGCACTGGACATTGTCCGCGCCTCTGATCAGCCCAACGGCGGTATTCTGGTTGATACGCTCTACCTGCACCTCAGCCGCGTAGATCTTGGTGAGCTGTTGCACGTTCCCTCGGACCTGTTTCACTTCCTGCATATCTCTGATTGCCTGCCCGGCATCGCCGATACGCGTGAGGGCATGATCCAACTGGCCCGCGATGCGCGGCTATATCCCGGTGAGGGATGGATCGATTTCACCGGCATCATCGAACGGATGCCACCCGTCGACTATTCCATCGAACTGCCCAACCAAAGCCGCGTGGCCGAGTTGGGATATGAAGAACACGCGCGTCGCTGTCTCAGCCACGCCAAGCGAACATTCGGCGAGGCGCGGTCACAGCGTCGTATGCACGATGCAGCAATTCCAAAACACCAAGAGGATCACCATGGGCAAAGAGCTCACTGAAAACGATCGCAACATGGCGGTCGATATGCTGGAACGCGCCCGCGCCGCCATGGCCGAGATTGAGGATTGGGATCAGGACAGGCTGAACCGCCTGTCCCAAGCAATCGCGTGGTATGCGGGGAACGAGAAAACTTTCACGCGCCTGGCCCAGCAAGGCGTGGACGAAAGCGGCATCGGAGATCGCGAAGGGCGTCCAGCGAAACGGTTCAAAATCCACATGGTACTGCGTGATGTCTTGCGCACGCCCTCGACGGGGATCGTCGAAGTCGACGAAGAAAAGGGGCTCGTGAAATACGCCAAACCTGCCGGTGTGATCGCGTCTCTGATCCCCATGACCAATCCAGCAATGACACCGCCAGTGACCGGCGTGTCCGCCGCAAATGCCCGGAATGCGGTCATCTTCAGCCCGCACCCGCGAACCGCTCACACGACCTTTGAAATGGTCGAAGTCATGCGTGCAGCTTGTCGTGCTGCCGGTGCTCCCGAGGACTTGTTTCAGTCCATTCGCAAACCGTCGATACCATTGACGCAACATCTGATGGAGATCTGCGACCTGACTTTGGCGACGGGAGGCAAGCCCATGGTCAAAGCAGCGTACAGTTCAGGGCGTCCAGCCTATGGTGTCGGCGCGGGCAATTCATCCATCGTCATCGATGAGACAGCCGACTTGGACATCGCCGCTCAGAACACCCGAATTTCCAAGACGTCTGACTTTGGTTCGGGTTGTTCGGCCGACGGTAACATCATCATCCAGCGCTCGGTTTACGACGATATGGTCAAGGCGCTTGAGGCCGAAGGTGGATACCTGTGTTCGGACGAAGAGAAGGCCATGCTCGAAGAGGCCATGTGGGACGAAAAGGGCAACCGCACGTTTCCGACCATCGCCTGTCCGCCTCAGCAAACGGCCAAGGTCGCCGGGTTCTCGATCCCAGAAGATCGCAAATTCCTGATGGTTGAAAATCAGGGGCAAATCGGGCCGCAGCACAAGTTTTCGAAGGAAAAACTGACAACGCTGATGGCGCTATATCACTTCGACACATTCGATGACGCGCTGGAAACGGTTAGCCAGATTTACAACACCGGGGGCAAGGGCCATTCCTGCGGCATCTACAGCCACAATGACGATCACATCGATCGGTTGGCGCGCCTGGCTCCGGTCAGCCGTATGATGGTGCGACAGCCTCAGTCCAAGGCCAACGCGGGTGCCTGGACCAATGGCATGCCAATGACCAGCAGCCTTGGTTGCGGCATCTGGGGCGGAAACATCACGAATGAAAATGTCACCATGAAACACATGATGAACTACACCTGGGTCAGCCGTCCGATCCCCGAGGATCGCCCCTCGGAGCCGGACCTGTTCGGTGAGTTCTACGGACAGGAGGTCGCGTGATGGACGGAGCGAAACTGGACGGCAAAACCGTTGCCGAGCACATCGTAGACTTTCTCGAACGCCGTGAGGTCAAGCATGTGTTCGGGCTTTGTGGCCATACGAATATCGCGGTTCTGGCCGCTCTGGCCGAAAGCCCGATTGATTTCGTTACCGTGCGGCACGAACAAATCGCCAGTCACGCGGCGGACGCTTATGCCCGCGTGACGGGCAAGGCCTCGGTGGTGTTGTCCCATCTCTCCCCGGGGCTTACCAATTGCGCCACCGGGGTCGCCAACGCGGCACTGGACTGTATCCCGATGGTGGTGATCGCAGGCGATATTCCCACGCATTACTACGGCAAACATCCGCATCAAGAGGTGAACCTGCACGCGGACGCCGCCCAGTGGGAAATCTATCGCCCCTTTGTCAAACGTGCATGGCGGGTAGATCGGGCTGACCTGATGGCCGAGATCCTGGAAAAGGCGTTTCATCTGGCCGAAAGCGGACAGCCCGGCCCGGTGCTGGTCAACGTGCCGATGGACATCTTCTCGGAAGTCATCCCCTCGGACAGCTTCGACCGTATTCTCGACAACACGCGCGCGCTCAAGAAACCGTCGATTGACGATGAAACGGCACGCGAGATTGTCGAAGCCTTGGCAAGGGCCGAAAACCCGGTCGCTTATGTCGGCGGCGGTATCCTTCTGGCTCAGGCCAGCGAGGAGTTGCGCGACTTCGTTGAACATATGGGCCTGCCGGTCGCGCATTCCCTGATGGGCAAGGGCGCATTGCGGGACGACCATCCGCTGGTGTTGGGCATGACCGGGTTTTGGGGCACCGAGCTGGTCAACCAGTCCTGCCTGAATGCGGATTACATCTTTGCCGTCGGCACTCGGTTCAAAGAGGCCGATTGCTCCAGCTGGTATCCCGGCTACACGTTTAACATCCCCGGTTCCAAGGTCATTCATATCGACATCGAACCGCAAGAGATTGGACGGAACTATCCCACCGAGATCGGAGTCGTTGCTGACGCCAAGGCCGCTTTGCGAGTCGTCAACCGGGTTGCCCGCGAGATGTATCCTGAGGGCTTCAAACGCCCCGCGCTGGAACAGAAGATCACCGACTTCCGAACGAACTTCAAAGCGCGCAACGTGGACATGGCGACCTCGTCGTCCTTTCCGATGATGCCCGAACGTATTTTGGCAGATACCCGCAAGGCACTGCCCGAGGATGCCATTATCACTACGGACGTGGGATGGAACAAGAACGGCGTCGGACAACAATTCGATATCCTGGCACCCGGTTCAATCCTGACCCCGGGTGGATTCGCGACGATGGGCTTTGGCCCTCCGGGAGCGATCGGCGCAAAACTGGCAGCCCCTGACCGTGTGGTGATAAGTCTTGTTGGCGATGGGGGGTTCGGTCAGAACCCGTCGATGCTGGCAACCGCGGTCGAGCTTGATCTGGGCATCATCTGGCTGGTTATGAACAACAACGCCTTCGGCACTATCGCGGGCCTTCAAAAGGCGCATTACGGTCTGACATACGGGACCACGTTCCCTGGATCAGCCGCAGCTCCAGCAAACGGACCGGGTTATGCAGATATTGCAAGAGCTTATGGTGCAGAAGGGCACAGGCTCAGTGCTGCTGATGAATTGTTGCCCGCATTGGAAGCGGCAATCGCCAGCGGCAAACCAACCGTTCTTGATGTCCCAATGATCAACAACCCAACACCAACGACCGGACATTGGAACATCTTGGACATATACTCACCGGACAAAGAGGTATCTCACGTCGCGACTTGACGAAACTGGGCGCGTTCAGACGCGCCCAGTTTCTTGTGTCAATGCTCATCCGTGTTCGAGCAAATATCAACAGCTCCGTCGCGGCGCGGTCATCGTTGTTGTGTGTCTGAACTTTTTTGTTGGTTAGTTATTCTCAACGAAGCACGTGAGATAATGTCAAATTGCAATAACGCTGAAGTATGTGCGTTCTTAGCGTCCAAGTTTTCTCTCTCGCAGCGAATGGCAGATTCGACGGGATGCGTCGCAGCATCACCAACAGGCGGCCAACGGCATCTGTGGGTGGCTCCTGCATTGCAAGAGTTTTTTGGCGATTTCTGCGGTCGATTTCGTCAGTACTGTCGTCTGTCCGGCCTGTTCGTGCGGTGGTGTTCCGCTGGCCCTGATGAATTCCGCGAGCGAGGTTCCAATCGGCTTATCGGCCTCGGAAGAGGGC
>NZ_JBQFYP010000018.1:0-51310 GCF_056541545.1 Ruegeria sp. AG7
GAACCTCCGCAAACTTGCAAAGCTCAGACCAATCTCGGCGTGAAGAGCCGAGCAGGAAGACTTCAGCCGCTATTTCCGCCGCGCTTACACATCGACTTTTTCAACAGCATCTAACCTAAGCGTCCCTTTGCTTGGTAACCTGCCGCCCCTTTTGGGGCGGCTTTTTTCAGATCAGGTAAAGTGCGAAGATCACGGCAGAGAACCCCGTCAAAACTATGGTGAAACCCCGCAGCCAGCCCGGGCTTTCAGCCAGGTCCAGATATCGGGCCAGGATCACACGGGCTTTGATCAAGGCAAGGAGCAGGATACCACCTGCAATGAGTTCGCCAGGCGTTTTCATCAGGGTTAAAAGCGTTGAGGCCAGACTGAGTGCCAGAAGCACCAGCCATGCGCTGGTGAGTGAGTTCGGACGCCTCCGGAGGGAGTATTTAGCAAAAGATGAAATTGCCGACATCTTGGTTATCCCAGAAGATAAATAACGGGAAACAGCAGGATCCAGACCAGGTCAACCATGTGCCAGAACTGTGCGCCCGCCTCGATGTTACGAGGATCATCGCGCCACGCGACCAGCAGCAGAATGCCCACCCCGGCCAGAACATGCGCCGCGTGAAACCCCGTCAACAGGTAGTAGAACATGAAAAACGGGTGGGTTTCATAGGTAATGCCTTGCCCCGCCTTTCCAGCGTATTCCACGCTTTTGACAACCAGGAATGCAATCCCAAGTACAGCCGCACCTGTCAGGGCCAGCCTGGCCTTGAACCGGAATGCTGCGCGGCGCCAGTTCAGGGCCTGTGCGGCCAGATAACCAGATGTGACCAGTATTGCAGTATTGAAGGCTGCCCCTGTTCGATAAAGATGCGACTGCGCCTCGGCAAAGCCTGCAGGGTCGGTCAGGCGAACGCCCATGAACGCGATCAGCCCGGCACCAAAAACCAGCAGCTCACTGATAATCAGAACCCACATCAGCAATTCGCCCGGAAGCTCGTCGATGAAAGAAGTTTCGCTCATGCTCCGACCAGTTGGCGGTAGATCTGCGGTAGGGCCATGGTCAAGCGGTGTGGGTCAGGAATAACCGCAAACCCACCCTGTCCGAACATGCGCGGGAACCAGCTTTTGCCGGTTTTGTCGATGGTGACGCCAAAAATCGATTGCCCGGCGCGGCGTGCCTCGCGCACGGCCATGCAGGTGTCTTCAATACCGTGGCGCCCTTCGTAATGGTCAAGGTCATTGGGTTTGCCATCGGTGATCACCAGCAACAGGCGGCGTTTGCGGGTCTGGCTTGCCAAATCCTTTGAACAGTGGCGGATCGCGGCCCCAAGCCGTGTGTAATGACCGGGTCGCAGCGATGCGATACGTTGTTCAACTCTGGCGCCCATAGGCTCATCAAACCGTTTGCATCGCTGGATATAGACGCGCTGACGTTTCAGCGAACTGAAGGCATGAATGGCGAAATCGTCGCCGCAGGCGTTCAGGCCCCAGGCCAAAGCGGCCAGAGCTTCACGTTCAATGTCGATCACGGCGCGACCGGTTACGGCACTTTCAGTGGAACGGCTGACATCCAGCAGGATCGAGACTGCCAGGTCGCGCGCCTCGGGGCGGGATTGTTGCCAAATGCGGTCGTTGCTTTCGCCACTGGCCATGCGGTCAGTTTCGGCACGCACGGCGGCTTCGATATCCAGCTGGTCACCGTCCAGATGGCCGCGTGTCATCACACGACCGGGGCGCAGCGCCTCGAACTGGCGTTTGACCGCGCGGATGCGGCGGGCGGTGGCAGGGTCCTTGCCGAAGGCGGCAGCGTCGTCGCGGATATCCGCATCCGACAGCAGGACGTTGACGTGATCTGGCAGATACCGGCCCGATCGCACGTCCCATTCGGGATAGAGGATGCGACCGGACAGACGCTCGCGGTTCACATCCTCGGGTGCCAGATCAAGGTGCAGCTTCAGCCGCGTTGGGGGGGCTTTTGATATCTGACCCAGGCCAATTTCTTCCTGATCATCGGCCGCTTTCTTGGCATTGTCGGGATCATCATCGTCGATGCGGCGGTTGATGTTCAGGAACTCGGCCCAGCTGAGGATGGCTTCGAACTTATGCAGAATGAAACTGTCGCTGCGCTCGGCCTGATCCGATTTGCGACGACGGGCGCGGTGGGTTTTCTCACCGGATTCCTCGGGTGGACCTTCAGTTTCGGGGTTTTCCACCTCGTTATGTTCGGAAAAGCCAACTGCGCGCAGTTCGGGCCACAGGGGAACCGGGCGCATAGGCTGATAGCCGCGAGGGGCGATCAGGTCCTCGTCCAGTGTCAGAAGCTGCTCGGCTTTCGCCGACAGCGGTTGAGGGTCACCCAACTTATGGCGGATCAGCTCTTCAACTGCGTCCTCAATCGGTGGCAGGTTGGGGATATCGCGCCGATGCAGCACGCCCTTGCAAAGTTCGGTGTAAAGCGGGCGCAGGCCGGGGGCGTCGTCCAGCGTCGTATCAACCATTCTCTGCGCGGCGATCAGCGCGCGCAGGTCGGCGCGCAGCGGATCGTCTTCATCAATTCGCGTTCCGGCATGGGCAGCCGCAGCGGCCAGCCAGACATACAGCGCGCCGTTGGCTTCGCGCGCAGGAAAAACCGCCAACCGGTCCGGCAAGCGCAAGACTTCGCCATCAAACGAAGCGCGCGGCATCAGCTCCACTTCGGTCGCCAGACGCCGACGCCAACTTAGGCGGTGATGTGAAACCTCGGGCGAGACCGGGCGCAATTCTACGCCCGGACCACCGCCCAGCCCTCGAAAGAGGACGGCCAGCCGCCCCGCGACCTCAGAGAGGTCGACCGCGGCTCCATCGTGCACCTGGGGTGCATCGAGGCGGCTGGCAAGGGTGTGCCACAGTTTCCCGATCGTTTCTTCGGGTTCCCATGGCTCAAAATCGATCTTGACCATCGGCCGGCCTCACCCAAAGACAGCCGTAACAAGATCGAGGAGCCCGCGTTTGATATCCTCGTCATCTGTCAGAGGTTCGATCATGGCGGCAAGGATGGCACGGTCGGTGGACATGCCTTGTGCGATCAGCGTCGCGGCATAAACAACCAGTCGGGTGGAAACGCCTTCCTCAAGATCCTGACCCTTGAGCCCGCGCAGCTTACCCGCCAGCCGCACCAGCGGCTTGCAACGTTCCAGCGGCAGACCGCTTTCCTGTGCAACCACTTCGGCTTCCATCTGCGCGGACGGGAAATCGAACTCCAAAGAGATGAAGCGTTGCCGAGTCGAAGGTTTCAGGGTTTTCAGGATATTCTGGTAACCGGGGTTGTACGACGCCACCAGCATGAAGCCAGGTGCGGCCTCAAGCTCTTCGCCGGTGCGGTCGATTGGCAGGATGCGCCGGTCATCGGTCAGCGGGTGCAAAACGACAGTGACGTCTTTACGGGCCTCGACCACCTCGTCGAGGTAGCAGATCGCGCCTTCGCGCACTGCGCGGGTGAGGGGGCCATCGACCCAGACGGTTTCCCCGCCTTTCAGCAGATAACGGCCAATCAGGTCGGCAGCCGCCAGATCATCATGGCAGGCGACGGTATAAAGCGGGCGGCCAAGTTTTGCGGCCATGTGGGCCACAAAGCGGGTCTTTCCGCAACCCGTCGGACCTTTCAGCAGAACTGGCAAGTCGTTGTTATAAGCCGCGGTGAACACATCGCATTCATCGCCTTGGGGCAGGTAGAAGGGGGCGTTTGCCGCCCCCTCTTTCAGTTTTATGGAGCCATCCATATCCATTACTCCGCAGGGGTTTCGGCGGCGCCGGGTTCAATAACTTCTTTCCGGGGAACCCAGATCGAATAGATGAACAGCAGCGCACCAAGGACCACGACGATACCGGAACCCAGACGCATCCAGTAGAAGATTGCGATCTGGTCTTGTACGTCCATGAAGTAATCTCCGACCACACGCTGCATGTGCGTCTGCACGGTTCCGCCGAAGGTCAGCACGAAGGTCATAAAGACCATACCGCTGGTCATCAGCCAGAACGATCCCATGTTCAGCACCTGATTGTAAGGATCACGGTTTTTGAGGATCGGCATCGCATAGCTGAAGATCGCCAGGTTGAGGCAGACATAGGCACCGTAGAAGGCCAGGTGACCGTGGGCCGCAGTGATCTGTGTGCCGTGGGTATAATAGTTCACCCCGTGCAGCGTATGCAGGAAGCCCCAGACGCCGGCACCAAAGAAGGCAAGCGTTGCACATCCCAGAGACCATAGCAGAGCGGCCTTGTTGGGATGGTCACGACGGCCCTTCCAGACCATGACGAAGGCAAAGGCCATCATTGCGAAGAACGGGATCACCTCGAGGCTTGAGAAGATCGACCCAATCCACTGCCAGTAACCGGGGGTACCGATCCAATAGTAGTGGTGACCTGTTCCAAGAATGCCCGAGAACAGCGCGGCGGCGACAATGACATAGAGCCATTTTTCAACCACCTCACGGTCCACACCAGTCAGCTTCAGCATCAGGTAGGCCAGAATTGAGGCCATGATCAGTTCCCACACACCTTCGACCCACAGGTGGACAACATACCACCAGTATTGCTTGTCCAGGGACAGGTTGCCCGGGTTGTAGAAGGCAAACAGGAACAGCAGCGCCAGACCCCACAGGCCCAACAACAGGATATTGGTGATTGCAGTCTTCTTGCCCTTCAGAACGGTCATCGACACGTTGTAAAGGAACATCAGCGCGGCGACGACGATACCGGCCTTGACCCATTTGGGTTGCTCAAGGAACTCGCGCCCTTCTTTGCCCAGCAGCCAGTTGCCTTCGAACAGGTTGAAGACATAGGTCAGAACCACGCCCAACGTACCGACCACAAGGATGATCAGCTGCAGATACGCCAACTTGGGCGAATGGATTTCACGCTCGGCTTCTTCCGGAATAAGGAAGTAGGCTGCACCGAAGAAGCCCAGTATCAACCAGACGATCAGCGCGTTGGTGTGCAGCATCCGCACGATGTTGAACGGCAGAAGCTCGCTCAGGAAGTTCGGGAATACATAGATGAAGCCGGCCAGCAGGCCGCCGATCACCTGTATCGCGAACAGTGCCATGGCTACCGCAAAGTAGGCATAGGCGATTTTTTGGGATTCGTATTTCATTGCTCCATTCCCCTTCTCAGCCAGCCTCGTTGGGCGGCCAGTCCTGAGCGTCGATATTGTCCGTCCAGATCAGGAAGTTGGTCAGATCCCGGATCTCTTCGTCGCTGAGGTTGAATTGCGGCATCTGCCGACGACCGGGAATGCCGGTGGGTTGTGCCTCCATCCAGCCCTTGAGAGATTCAAAGGCCGATTCCGGGTCGTCCAACACGCCCCAACGTGTCATCACATTGCCGACCTCAGGGGCAAAGTACGCCCCTTCGCCAAGGATCGTGTGGCAGTTGATACAGGCGTGTTTTTCCCAAACATGTTTACCCCGAACCACACTTTCGTCGAGCTTCGCGGCATTTTCAGAATTGACGATATACAGGTGTGAATGGGCTGATAGAGCCAGAAAGATGAGGATGAAGAACAGTGACCCGCCATAGAAAATATTGCGAGCCATGCTCTTTGTCATGACTTCTCGCATCGCGCTCTCCTTTGCGCAGATTAGCTAGTGCAGGCAACATGACGTGCGGGTCACAGGGCTGCCTTAACGAAAGTCAAGACTTCTAAAGTATCCTCAGGAACGAGATCAGGCATCCGCAAACAACGAAAATAACGAAATGACCTTGGGATTGCCTTTAAATCTGAGGCAATTGTGAACACTTTCGCGTCGACTTTTTGACATGAAGGACCTATTCAACCACCTGAGAAAAAGGTGAAAAATTCCGTTTCAATGATTGATGGGTGAAAATGGCGAACTATTCCTATATCGGTTATACCCCTGGTGTAATCACGGTGAATACGATTGGGCCGGACACGGTTACGTTGGATGTCAATTTTGATCCCGACACGGATCGACGTTTGTTTAGTGTGACTGACGCAGCTGGTGGTTTTATTCAAAACGGAGGTGGAGCACCTGTTGTCGATACAGGGGATGTTTTCAACGGTGACCGCTTTGACGACGAAGACGGCGATGACCTGACGCAGACCGGTACTATCACCACCCTCGATGGTTCGACCACCTTTTTGAGTGGCTCAATATACCTGGAAGAATCCTACATTCTGTCCAAACCAGGCGGAGGCACAATTACTGTATATCGCGTCGAAGTTGACGGCGTATTGGGCGGCTATATTACCTCTGAACCTCTTGTGCCCGGCACGACCTACTCGATGAACATCGTGAATGTCACGCCGACCAATGCGCCCGACACAACTGACCCTGCTGCCATTATTGACGTGCCGTGCTTTGCTGCCGGAACACTTATCATGACGCCAGAAGGTCCGATGCCCATCGAGGATCTGAAGGTGGGTGACATGGTCGTCACTGCGGACAATGGACCGCAACACATACGTTGGATCGGAACGCGAAACCTATCGCATGAAGAGCTGGTGAAAAAACCCAAGCTGCTTCCAATCCTCATCAAGGCCGGGGCCTTGGGGTGTGACTTGCCAAAACGCGACCTGCTTGTTTCGCCACAGCACCGCATGCTGGTTCGATCCCGAATCGCCGTCAGAATGTTTGACGCAGAGGAAATCCTTGTTCCGGCCCACATACTTGTTGCCAGCCCTGGTATCAGCGTTGCAGATGACACCGTGTCAGTCACATATTTCCATCTATTGTTCGACCGCCATGAAATCATCTACGCAGAAGGTGCCCAGTCAGAAAGCCTTTTTGTCGGCGCACAGGCTCTGTCCAGCGTTCCCCCAGAAGCAAGGGCGGAAATCTTCGACCTGTTTCCGGAACTAGAGACCCCAATGTACGTTCCTCAAGCTGTGCGGCACATACCTGAAAACGGAAGACGCGCTCGTGCGCTCGTGTCCCGCCATGTAAAGAACGAACGCCCCTTGATATTCTGAATAGTAATACGCGGTTAAGGTTCCGTGTCAGCCGTGCTTCGCTGCGCGCGGGCCTGTCAGCGCGGGCCACATGGCAAACAGGTACAACCCGATTGCGGCAATCCATAACCCGTCAGCCGTCAGCATGGCCGTCATATATCCACCTGCCAGCCCGGACCCCAACCAGCGGACCAAAGCCGCCGCCGCCATCAGCCCGTATCCGACCGCCATTGGCGACGGTGCAACAAGGGGCCGGCCGCTGTGGCCAAGGGCGGCGCGGCTCATGACGGCAAGGGTCATGCCACCAACGCACCCGATCCCCAAAATGTGAAGAGCGCCGATCTCATTACCATATCCGATGACGGCAGACCCCCACAGCAACAACCCAAGGGCCAGCATCATCAGGCCCAGGTGCAAAGCAATCAGGATCGGCTGCCGCAGCGCCCAACCCGCTCTCCACCGTGCCATGCGCATCAGTTGGGCGCCGCCCAGCAGCAACGCGCAGATACCCGCCAAGGAAACACTGCCCAAGGTCAGCACCAACAACGGCAGCATAAGGGCAAGCGCCATCACGGCCTTTTCCAGCACCGCGTTTGAAACCGGCCACAAGGCTTCGGGCACACCGTCGCGTTTCATTGCATTGCGCGTAAAGGCCGGTGTGATACGCCCCCCCAGTATCGCTATCATTGAACACAAGGTCAGTAGCCCTGCACGAACTCCGGTATTCAGCGTGTCTGTGGTGAGTCCAATCCATTCCAGATGAACCATCAGGTTGGCCAACCATACCAAACTCAGAAGATACAGAAATATCATGTTCTGTGGCTTGGGCCTGCGTACCAGCTGGCTGGCAATTTTCAGGACAAGAATTGGAACAAAGCTCAGGTCGATAATTGCGACGGCAATCGGAGAGAGCGACCCTGATAACCACACCACCAGCCGCCCCGCCATCCAGATCAGCGCTACGACCGTGACAAAACGCGCCCGCACTTCGGGCGTCCCGGTCCAGTTCGGAACTGCCGTCAGAAAGAACCCACCCAGAGCTGCTGTTGCGTAGCCAAAAATCATCTCATGGGCATGCCACATGACCGGGGGCATTCCATAACTTTGCTCGTCATAAGGTAAAAGCCCATCCAGTGAGGCCAGCCAAATACCCCAGGCGACACCAGCAAATACGCCATAAAGACCGGCGGAAAGGAAAAATACCCGAAATCCTTCGCTGAAAATGCGCGATATTGCAGATGACATGCCTGCTCTCCATGGCCCATCTCGTCCTTCAACAAGCAGTACCGTCCGACGGGATTGGGGCACTTAACCGAAATCAAGACATCAAAAACATGTGCGAAAAAAACAGGTTTTATTGCTGAAATCTGCACCTGGTTTTTGTCCAAAGAGCGAAGTTAACGCCGCGCCCGTTGACTTTGGTCAAGGATGACAATCCCGTGATGGATCAGTCTCCGCATTGCCTCACCACGCAAATGGAGAGTGATCATGTCACTTGGAATCAGCTACAACAAGACCGGCCGCGCTTTTGGGGTCGGATTGGCAATGTTGTTGGGCAGCGTCGCTGCTCCAGCTTTTGCCGACGAGCCAACACTTAGCGACGAAGCCTTTGAAGCTTCGAAACAACTGTACTTTGAACAATGTGCAGGCTGCCACGGGGTTTTGCGCAAAGGCGCTACCGGTAAAAACCTGGAACCGCATTGGAAGAAGACCGCAGCCGACGGCACCGTAACCGAAGGCGGCACCCTGAAACTGGGTCAGGAACGCCTTGAGAAAATCATCGCCTGGGGAACTGAAGGCGGGATGAACAACTTCTCGGACATCATGTCTGAGCAGGAAATCAAGGATATGGCGACATACATCATGATGGAGGCCCCAAAGCCGCCTGAAATGTCGCTGGAACAGATGAAGGCAACCCGCAAGGTCTACGTCGAAGAAGCGGACTATCCGACCGAACCGCTGCACGGCCGCAACTGGGAAAACTTCTTTGTCGTCATTGAACGTGACGTCGGCAAGGTTGCAGTCATTGACGGCGACACGAAAGAAGTGCTGACGCATATTCCGACCGGCTATGCCGTGCACGTCCTGAAGGCTTCGGAGCATCACAACATCACCGAACCCGAAACGCCGGGCCGTTTCTGGTATACAATGGGCCGTGACGGCAAGATGACCAAGATCGACCTCTGGCAAACGCCGGACAAGATGCTGGTTTCGGAAGTCAAGATCGCCTATGACGCGCGCGATGTCGCCGTGTCCGGTGACGGCAAATACGTCATCGGCGGTGGGTACTGGCCGCCTCACTTTGCAATCGTTGACGCGCAGACCATGGAGCCGGTCAAAGTCGTATCGACCCGTGGCACCAACGTAGATGGCGAGTATGTGGAAGAAGCCCGTGTGGCCGCTATCTACACCACGCCGAACGAACCCACCTGGATCGTTGCCGTGAAAGAGCTGGGGCAGCTCTGGCAGGTTGACTACACCGACCTCGACAACTTGCGGATCGACAAGATCAACTCGGCCAAATTCCTGCATGACGGGTTCTTCGACCCGACAGGCCGGTACTTCCAAATCGCGGCTAACGCATCGAACAAGATGGTCGTTGTCGATACTGAAACGCATAAGCTTGAGGCGATGATCGACACCGCTGCCCTGCCGCACCCCGGCCCGGGCGCGAACTGGATTGACCCAAACTGCGGACCTGTGGCGGGCACAACCCACCTGGGTGTCGGTACCGTGACAGTCTGGGGCAACGACCCAGAAGGTCATCCGGATCAGGCCTGGAAAACCTGTTACGAGGTGGAAACCGACGGCCCCGGCCTGTTTGTCCGCACCCACCCGAACTCGGATTACATCTGGGCTGATCAGACCAAACACCCCGAGCCGGAAATTCAGCAATCGGTTCAGGTCATCTCGAAAGAGACCGGCGAGATCGTGAAAACCATCCAGATCACCGAAGACGAAGGCAGTGCCGCTGTTCACTTCGAATTCAACGCCGATGGCACCGAGGTCTGGGTTTCCAAGTGGAACCTGTCGGACTCGAAGGAACCCAACGGTCAGATTGTGATCTTCGACGCCAAGACATTGGAAGAGATCGGTCGGATTGACGGACTTTACGCCCCGACCGGCAAATTCAATGTCTACAACCGGTCGAACCACGTCACCTGACGGGTTCGCAACCTAAACCGGAAAGGGCGGGCCCCTCGCCCGCCCTTTCCTCGTTTGACAGATCCGCCAAACTCACCGGCCTGCCACCTAAGGCCAGACAAGACAGCCAAAACGGAGCCCGGATATGACTTCCGAACCGGATAAGAAAAAACCGATCTGGCGCCGGTATTTCCTGTGGGGAATGCCCGTGGCCGGTATTGCTGCGGCTTTCGCCGCCGGCATCATCTTCTGGGGTGGGTTCAACACCGCCATGGAAGCCACGAATACCAAGGAATTCTGTGTCTCGTGCCACGAGATGCGGGATTTTGTTTATGCGGAATACCAGGGCACGATCCACGACGTGAACCGGTCGGGCGTTGGTGCGGTCTGCTCGGACTGTCACGTGCCCAAGGACTGGACCCATAAGATCATTCGAAAAATAAAAGCCTCGAAAGAGCTTTATGGAAAAATGGTCGGCACCATCAACACCCGCGAGAAATTCGAAGCCAAGCGCATTCATCTTGCCATGAATGAGTGGGAGAGGATGAAATCGACGGACTCGCGTGAATGTCGAAACTGCCATGACTTTGAATCGATGATGCCCGAATTCCAGCGTCCCCGTGCGCGTCAGCAGCACCTGAACGCAATGGAAACCGGTCAGACCTGTATCGACTGCCACAAGGGCATTGCCCACTCGAACATCCGAGACCGCGCAACCGACGAGTATCTGGAGGAGCTTGAGGCGCCAAATCCGGCCTTCATCCGACAAATACCGCCAGAATACCTTGCCAGTCTTGAGCGGATCGAAGCCAAGGAAGCTGCCGAGGCCGAGGCTGAGAAAGCTGCAAAGAAAGCCCAGCAGGAGGCCGTTCAGGCCCAGATTGCGGCAGCAGTTGACGCGGCTGTCGCGGAAGAGCGGGCAACGGCTGCAACCGATGGTTCGACAACACCTGCCGGCAGTGAAAGCCGCGATGTCGGTGGCAACATCGAATGGAATGCGGTGGCCAGTGCGGAACTGAAACTGTTCTATCCAGGCCAGGCGTCCTTTGAATGGGTGCAGAACGGAAAAACCCATGGCGGGGCCCGTCCGCTGACCAAAGGTGGCGATCAATGTTCGACCTGTCATGCCAAGGAACTGGATGCGATTGGTAACAAGATCGTTGCCGGTGGCGAGCTGGAACCCACTCCGATCCCCGGCAAACGCGGTGTGATCGACGCAACCGTTCAGGCAGCACATGATGACGAAAACCTGTACATCCGTCTGCAATGGCCGGATTCAGGGCACAACCCTGCTCCGTTTGTTGATGGCGGCAAAATGGACCCCGAAAACCAAATCAAGGTCGCAATGATGATCACCGGAACCGGCATCGAGCTGGGCGATCAGGTCGGGTGCTGGGCGTCGTGCCACGCCGACAACACCTATATGCCCTTTGCGCCTGAGGCGGATGCAATTGCCGCAAACGGGGATGTTTCCGGTCGCCTGACCGCTCAGGACACCGTGACCAAGTACCTCAGCGAAAGCCGCACCGAGATCGAAATCAAAGGCAGGGGCGGCAAGGCTTTGGGCGGTTGGGACAAGTTGCAGGCCGCAGAACAGATCGAACAGTATCTGGCTGATGGCACCTATCTTGACCTGATGCGTGTCTACGCGGACGGCAGCGCTACAAATGGCTATCTGCTGGAACAGCGTGTGGTCAATGATGGTGAGATCGCGGCCTCGGCAAACCTGTCAGGTGGCGTGTGGACTGTTGTCTTCACACGTCCGCTGAACTCGGGCGCGCCGGGCGACATTCCACTGGAGGCAGGCCGGACCTATACCGTCGGTTTTGCCATTCATGACGATTTCGCCAACGCAAGGTTCCATCACGTGACGCTGAACACCAGCCTTGCGCTGGATGATGACAGCGCGCTTATCAACGTGGTCAAGCAATAACAGTTTGGGGCCGGTTCACCCGGCCCCAAAACACCTTGGAAAGGAGACATGGACCATGAAACCCCACCGCCTTCTTCCCGCGCTGCTGCTTCTTGCCGCGCCAGCCTGGTCAGATGAAACCGCCGAAATCTGTGCTGAAGCCGAAGAGCGTTATGTCGAGCTGTTCGGACACCCCTCGGCCTCGGTCGAGGACGCCAAGGTGGTTTTGATGTACAACTACAATTTCTGCCCGTTCGAACTGACCGTAAAGGCAGGTACAACTGTCCGATGGGTGAACGTCGACAAGCGCACCAGCCACAGTGTGTTGCTCAAAGATGGCAGCGAACCCGAAAGCGACCGGCTGTTCCCGGAAGAAACGGTTGAAATAACCTTCCTGACACCGGGCCCTCAGGATTATCTCTGCGGGCCCCATTGGGAGACACAGAACATGATCGGGATGATCACTGTCGAGCCCTGATCTGAGCTATTCCTACAGGCTGAAAACGGAGCGCGGGCGCAAATCCCGCGCTCCTTAACTTATGTCAAGGAGGTTGGTTTTCGATTGCGCCAATCTGCCCTCATGACACGCCCGGCCTACCCAGCAACGTCCCGCAAAAGCATTGGACTCGCGCAGGAAACCCCGGGTTTCGAAGACATTCAGACCCAGCGAGTTTGAACATGAGCGGTAAGGTTTTTCTGATAGGTGCAGGCCCCGGCGACCCTGAACTAATGACGCTGCGTGCCCTGCGAATGCTGCAGGAAGCAGATGTGGTGGTCTATGACAGACTGGTGTCTGCCGACATCCTGAATCTGCACGCCGAAGGCGCGCGGCTGATCCCTGTTGGGAAAGCGCCCAAATGCCACACCGTCCCACAGGACCGGATCAACGAAATCCTTCTGGAAGAGGCCAGCGCAGGTCACACGGTCGCCCGTCTGAAAGGTGGCGATCCGATGATCTTTGGCCGCGGCTCGGAAGAAGCCGCTTATCTGATGGCCCATGGCGTGGCGGTCGAATACGCACCGGGGATAACGGCGGCGCAGGGCGCGTCCTGCTCGACCGGCGTGCCGCTGACCCATCGCGGTCTGGCCACCTCGGTTCAATATGTCACCGGACACCGGCAGGCAGACAAAGTGCTGGATCTGGACTGGAAACGCTTGGCCGACCCAGACACGACGCTGGTGGTCTATATGGGAGTGGCCAACATCGGCCAGATCGCCATGGGACTGATGACCGAAAACCTGCCGGGATCGACGCCGGTTCTGGCCATCGGAAATGCAACGACACCTGATGAAAGCCGCCTGGTTTCACGGCTGGACCAATTGGCCAACGACGTGCGCACCTCCGGGCTGAAGGCGCCAACGCTTTTCATCATCGGCAAGGTTGTTTCACTTTATGCCGAACAGCCCGTGGCGGACATTCTGGAACGGGCCCATGGCTAAGCTGGGGTGCAGAAAACATGTGCCGTGCCCCGCGCCGAACAGAAATGTGCCTGGCCGCACGGGGTGGGTCGCCCGAACCTTTCTGACAACTGCGGTTCTGGCTGCAACGTCCGCCTTTGCTGCCGATGTTATTGATCCCAACGCACTGAAAAGACTTGTGCATCAGGATTGCGGTTCGTGCCATGGGCTGTCGCTGAAAGGCGGCCTGGGGCCCGATCTGCGCTCGAAAACACTGGAGCATTATGACGCCGAGGTTTTGACCGGCGTCATCCTTGACGGCATCCCCGATACGGCGATGCCCCCGTGGCGGCCTCTGATCAGCGAAGAAGAGGCCGAATGGATTGCCCGATACCTGCTGGAACAGGAGGCACGATGAAATACCTTATCCTCAGCCTTGCGGCGACATTGATGATGACCGCGGCCCAGGCCGAGCCGATGGCGACAGGAGACCTTGGGCTGGTGATCGAACGTGCCAGCGGATCGGTCCTGTTGGTGGACCAGTCCGACCGTGCCGCTCTGGCCCGGATAGAAGGATTGGGCGACTTGTCCCACGCCTCGTTGGTCTATTCACCGGATGAACGTTTTGCTTATGTCTTTGGCCGCGACGGTGGCCTGACCAAGGTTGACATTGTCACCCGCCAGATCGTGAACCGCGTTGTGCAGTCCGGAAACGCCATTGGCGGCGCGATCTCGGACGATGGTACGCTTGTGGCGGTATCGAATTACGAACCCGGCGGTGTGCGCGTGTTTGATGCGCAAACGCTGGAGATGGTGGCTGACATTCCCACTGGCAGCAAAACGATTGGTCTGGTCGACGCGCCGGGCCGCCGCTTCGTTTTCACCATGTGGGACACGGGCGAAACATGGATCGCGGATTTTGCACAGGGGGCGCCTGAGATCACCAGGATCACCGATATCGGCAAGAACCCCTATGACGCGCTGATCACTGCCAATGGCCGCACCTATATCGCCGGCCTGTTTGGCGAGGATGGCCTGACCGCGCTTGACCTGTGGTCCGACAACCCGGAACCGATCCGCGTTCTGCCCGGCTATGGCCGTGGTCAGGAGGAAATGCCGGTCTACAAGATGCCCCATCTGGAAGGTTGGGCGCTGACAGGGTCCGAATTCGTCTTGCCCGCCGTTGGCCACCATGAGGTTTTGTGGGTAGACGCCGCCACTCTGACCGAGACCGGACGCACACAAACCCACGGACAGCCGGTCTTTGCCATGGCCCGCCCGGACGGGCGACAGGTGTGGGTTAACTTTGCCCACCCGCTGAACGATACCATTCAGGTCATCGATACTGTCAGCAAACAGATAATTCACGAGTTCAAGCCCGGCCCGGCCGTTTTGCACATGGAGTTCACACCACGCGGGCACGAAGTCTGGATCAGTGTGCGCGATGCGAACAAGGTCATGGTTTATGACACGCGTAGTTTCGAAAAACTGCGTGAGATCGAGGCCGAAAGCCCGTCCGGCATCTTCTTTACCGCGCGTGCGCACAAAACGGGTCTGTAAGTCATGCAACACATTACAGACCCGATCGACCGTCGCTTACTGGATGAATTTCAGCGCGATTTCCCGGTAATCGAACGCCCGTTTCAGGTTCTTGGAAACGCAGTTGGGCTTGACGAAAGCGAAGTCATCCACCGCCTGACCAGAATGCGCACCACGGGCCGCATCACGCGGGTTGGCGCAACCATTACACCCGGCGTGGTGACGGCCAGTACGCTGGCGGCAGTCTCCGTCCCGGAGGAGCGGCTGGAGGAGGTCGCCGCCCTGATCGACGCCGAACCGGGTGTAAACCACAATTATCAGCGCGAGGACGCCTGGAACCTCTGGTTCGTCGCAACCGGCCCTGATCGGGCACATGTGGATGATACCCTCACACGGATCAGCCGGGTCACCGGGCTGCGTGTTCTGGATTTGCGGCTGGTGCGCCCTTTCAACGTTGATCTCGGGTTCCGCATGATCGGCGGGGTCAAAACCGTGCCCACAGCACGTCAGGTGGATGCGTCTGCGATGCGCGAGGGTGATCGGTGTCTGCTGCAGACGCTGAGCTCGGGTTTGTCTCTGGTCGCCGAACCTTATGCAGATTTGGCACATTCACTGAACCGGGACGTTGATGATGTGATGGCGCGAGTCATCGCGTTGCATACTGCCGGTATCATTTCGCGGCTGGGCGTCATCGTACGTCACCGGGCTCTTGGCTGGTCCGCCAATGCGATGGTTGTCTGGGACTTGCCAGCAGAGCAGATCGACACAGCCGGCCCCGCTTTGGCGGCTTTCCCCGGTGTGACATTGTGTTACGAGCGCAACCCGGTGCCCGGTGTGTGGCCATATCGCCTGTATTCCATGATCCACGCGCGGTCCCGCAGCGAAGCATTGGACGTACTGGCCCGTGCGACGGCCTTGCCCGAACTGACGGGTGCACGGAACAAGGTTCTGTTCTCAACCCGCTGCTTCAAGCAGACCGGTGCGCTGATTCAAACCAAGGAGGTCGCCGCATGACGCTGGACCAAACCGACCGTGCGATTCTGAACCGTATGCAGGACGATCTGCCACTGGTTTCACATCCTTACGCAACAGTCGCCAAAGAACTTGGCCTGACCGAGGCCGAATTACTGGCACGCCTGACACGCATGAAAGAGTCCCGTGTCATCACACGTTTTGGGCCGTTTTTCGATGCCGCAGCGATGGGCGGTGCCTTTTGCCTCTGTGCGATGGCCGTTCCGGCTGGGGAATTCGAAGCGGTCCTGACCAAAGTCAATGCACATCCCGAGGTCGCCCATAATTATGAACGCACGCACCGGCTGAACATGTGGTTCGTTTTGGCCACGGAAACGCCCGAAGGGATCGAGGCCGCGGCAGTTGCAATCGAACGGGAAACGGGGATCGAGGTTCTTTGTTTCCCCAAACTTCAGGAATTCTACATCGGCTTTCGGGTGGCGGCATGATCGACGCAACAGACAGACAGATTATCCAAGCAATACAGGGCGGATTGCCTCTGGTTTCCGCCCCATATGCTCAAGTTGCTGATGATCTGGGGATGCAGGAAGCCGACCTGCTTGAGAGGCTGTCAGCCCTCAAAGCGCGCGGCGTAATCCGACGCATCGCGGCCGCCCCTAACCACTACAAGCTGGGAATGACCTCGAACGGCATGACTGTCTGGGATGTCGAAGATGACCGCATCGCCGAATTGGGCGCTCAGATCGGTGCCCTACCCTTTGTCACCCATTGCTATGAACGCCCGCGCGCCTTGCCCGACTGGCCCTATAACCTGTTTGCCATGGTTCACGGTTCGGATCGGGATGAAGTCGAGGAAAAACGCGCCCAGATCACTGCGATCTTGGGTGACGCCTGCCGGGCCAAGGATATCCTCTATTCCACGCGCATCCTGAAAAAGACCGGTTTGCGCCTGAAAAAGAAAGGCTGAGACGATGTTTCGCCTGACCGAATACATGCACCAGCTGGTCAAACCGACCCCCGTGCGAAAACGCCGCCCCGGCCCTGTGAAGCCGGTGGTGATCTGGAACCTGACGCGGCGCTGCAATCTGAAGTGCCGTCATTGCTATACCGTCTCGGCGGATGTTGCGTTCCCGGGCGAGCTCAGCCACGAGCAAGCCATGGTAACCCTTGAGGATCTGGGCCAGTTTCGCGTCCCGGCCCTGATCCTCTCGGGTGGGGAACCACTGGACAGGTTCGATTTCTTCGACATTGCCAAACGTGCCCGAAACCTTGTGCCGATGCTGGCGCTGTCGACCAACGGGACACGAATTCATGATGAGACCGCCGACATGATTGCCGATGTCGGATTCAACTATGTTGGCATCTCGTTGGATGGGATCGGGGCCACGAATGACTGGTTCCGCGGTGTTGAAGGGGCTTTTGCAGACGCCCTGCGCGGTGTGCGTGAATGCAAGAGGCGCGGCATCAAGGTTGGCTTGCGGTTTTGCCTGACCGAAGGCACGCAGCATCACCTGCCGGACCTGCTTCAGCTATGCGACGACGAGGGCGTCGACAAGTTCTACCTTTCGCATCTGGTTTATGCCGGGCGCGGTGACAAGAACCGCGGCGAGGATGCCGAACATCAGCGCACCCGCAAGGGAATGGATCTGCTGTTGGAGCGCGCGTGGGAGGCTGCCTCGGGCGGTCGCCCGCTGGATATCGTGACCGGCAACAATGACGCAGATGCGGGTTATTTCCTGAACTGGATTCGTGCGCATTTCGACGCTGACAAGGCCGCGCATGTCCGTGAGCATCTGGCCGCTTGGGGAGGAAATTCCAGCGGTTTGGGCGTGGCCAATATCGATAATCTGGGCCGGGTCCATCCTGACACGTACTGGTCCGATTACACAGTAGGCAACGTTAAGACGACATCGTTTTCCGAGCTTTGGACCAGCGATGATCCGATGCTGGCCATGCTGCGCACGCGTCCGCGCCCCCTTAAGGGGCGCTGTGGGGCTTGCGAGCTAAAGGATGTCTGCGGTGGCAACACCCGCATCCGAGCCCTGCAACTGACCGGTGATCCCTGGGCCGAAGATCCGGCCTGTTACCTGACAAACGAAGAAATCGGTGTTGACGACGCAGGCGAGCGTCTGCAGGTTACGCCGTTCCGGGGGAAAAGCCATGATCCGGCGCATCAATTCTTTTAGTTCCGTCTGCTCTGAGCCTTCGACATGGGCGCCAGAGACACCTAAGGGGGCCTCCGGCGGGAGTATTTTTGAAAAGATGAAGCTCGTGTTGATGTGTTCTGTGCTGGGCGCTAGTGGTGCCTGGGCGGATGCACCAACGGATTATGCTGAACATTGTGCGTCCTGCCACGGTGAAAACCGCTTGGGCGGCGTCGGCCCGGCCTTGATCCCCGAGACGCTCCAGCGCATGCGCGGGCCCCGCATCGCAGCGGTAATAGCCGAAGGGCGCGCGGCGACGCAAATGCCTGCTTTCTCGCACGAACTTGACGCTTTGCAGATTGAAGAGCTGGCCGGCTGGCTAAAATCACCGCTGGAAACCGACCCCGAATGGGGCGAGGCCCATATCATGAACAGCCGCACGCTGGATGACGGTTACATCCCCGTTGAGGCGCCAGTGTGGTCAAGTGACCCGATGAACATCACCCTGGTGGTCGAAACCGGGGATCATCATGTCAGTGTGCTGGACGGTGACACGTTTGAGGTTCTGGACCGGTTCGAGACACCCTTCGCGGTTCACGGCGGGCCGAAGTTCAGCCCGGACGGGCGTTACGTATTCATCATGTCCCGGGATGGCTGGGTTCAGAAATACGACATCTGGGCCCTGCAACAGGTGGGGCGCGTACGGGCAGGGCTTAACAGCCGTAACATCGCAATGTCCGGCGACGGCAAGTGGCTGGCCGTTGCGAATTATTTGCCCAACAGTCTGACCTTGCTGTCGACCGAAGACCTGTCGGTGGCAAAAGTCATTGCGATCAAAGGAAAAGCGGGAAAATCCAGCCGCGTATCCGCGGTGTATCAGGCCCCCCCGCGTGAGAGCTTTGTTCTGGCGCTCAAGGATGTTCCCGAGATCTGGGAGGTCTTCTACGGAGCCAACCCGCCGCAATCCGGGCTGGGTCACGACTTTCGCATCGAAGGGCAGTTCAAGAACCCCGATCCTTTCCCGGTGCGCAAGATCACAACGCCCGACTATCTGGACGATTTCTTTTTCGATCAGAGCTATGAATACGTCATGGGTGCCGCGCGCGATGGCAAGGGCGGACAGGTGATCGACCTTGTTATTGGGCACAAGGTGGCCGATCTGGACTTGCCGGGGATGCCGCATCTAGGCTCGGGGATTACGTGGAAGCATGGCGATACGACCGTTATGGCCACGCCGCATCTGACTGACGGCACGGTGTCGGTGATCGACATGGGGACTTGGGAAACCGTCAAGCGGATCAAGACCGAAGGGCCGGGATTCTTCATGCGGAGCCACGAGAATTCGCCTTTCGTCTGGGCCGATGTCTTCTTTGGTCCCAACAAGGATGCCATGCATGTGATCGACAAGCAAAGCCTTGAAATCATAAAGACTTTGCGCCCTGCCCCGGGCAAGACCGTGGCACATGTAGAGTTCACAAAGGATGGCCGCCACGCGCTTGTGTCGATCTGGGAAGATGACGGCGCGGTGATCGTTTATGACGCGCAGACGCTGGAAGAAGTGCGCCGCCTGCCGATGCGTAAACCATCTGGGAAGTACAATGTCTGGAACAAAATCACCTTCTCGGAAGGCACCAGCCACTGAGGGCAAATGGCCGGTCTGGAAACTGGCCATTCTGCTTTATCCAGCCACCATGTTGACCGTGGCTATCAACCTGTTTCTGGCCGGGCTGATCCTGCACAGTGCCGGATTCTCAGCGATAAAACCGGTTCCGGCGATTCTGTGGTCAATCCCGTTGGGCATTCCGGCGACATGGTTGGCCGGGCGCTGGGTTCGAGGGTTGATGGATGAAGCTGACGGGTAGCTGCAAATTCGCGAGCACCTGATCTAAGTCAAGTCTCCGCCTAACAGAATCCCATAGGGTTCGGGAAAGAACGCCGAGTTGGATTCTCAATGCCCACCTTCCACCCCTCGCATAGCTTGTTTGATCGCGTGTCCCGTGCGGTGTGTGGTTTGGTGGGCATTTTCCTGTTGCTTTTGCAAATGCTTGGTCCGGTGCTGGCGAGTCCCGGTGAGAGCATGTGGGTGGAGATCTGCTCGGAGGCGGGCGCGGTCTGGGTCCAAGTTGACCTTGAAGAAGGGGACGACGATCCAACCGCGCCCTGCCCAAAATGCGCGGACTGTGCGCTTTGTGTGGTGACGACGTCAGCACCGATGCCGGGCGCTTTGCTGTCCGCAAGCGTCGGAAATGTTCAAAATGTACGCATTGAACATGGGGAGCAGTGCATTTTGTACAGCCCCAAACACCTGTGGCCCGAAACCCGGGGACCCCCGTTTGCGACCCGAGAAGAATCTGAACGCGCCCCGCGCGCGTCCATGGCGTCTACCCAATTGATCGGAGGTGCGCCGTGGTCGTAAGTCGCGCAATCCATTTCCTTCTGGCCCTCGTTCTGTCCTGCAGTGTTGCAATCAGTGCACGCGCCGACAGTCTTGCCAGCTTTCTTCCCGACATTGATCCGGCTGACCTGGCCCCGGGTGCCGACGCGTTTGGCCCGGCACGTAGCGACGTTAAGGTTGCCCCGGTCCTTCGGGGTGGCGAGACGATCGCATGGGCCTTTCTGACTTCGGACTTTGTCGGCACGACCGGCTATTCCGGCAAACCCATTCACGTGGTTGCCGCCATTGATGCGGACGCTGTTCTGACCGGCGTTCAGCTGGTCAAGCATTCCGAACCCATCGTGCTGATCGGCATTCCCAATTCCCGCATGGTCGAACTGACCGAAGGCTATGCGGGCCTTGACCTGAAACGAGAGGCCGAGACCGGGGGTGAGGGGCATGATCTCGACATTATCTCGGGCGCGACCGTGACGATCATGGTGATCGATGACAGCCTTGTGCGCGGCGGGATCAAAGTGGCCCGCGCGCTGGGGCTGGGTGGATTGTCTCCGGTACAAGCTGGAGGTCCGCAACGCGAAGTCGATATGGCGCAGGATGCCATTTACGACTGGACCACATTGTCGGGAGACGGCTCGGTCCGGCGGATGACGCTGGATGTCGGGCAGGTCAATGCCGCCTTTGAAGCCACAGGGGATCAGCGCGCGATCAAGCGACCCGAACCGGGCGAGCCGGATGACACCTTCATCGACATGCATATGGCGCTGGTTTCGGTCCCGTCGATCGGCAAGTCACTGCTGGGTGAGGCCGAATACCGGAACCTGACCAACTGGCTGAACGAAGGCGAACAGGCCATTCTGGTTCTGGGCCGGGGGGCCTATAGCTTCAAGGGATCGGGCTATGTCCGGGGTGGGATATTTGACCGGATTCAGCTGATCCAGGGCGACAGCTCGGTGCGGTTCTTTGACAAGCAGCAGCGCCGTCTGGGTGAGGTTGCCGCGCCAGATGCCCCCAGCTTTACCGAACTGGATATCTTCAAGATCCCGGCTGATGCCGAGTTTGACCCGGCCGAGCCGTTCCGCCTGCAATTGCTGGTGCAGCGTGCCGTCGGGGCGGTTGAAAAGACCTTTCTGACCTTCGATCTGGGATACAAACTGCCTGAACAGTACCTGTTGCCCGTCACCGCGCCATCGGTCGTGGATGATGCAACGGGCGAAGCGGCCGCCAAGGCCGCCCTGTGGCAGCGTATCTGGAAGGATCGCACCGTCGAGATCGCCGGGCTTGGTGTCATGCTGCTGGTGTTGACGGCGACGTTCTTCTTCCAGTTCCACGCCACGATGAATGCGCGCGTCTTTTACTGGTTCCGCATCGGGTACCTGACGATGACCCTGTTCTTCATCGGCTGGTATGCCAACGCGCAGCTGAGCGTGGTGAACCTGATGGCGCTGGCGGGCAGTTTACGCACGGGGTTCTCGTGGGACGCGTTCCTGCTGGATCCGCTGGTCTTTATCCAGTGGTTTGCCGTGGCCGCCGCCCTGTTGTTCTGGGGTCGCGGAGCCTATTGCGGCTGGCTGTGCCCGTTTGGCGCGCTTCAGGAGCTGACCAATAAGATCGCACGGGCGTTTAAAGTGCCGCAATGGACTTTGCCCTGGGGTCTGAACGAGCGGCTCTGGCCTGCGAAATACATGATCTTTTTGGGTCTTTTTGGTCTGAGTTTCGTGTCGATCCCGCTGGCCGAGCAATATGCCGAGATCGAGCCGTTCAAGACCGCGATCATTCTGAAATTCATGCGCGACTGGCCGTTTGTGGTCTTTGCGCTGGTCCTGCTGGGGATCGGGCTGTTCATCGAACGGTTCTATTGCCGCTATCTTTGCCCGCTGGGCGGAGCGCTGGCGATCCCTGCCCGTATCCGCATGTTCGACTGGCTGCGCCGCTACAACGATTGTGGCACGCCCTGTCAGACCTGCGCCAATGAATGCCCCGTTCAGGCGATCCACCCCACCGGTGAGATCAATCCGAACGAGTGCGTCACCTGCCTGCATTGTCAGGTGCTCTATCAGTCCGAGGACAAATGTCCCGTCGTTATCCGCCAACTGAAACGGCGGGCCAAGACCGGGTCGGTCACACCTAAGACCCCCCTCGGGCAACCACCGGCGAACCATCCAAACGCCAAACCGAAAACCGTTTCCTAAAAGGAGGAACGACCATGTCGGACCAAGAAAACAAACTGAACATCACGCGCCGCGGTATGCTGGGGGCCACTGCCACCGGTGCCGTCATCGCCGGGACCGGTCTGGGATCGACCCTGATGACCGCGAAAGAGGCCAGCGCTGCCGCCAAGCAGCATCTGGAGCCGGGCGAGCTGGACGAATATTACGGCTTCTGGTCGTCGGGCCAGACCGGCGAACTGCGCATTCTAGGCGTGCCGTCCATGCGCGAGCTGATGCGGGTGCCGGTGTTCAACCGCTGCTCGGCCACGGGCTGGGGCCAGACCAACGAGTCGCTGAAGGTTCTGACCGAGGGCCTGCTGCCTGAAACCAAGGAGTTCCTGGCTGCAAACGGCAAGGTCACCTATGACAACGGCGACCTGCACCACCCGCATATGTCGTTCACCGACGGCACCTATGATGGCCGTTATCTGTTCATGAACGACAAGGCCAACACCCGCGTGGCCCGTGTGCGCTGTGACGTGATGAAATGCGACAAGATCATCGAGATCCCGAACGCGCATGACATCCACGGCCTGCGTCCGCAGAAATTCCCGCGCACCGGCTATGTCTTTGCCAATGGTGAGCACGAGGCCCCGCTGGTCAATGACGGCCAGATCCTTGATGATCCGTCACAATATGTGAACATCTTTACTGCCATCGACGGCGACACCATGGAAGTTGCATGGCAGGTGATGGTGTCGGGTAACCTCGATAACACCGACTGCGACTATCAGGGCAAATACGCCTTCTCGACCTCGTATAACTCGGAAATGGGTATGAACCTGGCCGAGATGACCGAGAACGAGCTGGACCATGTGGTCGTGTTCAACCTCAAAGGTATCGAAGAGGCCGTAGCGGCCGGGAACTATCAGGAACTGAACGGCGTCAAGGTCGTGGACGGGCGTAAAGAGGCGGGTGGAAACCTGACCCGGTACATCCCGATCCCGAACTCGCCACACGGTGTGAACGCTGCGCCTGACAAGAAACACATCATGATCAACGGCAAGCTGTCGCCGACCGTGTCCGTAATCGATGTGGAAAAGGTCGATGCGCTGTTCAGCGAAAACGCCGATCCGCGTTCCGCTGTTGTCGCCGAGCCGCAGCTGGGTCTTGGCCCGCTTCACACGGCGTTCGACGGCAAGGGCAACGCCTATACCACCCTGTTCCTGGACAGCCAGGTGGTGAAGTGGGACATCGCCAAGGCGATCGAGGCCTATGCGGGTGCTGATGTTGACCCGATCATCGACAAGGTCGACGTGCATTACCAGCCGGGCCACAACTCGACCTCGATGGGTGAAACTGCCGAAGCAGATGGCAAGTGGCTGATTTCGATGAACAAGTTTTCGAAAGACCGCTTCCTGAACGTAGGCCCGCTGAAGCCCGAAAATGAGCAGCTGATCGATATTTCCGGCGACAAGATGAAGGTGGTCCATGACGGTCCGACCTTTGCCGAGCCGCATGACTCGATCATTGTT
Source organism: Ruegeria sp. AG7 (assembly GCF_056541545.1). Lineage (NCBI taxonomy): Bacteria > Pseudomonadati > Pseudomonadota > Alphaproteobacteria > Rhodobacterales > Roseobacteraceae > Ruegeria > Ruegeria sp. AG7. The sequence continues at coordinate 24,124 of NZ_JBQFYP010000018.1, forward strand.
CACCGGTCCAAGGTGAACCCGGTGAATGTCTGGGACCGCAACGACCCAATGTGGGAAGAGGCGCGCGCGCAGGCTGCCGCTGACGGCGTCGATCTGGACGAAGGTGCCGAGGAACCGATCCGGGACGGCAACAAGGTGCGGGTCTACATGACCTCGACCGCGCCCGTGTTCAGCATGGAGAAGTTCACCGTCAAACAGGGTGACGAAGTGACCGTTTATGTCACCAACCTGGATGATGTGGACGATGTGACCCACGGCTTCTGCCTGTCGAACTTCGGTATCGCGATGGAAGTTGCACCGCAGGCCACGGCCTCGGTCACGTTCATTGCTGACCGTCCGGGCGTGCACTGGTTCTATTGCCAGTGGTTCTGCCACGCGCTGCACATGGAGATGCGCGGCCGGATGTTTGTTGAGCCGCGGAGCGCATAAACATGCGTTGGCCCCTGCTCATACCGCTCCTGCTCGGCTCGCCCCTTTGGGCGGCGGACTGGGATGTGCCCAACCGGGCGGGGGCCATCAACGAGATACTGGCGCAGGCGGCGGATGGGGACACCCTTCGCCTGAGCCCCGGCGATTACGTCGAGCAGTTGGTTCTGGACCGGCCCGTGACCCTCGACGGGCTGGGACAGGCCACCATCGACGGACAAGGCCAAGGCAGCGTGATCACAGTGACCGGGCCGGGCGTGACCCTGCGCGGGCTTACGGTGATCGGATCAGGCTCGGATCATGACGGGATCGACAGCGGCATCCAGCTGACCAAGACGGCGCGCGCGCCGGTGGTCGAGGATAACGTGCTGCTGGGCAATCTTTACGGCATCGACATACACGGTGCGAAGGACAGCATCGTACGACGCAACCGGATTGAAGGGCGACAGGATCGCCACATGAACGCGCGTGGCAATGGTGTCTATGTCTGGAACGCGCCGGGTGCAGTGGTTGAAGGCAATGACATCCGCTATGGCCGCGACGGGATCTTTGTGAACTCGTCCAAGAAGAACACCTTTACCGGCAACCTATTCCGCGATCTGCGGTTTGCCGTTCACTACATGTATGCCGACGACTCGGTCGTCAGCGACAATGTCTCGATCGGCAACGATCTGGGCTATGCGGTGATGTTCACGACCAATGTGCGGGTCGCCAACAATGTCTCGATCGGGGACCGCGAACATGGCGTGATGCTGAATTACGCCAACAAGAGCGTCATCACCGGCAATGTGGTGAAAGGTGCCAAGGAAAAATGCACCTTCCTCTATAACTCGAACAAGAACGAATTCACCGACAACTGGTTTGAGGGATGCGGCATCGGCATCCATTTTACCGCTGGCAGTGAACGCAACCGCATCGTCGGCAATTCATTCATCGGCAACCGGACGCAGGTGAAATATGTCTCGACCAAGTGGGTCGAGTGGTCCGAAGACGGGCGCGGCAACTACTGGTCCGATTTTGCCGCCTATGATGTGGATGGCAACGGCATCGCCGATGTCCCCTATCGACCCAATGACAGTATGGACCATGTGCTGTGGACCCAACCCGCAGCCAAATTGCTGCTCGGCTCGCCTGCCGTGCAGCTGGTACGCTGGTCGCAATCAGCCTTCCCGGCACTGTTGCCGGGGGGTGTGATGGACAGCAACCCATTGATGCAAGCCCCTGAACCCCCAGCTATGAAAAAGGTGCCTCATGACGGATAAGGCCCTGTCAATTGACCATGTCAGCAAGAACCGGGGGAAAACCTGCGTTCTTGACGATATCACCCTATCCCTTGCCCCCGGTCAGCGCGTGGCGCTGCTGGGCCATAACGGCGCGGGAAAGTCGACCCTGATCAAGTCCATCCTTGGCCTGACGCCCATTCGGGACGGGGCCATTCGGATCGGGGACGCCACCCCTGGCAGCGCGCAGGCTCGACGGGATACGGCGTATCTGCCCGAGGCGGTCTCGTTTCACCCAGCGTTGACGGGGCGCGAGCAGCTGACGCTGTTTACAAAACTGTCCGGGTCAAAAGCCGATGTGCCCGGCCTGTTGGAGCGCGTTGGTCTGAGCGACGCATTGGACCGCCGGATCGGGGCCTATTCCAAGGGGATGCGGCAACGTCTGGGGCTGGCGCAGGTGCTGCTGGGACAGCCGAAAGTGGCGCTGCTAGACGAGCCGACATCCGGCCTGGACCCGATCTCGCGGCAGGACCTTTATGCCATCATTGATGAATTGGCCGCGCAGGGTACCGCCGTGCTGATTGCCAGCCATGCTTTGACCGAGGTTGAGGCGCGCACCGACCGGATCGCCATCATGCGCAAGGGTCGGATGGTCGCCGATGACACGCTGAACAATCTCTCGGCGCTGGCCGGGCTGCCGATCCGGCTGAAGGTGCGTGCCAGCGCCAATGCGGATGCCCTGGCCGCCGAACTGGGCGGCAACCGGATCAACGGCGCGTCCGTTGAGCTGCTCTGCACACCCGAAGACAAGATGGAGGCCCTGCGCCGGATCGCCGGGTTGGGCGATGCGGTGGCGGATGTGGAAATGACACCGCCCAAGCTGGAGGACCTTTATCGCCACTATGCACAGGAGGAGAGGACATGACCCGCTTCCTTGCCATCACCCGAACTGAAATGCTGATCCTGCGCCGCAACCGCTGGCTGTTGGTTGCCACGCTGATCATGGTGCTGTTCGCCTTGGCGCTGACCTTTGCGGGCAGTGCGCCCACCGGCACATTGGGTGTCGATATGCTGACCGTATCGGTCGCGTCGATGACCACGTTGTCGGTCTATCTTGCGCCTTTGCTGGCGCTGATGATTTCCTTCGATGCCATCGCGGGCGATGTGGACCGGGGCAGCCTGTCGCTGCTGCTGTCCTATCCGGCCGGGCGCGGGGAAATCCTGTTGGGCAAGTTCTGCGCCCATCTGGCCGCGCTGGCCTTTGCCATGACCGTCGGTTTTGGCACCGCAGGTGCGGTAGCCGCGTACTTTGGTGGTGCGGGGCCGGAAAGCCTGATGGCGCTGGTGCGACTTGTCCTGACCTCGATCCTGCTGGGCGCCGTGTTTCTGGCGCTTGGATACCTGCTGTCCGCTTTGGCGAGGGGCGCCACGGCGGCGGCGGGTCTGTCGGCCGGGCTTTGGCTGGTATTTGTCGTCCTTTATGATCTGGGCCTGTTGGGGGCTGTCGTCATGGACAAGGGCGGCGCCTTCACCCAATCCGTCTTTCCATGGGTGATGGTGGCCAACCCGGCCGACGCTTTCCGTTTGTGGAACATCGCCGCGACGGAAGGCGTGGCCATGGCTTCGGGCATGACCGGGGCCGCACAGGCCCTGCCGGTCTGGGCCGCGCCCGCGTCGCTGATGATCTGGCCGGTGCTGGGCTTTGCCCTCGCCCGGCTGGCTTTCCGGAGGGTTGAGCCATGAGACGTCTTGCCCTGATCGCATTGCTCGCACTGGCGGCCTGCAAAGAAGAGCTGGCCGAGGCCCCCGACCCGGTCGATCTGACACCCGATGCGCTGAGCTACTTCTGCCAGATGAATGTCGCCGAGCATGGCGGCCCCAAGGGGCAGGTTCATCTGGAAGGCTATCCGGCCCCGCTTTTCTTTGCACAGGTGCGGGACATGGTGGCCTATCTGAAAAGCCCCGAGCGCGATGCGGATATCACGGCCATCTATGTCAGCGATATGGGCGTTGCGCCAAGCTGGCGGCAGCCGGGGATTTCGAACTGGATCGCTGCGGATGGTGCGACTTTTGTGGTTGGTGCCGATGTGGCCGGCGGCATGGGCGCGCGCGAAGTGGTGCCTTTTGCCGATCCTGCCGATGCCCAGGTTTTCGCGGATACCTATGGCGGGACCGCGATGCGCCTGCCCGACATTCCTGATGCCGAAGTGCTTGGCCCGGTCGATCTTGATCTGAAGTTGGAGACCCCCGTATGACCGCCCTGTCCCGTCGCCGATTTCTAATCATTTCGGCCGCCTGTGCGGCCTCCCCGGCCATGGCCTTTGACACGCACTGGCGCGGCACCGCCCTTGGGGCTGCCGCCAGCCTGCGGCTGGTCGGGCTGACAGATGCCGAGGCCGCACCAATCATTGCCGCCGTCGAGGGTGAGGTGACCCGGCTGGAGGATATCTTCAGCCTGTACCGTCCGCAGTCACAGCTGAGCCGCCTGAACCGCGACGGTGTTTTGACCGAACCCGCGCCTGAGCTGTTGAATGTGCTGAGCCTGAGCAGTGCGCTGCATCAGGCATCCGGCGGCGCATTCGACCCCAGCATTCAGCCCCTGTGGTATGCTTTGGCAACAGGCGCTGGCCCCGAAGATCTGGCTGCCGCCCGCGCTGCTGTGGGCTGGGAACGGGTGTCTTTCGATGCCGCGTCGGTGCGACTGCCGGTGCCGGGTCAGTCGGCCCTGACGCTGAACGGTATCGCCCAAGGAGCGATCACGGATCGGATCGCTGCGCTGCTGCGTGGCCTTGGCTTGCGTGATGTTCTGGTCGATATGGGAGAGGTTGCCGCCTTGGGTGCACGAAGCGACGGCACTCCTTGGAAAGCCGGGTTGGCCGCGCCGGACCAGCGGGTTCTGAAACGGGTCGCGCTCCGTGACCGCGCGGTCGCGACATCATCGTCGCTGGGGACGCAGCTGGGACAGGGTTTGGGCCACATCATCACCCCGGACGGGCCTGCAAACCGGGACAGAACGGTTTCGGTTTCTGCCCCTGACGCGGTGATCGCAGATGGGCTGTCTACTGCGATATGCGCGGCGCCCGAAAGCCAAGTCGCTGAAATCTTAAGTCATTTTCCCAGGGCCCGTGTCGAGCTGAATGTATGACGCATGGTCGCAAATCTCAGGTGGGTCAGGAAAATTCACCAAGAACATGATATTCGCGAAAAACATGATATAGGTCAATTCGTGCGCTGCTTCGCGCAGTTAGGAAGTAAGGACGCGAACCAATCTATCCACACTCGAGTCGCCAGCCATGAGCCAGTTGACCAGCAGACGCGCTTTTCTGAGCGCACGTATCCTACGGGAGGATCCTGATGCGATTCGACCGCCGGGCGCGGGCGTGACAGGCTTTGCCGATCTGTGCACAGGCTGTGAAGACTGCGCCGGGGCCTGCCCGGAAGACATCATCACATTCGACGACAGCGGCTTTCCGGTTCTGGATCTTTCCGCAGGCGGCTGCACCTTATGCGGTGCATGTGCCGAGGTTTGCCCGACCCCGGCGCTGTTGCCCGAGCGTGTGGCCGAGTGGCCGTGGCGCGCACGGATCGAGGCCGCAAGCTGTCTGTCGATGAACGGGGTGAGCTGCCGCCTGTGCCAGGACACTTGCGAACAGGAAGCCATCCGCTTTCGCCTGCAACTGGGCGGGCGGGCTGAACCGGCGCTTGAAACCGAAACCTGTATCGGATGCGGCACATGTTCTGCCGCGTGCCCTGCCGGGGCCATCACGATGCACCGCCCCGCCCCTTTGCACCCGGAGGTGACCCAATGAATATCTGTGGCTGTCTTGTCCACATCGCCCCCGATCACACCGACGCCGCGCGCGCGGCGATAACCGGCACCGATGGCGTCGAGCTTCATGCGGAGGCCGAGGATGGCCGGTTCGTCGTGGTTGTCGAGGATACAGCCGACCGGCTGGCCTCGGAAACCATCATGGATCTGCACCAGATCCCCGGCGTGATCTCATTGTCGCTGACCTATCACCATTTCGAAGATCCCGCGGAGGCTGCTCCGCGTCCTGATGCTCCAAGCCAACCGTCCAGCAGGAGGCCCATGCAATGACCATCTCTGAATCCCGTCGTACATTCCTGAAAGCGTCCGCAGCGGCTGCCACGGCCTCGGCTGCCGGCATCCCACTGGCCGCTGGTTCGGCCAGCGCTCAGGCCGCCGCGCCTGATATCCGCTGGGACAAGGCCGCCTGCCGGTTCTGCGGTACGGGCTGTTCGGTTCTGGTGGGCACCAAGGATGGCCGCGTAGTCGCAACGCAGGGCGACCCGGATGCGCCGGTCAACCGGGGTCTGAACTGTATCAAGGGCTATTTCCTGTCCAAGATTATGTATGGCAAGGACCGCCTGACCACGCCGCTTTTGCGCAAAACCAACGGCGAATATGACAAGAATGGCGAGTTTGAACCGGTCAGCTGGGACGAAGCCTTTGACGTCATGGCTGCCAAGTGGAAAGAGGCGCTGGCCAAGAAAGGCCCGACCAGCGTGGGCATGTTCGGTTCCGGTCAGTGGACCGTCTGGGAAGGTTATGCGGCGGCCAAGATGATGAAGGCCGGGTTCCGGTCGAACAACATCGACCCCAACGCGCGTCACTGCATGGCGTCGGCCGTGGTCGGCTTTATCCGCACCTTCGGCATCGACGAGCCTATGGGCTGCTATGACGACCTTGAGCACGCGGATACGTTTGTTCTGTGGGGGTCGAACATGGCCGAGATGCACCCGATCCTGTGGTCGCGTCTGACCGATACGCGCCTGACCAAGCCGGGATGCGAAGTGCATGTTCTGTCGACCTTCGAGCACCGCTCGTTCGAGCTGGCCGACAATGGCATGGTGTTCAACCCGCAGACCGATCTGGCGATCCTGAACTATATCGCCAATTACATCATCCAGAATGGCGCGGTGAACGAAGAGTTCGTCAAGAACCACGTCAATATCACCAAAACAGCCACCGATATCGGTTATGGCCTGCGCGACAATCATCCGCTGCAACAAGAGGCCGCGAACCCCAATGTCGGCAAGATGGAACCGATCAGCTTTGAGGAATATGCCGAGGCGGTATCGGAATACACGCTGGAATACACTTCAGAACTGTCCGGTGTTCCGGCGGACAAGCTGGAGCGTCTGGCCCAGCAATATGCCGACCCGAACCGCAAGGTCATGAGCCTGTGGACCATGGGGTTCAACCAGCATACCCGCGGGTCGTGGGTGAACTCGTTGATGTACAACGTGCACCTGCTGGTGGGCAAGATTTCCGAGCCCGGAAACTCGCCCTTCTCGCTGACCGGTCAGCCGTCGGCCTGCGGAACCGCGCGTGAGGTTGGCACCTTTGCCCACCGTCTGCCCGCCGACATGGTTGTCATGAATGACGAGCACCGCAAGATTTGTGAAACCGCCTGGAACGTGCCTGCGGGTACCATTCCGGCCAAGCCCGGCTTTCACGCCGTGCTGCAGCACCGCAAGCTGAAGGATGGCGACCTGAACGCCTATTGGGTGCAGTGCAACAACAACATGCAGGCCGCACCGAACATCAACGAAGAAGGCTATCCCGGGTATCGCAACCCCGAAAACTTCATCACCGTATCAGACCCCTACCCGACCGTCACGGCCGTGTCCGCCGACCTGATCCTGCCTACCGCCATGTGGGTCGAGAAGGAAGGTGCCTATGGCAACGCGGAACGCCGTACCCAGTTCTGGCGGCAGCAGGTCAAGGCACCCGGCGAGGCCAAGTCGGACATGTGGCAGGTGATGGAATTCTCGAAACGCTTTACAGTCGAAGAGGTTTGGGGCGAAGAGTTGCTGGCCACCATGCCAGAGCATCGCGGCAAGACCATGTACGAGGTTCTGTTCGCCAATGGCAGCGTCGACAAGTTCCCGCTGTCGGAAACGGCCGAGGGCTTTGACAACGACGAATCCGAGCATTTCGGGTTCTACGTTCAGAAGGGTCTGTTCGAGGAATATGCCAACTTCGGGCGCGGCCACGCGCACGATCTGGCTCCGTTTGAAACCTATCACCAAGCCCGTGGCCTGCGCTGGCCGGTCGTGGATGGCAAGGAAACGCTGTATCGTTTCCGCGAAGGCTATGACCCTTATGTGCCCGAAGGTGCGGGCGTGAAGTTCTATGGCAAGAAGGATGGCAAGGCGAGCATCATCTTTGCGCCTTACGAACCTGCGGCCGAGGAACCGGATGCCGAATATGATCTGTGGCTGTGCACCGGTCGTGTGCTGGAACACTGGCATTCGGGGTCGATGACACGCCGTGTGCCAGAGCTGCACCGCGCCTACCCGGCGGCTGTGGTTTACATGCATCCGCAGGACGCCAAGGATCGGGATCTGCGCCGGGGTCAGGAGATTGTTCTGTCCACCCGTCGAGGCGAGGTCACCAGCCGGGTTGAGACCCGTGGGCGCAACAAGGTGCCGCGCGGTCTGGTGTTCATGCCGTGGTTTGATGAAGGCCAGCTGACCAACAAGCTGACGCTGGACGCGACCTGCCCGCTGTCGAAAGAGACCGACTTCAAGAAATGCGCCTGCAAGGTCGAGCGCGCATAGGCAACAAGGATCGTACGGGTAAATCCTCATGTCTTTTGCCGACAAACCCCTTTCGCCGCAGCGGCGCCGGTTCCTGCAGGATTCGGCGCGGGCGGCGGGCGGCTGCGTGGTCGCCGGGACGGTGCTGGCCTATCTTGCCCGCGACGCCCGCGCCCTGCCAGCCGAGGCTTTGCGCCCGCCCGGCGCGCTGCCGGAAAAGGAGTTTCTGTCGGCCTGCATCCGCTGCGGATTATGCGTGCGGGATTGCCCATACGATACCCTGAAACTGGCCGAGTTGGGCTCGGACGCGGTGGCGACGGGAACACCCTTTTTCACCGCTCGGGATTTTCCCTGCGAGATGTGCGACGACATCCCATGTGTCGCCGCATGTCCGACCGGGGCACTGGATCCCGCGTTGGACAATATCGACGATGCGAAGATGGGGGTCGCGGTTCTGGTCGATCAGGAGAACTGCCTGAACTTCCTCGGGTTGCGCTGCGATGTCTGTTACCGCGTCTGCCCCGTCATCGACGAGGCGATCACGCTGGACACCACGCACAACACGCGGTCGGGCCATCACGCGATGTTCATCCCGACCGTCCACGCCGACCGCTGCACCGGTTGCGGCATGTGCGAGAAAAGCTGTGTTCTGCCCGAGGCCGCCATCAAGGTGCTGCCTGCCCGGCTGGCGCGGGGCAGTTCGGCAGAGCATTACCGCAAGGGTTGGGAAGAAAAGGCCGCGAAAGGCGCGCCGGTGGTCGAGGGGATCATCGATCTGCCGGACCGTTTGCCCGGACCGGGCACGGACAATCTGGTCACGCCCGGCGGCTTTGCGCCGGGATATGATCTGCCGGGGGTGGGACAATGAGCGTCCGCACAGATATGCCCACAGGTCACGAGGCCATCGCCAGCAAGGGCTGGATCGGCGCGCATCGCTATCTGCTGCTGCGCCGTGCAAGCCAGCTGTTCTTTCTGGTTCTGTTTCTGCTGGGCCCATGGTTCGGCATCTGGATCGTTCAGGGCACGCTGGCCGGGTCGCTGACGCTGGGCGTGCTGCCTTTGACCGATCCGTTCATCCTGTTGCAGAGCATGGTTGCAGGCCACTGGCCCGAGGTGACGGCACTGATCGGCGGGGCGATCGTTCTGGTGATCTACGCGCTGATCGGCGGGCGGGTCTATTGTTCCTGGGTCTGCCCGATCAATCCGGTGACGGATGCGGCCAACTGGCTGCATCGCAAGCTGGACCTGCCGAAGGGCTGGCAACCAAAGCGCGGCACGCGCCTGTGGATTCTGGCAACCGTCCTGCTTGTTTCGGGTCTGAGCGGCATGATCGCGTGGGAACTGATCAACCCGATCACCATGCTGCATCGCGGGCTGGTCTTTGGAATGGGCTTTGTCTGGGCCTTGATCGCCGCCATCTTTGTCTTTGACGTCTTCGTCTCGCGCCACGGATGGTGCGGGCACCTGTGCCCGGTGGGCGCGTTCTATGGCCTGATCGGAACAAAAAGCCTGCTGCGGATCAGCGCCACAAACCGCGCCGCCTGCGATGACTGCATGGATTGTTACGCGATCTGCCCGGAAAATCAGGTGATCTCGCCAGCGCTGAAGGGCAAACCGGGAAGTACCCCGCTGATCCTGTCACCCGACTGCACGAATTGTGGCCGCTGCATCGATGTCTGCGCGGTCGACGTCTTTACCTTTACTCACCGGTTCGACGACCACGTCGTCCAACCTTTCGATCCAGTTGCCGCGCCCGAGCCGCGCGCCGCCAGACCTATCTAGGGGAGTGCCAAGATGAAAAAATCGATCGTTACAGGCGGAATTGCCCTTCTACCCGTATTATTGCTGAGCGGTTGGGCCGTCGCGCAATCTGCTCAGGTTGAATCCCTGCGTGGTGCGGACGTGGATGAGCCGGTGCCGCTGGACCAGATCCACCGCAATGTTGAAGGGCGGCAGCAGCGCAATTACCGGCAGCAACCGCCATTGATCCCGCATTCGGTCGAACAGTACCAGATCGACATCCGTACCAATCAGTGCCTGTCCTGCCATGACTGGACCAAAGCCGGTGACCGCAACGCACCGACGCTGTCGATGACCCATTATCTGGACCGCGAAGGCCGCGAACTGGATCGGATCGCCGGAACGCGGTATTTCTGCAACCAGTGCCACGTACCGCAGGCCGACGCCCCGCCGCTGGTCGACAACGTGTTCCAGCCCTCCGCCGGCAATTGATCCAACGCAAGACTGAAAGGAGCACCGACATGGCCGACTCCCCTGAAAACCGCGGCTTGCTTGGTCGCCTCTGGAACGCGATCTGGACGCCGACGGTGTTGTTCAGTTCAGGCTTTCTGGTCCTGGCCGGATTTCTGGCCGGTATCCTGTTCTGGGGTGGATTTCACTGGACCCTTGAGCTGACGAATACCGAAGAATTCTGTACTTCGTGCCACACGATGGAAACGAACCTGGGCGAATATCGCGAAACGGTCCATTACAACAACCATTCCGGCGTTCGTGCGATCTGTTCCGACTGCCACGTGCCGGATGAATGGAGCCACAAGATCAAAGCCAAGATCATGGCCGTCAAAGACGTCTATCATGAGCTGGCCGGAACCATCAGCACACCCGAGCAATACGAGGCGCATCGCCTGAGCATGGCTTCGGCCGTGTGGAAGAAGATGAAGGAATCGGACAGCCGTGAATGCCGAAACTGTCACAACTTTGACTACATGGACTTTACCATTCAGGAAACACGGGCCGCGTCGGAACACCAGCGCGCCATTGACACCGGCATGACATGTATCGACTGCCATCAGGGCATCGCGCATAATCTGCCCGCAAACTATCTGGAACAGTACCAGAAAATAAGCGAGGCCGTGGAGGGCGAGGTTCTGCAAGAACATGCATCCGCCTCTGGCGACGACATTCGCGCGTTTCTGAACAACAGCTCGAATTGATGTGGGGACGGACATGCTAGACTTACTTGGAACAATCGGCGCCAATGTCCTGGGCCTGCCCGGCATACTAGGGCTGGCGCTTGGAATGATGACCCGCAAGCTGTGGTTGGGCGCGGCACTGGGGGCCGTTGTCGGCATGCTGGAAACGCTGGTTTTTGCGGGCTTTCAGTTTGCTCATGTGGAAGCGGTGGAACTGGGCATCTCGATTCTGGTCGGGCTTTGCGCGGGCAGCCTTGGCACTGCCATCCGCCTGAAAGGCGCAACCGTCTGAAGAAGACACCGGTTCTGCCCATTTGGTGGAACCGGTATCCTGTCAGGTAAACTTTCCAGCGCCAAAGCGGATGCTTGTGTCGCACGCGACGCGACTATTGACGTAGGGGAAGCGGTTAAGGCGCGCGGCAGTGTCGAAAATCGGCAGGGTCTGATTTTCGCATTTCCACAACTTCGATAAAAGCGCACGAGGCCCTAGCGCCTATGGGAAAACACCCTTCCCCATTACACGCGGCAAGGCAGCATGCCGGGCCCAGTTTTGCGCGTGAAAAATCAATATGAAACTGAAAGCCAATGATTTGACACGAAAAACTCAAAGTGGAGTGGAATTTCAACCCTACATCTGTCACAGCAGATAACAAGTTAACAATGGTGTCCCTGCGTCATGTGGATTGAACGTAAATTCCTCTCTATTTTTGCTTATACAAATACAATATGTTTTGAGGGGAGTAAGGGGAGAAGGAAAATGGGCGGGGGCGCAGAACGATGACGGGGGTCCTTGAGGCATCGCCGCGTATCTCAAAAGTTCTTCGACTGGCTGATCTGGAAAACCATGCCACCCTGTTTCGGCAGGAAGGCGTGGATGATGATATTCTGGACGAGTTGACAGATCCCGAACTGCGCGATCTGGGGCTGACGGTTGGCGAAAGAAAGCGGTTTCGCAAGGCGCAGGCCCGTCTGAAATCTGAGGAGGCATCGACCCGGCAGGAGCTTAGGTCCGAAGCCGAGCGGCGACAGCTTACGCTGGTTTTCTGCGATCTAGTGGGGTCCACGCAGCTGGCCCAGCGGTATGACCCGGAAGACCTGATGCAGATCATGAACCTGTATCTGGATACGGCGATCGGCACCCTGAAACAGCATGGCTGTCACCTGGCCTACAGGCAGGGTGACGGGATCATGGTCTATTTCGGATATCCAAAAGCCATGGAGGACGATGCCGAACGCGCCGTTCGCGCCGTGCTGGAGACCATTGAAGCCGTACAAAACCTTGAAAACAGGTTTGGCGAAAAACTGGATCTGCGGGCGGGAATTGCCACCGGTATGGTCGTTGTGGGGGTGGTCTCGTCAACAAGTCTTGGGTCGCAGGACTTTCTGGTCGGTGAAACCGCGAACCTCGCATCCCGCCTGCAAGGTCTGGCCGAGCCGGGCGAGGTGGTCGTTTCCGCAGAGACGTGGCGGTTGACACAAGGCGCATTCGAATTCGAGCCCCGTGGCAGCCACAACCTGAAAGGATTTGACAATCAGCGCACTGTCTATCGCGCCATTTCCGAAAGCGTCGCGACCAGCCGGTTCGATGCGCGTGTCGGACAGTCAGCTGTTGATCTTGTCGCCCGGGGCGACGATCTTTCAGTCCTAACGCAGCTTTGGAAAGATGCACAGGCGGGGTCCGGCAGGTTCGCGTTTGTCGGCGGCGCCGCAGGCATTGGCAAGTCGCGGCTGATCAAGTCCCTGTCTGAAACAATTGGCGTCAAACCCTTTACGTTGCAGTGTATTCCGCATCTGGCCAGCCTTCCGCTTCATCCGATCGTGGGAGAGTTGAGGCGGGTTTCAGGAGACAAGTCCGATGATAGCATCCGAGGCGCGATTTCCGACTTTGTTCAGGCCGCCTCTCGTCTGAGCGACGCGGATTTGCCTGTTCTTCTGGATATGGCCGGGGTCGAAACGGGCGCAGCGCCGGATCCGGACCCCCTGAAGAAGGCCCGCAAGTCGCTGGACGTGTTGTTGCGCAGCATTGGCAGCCTGTGCGACAGGCGCGGCACCTTGCTGCTGGTGGTGGAAGATGTTCACTGGGCTGACGCAACCACGCTGGACGTGCTGGAGGCGCTGGCATCAGGACTGGACGGGTTCCCGATACTGGTGGTCCTGTCGCATCGCCCTGAATATGAGCCGCCAGAGCATTACGAAGGCCGCGCGGCGCGCATCGATCTGACGCCTTTGGCCAGCAGTGAAGCCTCGGAACTGGTCCGGCGCGTGGCTGAGCCGTACAGTTTGCCGGTCATCCTGATCAGGCAGATTGTCGAGAAAGCCGATGGCGTGCCGCTTTACATCGAAGAGATGACAAAGGCGGTTCTGGACCAGCTGCCGCAAGATGCGCCGATCAACGCCGAGGTTCTGGATGCCCTGAGTATCCCCGCAACCCTTCAGGATTCGTTGATGTCGCGTCTTGACCGGATGGAAAACGCAAAGCCCATTGCACAGCTTGGGTCTGTTATCGGGCGCAGTTTCACCTCGGCGATGATCCAGGCGGTGGCGCAGGAAGACATGGATGTGGAAAGCGCGCTGATGCAGCTTATGGCGGCTGGCGTTGTGCTGATCACGGGCGAAGCCGGAACGGCCACCTATACGTTCAACCACGCGCTGGTTCAGGATACGGCCTATAACTCGCTGCTGCGCGAAGACCGGCAGAAGGTTCACCTCAAAATCGCACGGGCCTTGCTGGCCGGACATAACGCATTCGGAAGCCCCGCCCCCGATACCGTGGCGCATCACTGCGACCATGGCGGGTTGAAGGATGAGGCGGTGTCCAACTGGTTTACGGCAGGCGAACAAGCCCTGTCGCGGTTGGCGAACCTGCCTGCGATCTCGGCCTTTCGCGCGGCCCTGCGCAATATCGGAACGATGCCCGCCAATGCCGAGCGTGACGGGTTCGAGCTTCGGGTGCAGATGAATATCCTGCCGGCTTACATGGCGATTTATGGATGGTCCTCCGATCAGGTCGGAGAGACAGCCGCCCGCGCGATGGAGCTTGCCCATGCATTGGGCGATGGCGAAACCCTTTTTGCGGCCACCTTCTGCCGCTGGACCAATTTCTTTGTCGCGGGCCAGATGAACCGCGCAATGGAGATGGGACAGGCCCTGGACGCGATGGCCGGTATGAGCGGCGACACTGTTCCCAACGCGCTGGCAGCCCGCGCGCTGAGCTTTACGCATTACTTCCGTGGGGAATTTGCGGATTGCGAGCAGCAGCTTGACCGTGCCTTTGCCCTGATCACGCCCGAGCTGGACATGGCCATGATGCCGATGACCCAGTCCTCGACCACGGCGTCATTGCTGGCCATTCAGGGGTGCCTTCTGTGGCAGCAGGGCAAGTTCGATGAGGCGGAGGCCGCGCGCTTGAAAGCCATCGACGTCAGCCGGGCACTGAACCACGCACCCAACCTTGTCTACATCATGGGCGCGTGCAGCATGTTCCTGCCCTACGCAGGCGAATGGGACCGGCTGGACGTGACCATGAAGGAAGCCCGCAAGATCGCCGACGAGGAAGGGTTCCTGTATCTTCACGCCATGCAGGATATCTACATGGGTCTTGCGCAGGCGGGAAAAGGCGACATCGAGGGCGTTCCGGCCCATATCGAAGCGTGCATGAACCTGATCTCAAAGTCTGGTGGAAACTTTACTTTTCCGCAGAATCAGATTGTTCTGTCTGAGTTGATGATCGATCACGGGGATATTGATCAGGCCCTGGACCGGCTTGAAACCGTGTGTACCCCTGGTTGGGAACGAGGAGAAACGCTGAACAAACCGGAATATCACCGCGTGCGGGCCAAAGCCTTTGCTGCCAAGGGTGATCGGGACAGCGCGATTGCCGAGGGTAAACAAGGATTGGCGCTTGCCCGCGAATGTGGTGCCGTTGTTCAGGAACAACGCGCCGGGGCACTACTGGACAGTTTGACGAAAGCCGAATGAACGAGACGGACTGCCCGGCCAAACAGGGCAGCATCACCAAGAGGGATTTACAATGACCGATGCATTGGATTGGAACACCGAACAGTGGAATGCCGTTAACAAGGCCGTCCATGATGAGGCGCTGCGCGCGCGGGTGGCTGCGAGCTTCCTGCCGCTTTATGGGCCGCTGCCAGCGGACACGCAATCTGTTCCCCTGAACAAGCTGGGTCTGATTGACAACGCGTCAGGCGCGGCCAAACGTCTGGAAGTAAATGATTATGACACCCTGCGGCTGACGACGGTTTCCGTCAACGTCTACCTGAAAGGCGCGCAGGTGGCTGATCCGGAACTGGCCGCGGCCATGATCATGTTCCGCCGGGCCGCCGCCGTCGTGGCCAAGGTTGAGGATGACATCATTTTCAACGGCCAGCCGGGCACCGGCGAAGCCCCCAGACATGCCGGTGGCGCACCTGCCGATCTGCCGCCGATCTATACCGTCAGTGGAGGCGGCAAATATCCGGGGCTGCTGGAGGCTGGCGAAGGTCAGTCCATATCGATCAACGGGAAGAAAAAGCCCTGTTCCGGCCCCGAGGTTTTCGAGGCCGTGGTTGCGGGCATCAATAAACTGGAAGCGCACGGATACCTTGGGCCTTTCGCCTGCGTGATGGGCAATGGATTGTTTCAGGCCGTGACCACGCCGATTGAGAACTCGATGGTGCTGCCGCGTGACAGTATTCTTCCGTTCCTTGACGGCCCGCTGCTGCGATCGGGCACCCTTCCCGCAAACAAGGCTGCACTTGTATCGCTGCAAGGTGCGCCGGTCGAGATTGTCGTGCCTTCGGATATCGCGGTGAAGTATCTGCAAACCTCGTCTGACGGCGAACATATCTTCCGCGTTCAGCAGAAATTCCATCTGAGGATCAAGGAAGCACAGGCGATCTGCACCATCACGTGCTGACCGGAGATCTGGTCATGGGGGAGTTTACAGACCGGGGCGTGACATTGCGTTGGTCCGAGCTGATCAACGAAAATGGGCTTAATCGGGTGCTGATCGAAGCCGGACCCGCCGTGTCTTCGCATGACGTGGTGCGCGTGATCTGTTCCGAAGATGGCGGCCCCGAGCGCGCCATTCGCGGCTGGCCCTTGCAATGCGACCCCAAGACCGGGTTTCAGCAGTTTGCAGCCATGCTGCCATCTGTGACCCAGGAAAAGACATTGACCTGGCGACCGGTGCTGACGACCGGTGGTCGCGAATATGATCCCGGCCGCGGAAAGGCCCCCGAACCTGCGCCGCCACGCCCGGCAAAGGCAATCACGCAAGTGCCCGCGCTGGAACATGTGGGCAGGTTTGTGGTGCCGTTCAACGACGAGTTCTATCCTTCGGGTGAAACGCCCGACGGTATCTGGCTGCATTTCGGGATCAAAAACGGCGGAACGGTTGATGGGCCTCATCTGAAGGGGACGATCGATCCGCTGGGGGGCGATTGGATGCGCGTGCGGTCCGACGGTGTGGGACTTTTGCACGCCCGAGCGCTTATTCAACCGGTTGAAGGGGGCGCGCCGATCCTGTTTGAAGATACCGGCGTGTGTGACTTTGGGCCGGATGGGTATGCCGGGCTGGCGAAGGGCAATCTGCCCGCCTCGGCCCCGGTCCGGCTGGCACCGCGATACCTGACGTCAAACCCGAATTATGCCTGGATGAACAGGTTGCAGGGGTTCGGCATCGGCGAAGCCAGCCTGTCCGATATCACCCTGCGCTTTGACGTCTATTCCGCGAAAGGAACATCCGATGGCTGAAAAGGTTGTCATACTGGGCGGTGGCGTGGCCGGAATGAGCGCCGCGCATGAGCTGATCGAGCGCGGGTACGAGGTCGAGATTCACGAGCGCCAGCTGATCCCCGGCGGTAAGGCACGCAGCATCCCCGTGATGAAGGGCGAAGGCGATCACGGGTCTAAGGCGAAACACATCAAGGCGCTTGAACAATGGGCCGAGATGGACGGCGCCAGTTATCCCCCAGGCGTGAAACGCCCCTGGCTGCCCGGCGAGCATGGGTTCCGGTTCTTTCCGAATTTCTACCGCCATATCACCGATACGATGGCGCGCACGCCCTATTACGGCAAAGGCACCTGTTACGATAATCTGGTATCCACCACTCAGGTTCTGGTCAGCCAGTTCGACGACCCAGGAATCATCGTTCCCGAACGGTTTCCCCGCACGCTGAAAGACGTGGCCGACGCGCTCAAGACGGTTGCATTCACGCTCTCGCCCCGGGACCAGATCGCCTATGAGGATGTCGAACATTTCATCGCCTGCATGTGGCGCATCGCGACATCCTGCAAGGAGCGCCGGTTCGATGAATATGAACGCATCGGGTGGTGGGATTTCATCGGTGCCGAGCAGCGCTCGGAAGCGTATCAGAAGTTTCTGGCGATTGGCCTGACCCGTTCGCTGGTGGCCGCCAAGGCGACAACTGCCAGTACAAAGACCGTGGGCGACATTGCCGTTCAGCTTCAGCTGGGTATCGCGACGCCCGAGCCGCATGGCAACCGGTTGTTGAACGGCCCAACAAACCTTGTGTGGATACAGCCGTGGCTGGATTACCTCAAAAGCAAGGGGGTCGTGTACAAGTTCAACTCAAAGGTCACGGGCATCGACTGCCAGGATGGCCGCATCGTCAGCGCGACGGTTGAACAGGATGGCGAAGAAAAGCAGGTCACCGGGGATTGGTTCATCAGTGCGATGCCGATCGAACGGATCGCGCCGCTGATCACCCCTGCGATGACGGCAATCGACCCGTCTCTGGCCAAGCTGCCCCTGCTGGCCGAAGACGTGCAATGGATGAACGGAATTCAGTTCTATCTGACCAAGGATGTTGAACTGACCCATGGCCATGTCATTTTCATTGACAGCCCCTGGGCCCTGACCGCGGTTTCACAAAAGCAGTTCTGGTCGGCCATCAACTTTGAAAACTGGGCAGAAGGCAAGACCAAGGGCCTGCTTTCAATAGATATCTCGGAATGGGACAAGCCGGGGCTGAACGGAAAAACCGCGCGTGATTGTAGCCGCGAGGAGATTGCGCACGAGGTTTGGGAACAGCTCAAGCGCAGCGTCAACGTGGATGGCCAGACCGTCCTGCGCGACGAGGACATGCATTACTGGTTCCTTGATCCGGATATTGTGCAGGATCCCAACGACCCCAAGCGCCAAACCAATGTGGAGCCGCTGTTGGTCAACCGCATCAACAGCTGGCGGTTGCGCCCTGAGGCGGCCACGTTGATCCCGAACTTCATGCTGGCGTCGGATTATGTACGCACCTACACCGACCTTGCCACCATGGAAGGAGCAAACGAAGCGGCACGTCGGGCGGTCAATGCCATCCTGCAACGCGGCGGATCAAAAGCAGAGCCCTGCCAAATCTGGGACCTGCACGAACCGGATATCCTGAAACCGCTGCGCGCCTATGATTTTGCCCGCTATCAGGCCGGCCTACCCTGGGACAACCGGTTTGCGGTTGCGGTCGAGGCGGCGCTGAGGATGGGACAGGATGCAGTGGGTGTTGAGCGTGGCGGCGAAGGGCCGCTTGCCGTCATTGCGAAACCGGCTACGGAATACTCAAAACCCGGCGGGATTACCGAAGACCCTGCGATTGCGGACGCGTTGCGTATGATCTGCCCTCCGAAAGAGCTGCTTGACCTGATGGTGGCCTACGAGCCGACGGCTGATCTTCCGATCCCCGGAGAGGAGATTGCAGAGGATGTTGCCTTTGATCTGGGCCGGGACAGCGGCCAGTCGGGGGTGTTGTCCAAAGCCTTGCCGCTGACGGATGCACCTTTTTCGGCGGCCGGACCCAACCTTGCCGAGACGGGCAGGAACGAGACCAAAACCCGTGTGATCATCACCCAGAAGGGATGACCCTGTGGCCACTGGCACAGCACATTTGGATCCTGCGGCACAGCAGGATTTTCTAAAAACGCTGACCTCTTACGGGGATCGGGCCCGTGAGACGCTTTTGCAGCTGTTGCCGACGGGCGAGCCGCAGGCCTATTTGTACGGGCCGATGCGAGATTACATTGAAACCTCGGGCAAGGGGTTGCGGCCCGCACTGTTGCTGGCCACCTGCGAGGCTTTCGGCGGTGACAGCGAGACCGCGAGGGTGTCAGCCGCTGTTCTTGAACTGCTGCACAACGCGTTTCTGATCCATGACGATATCGAGGATCAAAGCGATTTCAGGCGCGGGCGCGCGTGTATGCACAAGCGTCTTGGGGTCCCTTTGGCCATCAATACCGGTGACGGGATGCAATCGCTGGCCCTGCGCCTGTTGCGCCAGAACCTTGGGCCGCTTGGCCCTGAAACCGGCATGCGCGTGGTGGACGAGTTTGATCATCTGTTGCAACAGTCCATTGAAGGTCAGGCACTGGAGCTTGGCTGGATACGGGACAACCGGCTGAACGTGGACGCATCGGATTATCTGACGATGTGTCTGAAAAAGACCTGCTGGTACAGCTTCATTCACCCCATGCGCATCGGGGCGCTGATTGCCCGGCCAAATGATGTGGCGTCTGGCGCGTTGAACCTGGACGATTTTAACGCGTTTGGGTTTTTTCTGGGGGCCGCGTTTCAGATACAGGATGATGTTCTGAACCTCGTGGGCTCGCAGGACAAATATGGCAAAGAGATCGGCGGGGACATCTACGAAGGCAAACGCACGCTGATGCTGGGGCGGCTTAGCTTGCAGGCGGACGAGCCCGAAAAAGCACGCCTGTCGGATATGCTGTCAAACCCGCGCGACAGCCGCTCGACGCAGGATGTGGGCTGGGTTCTGGATCGCATGGATCACTATGGCTGCATCAGATATGCACAGGACGCGGCCAATGACTTGCTGGCCTCGGCCCGTCAGGAGTTTGCGCAGGTTTTTGCGGCCACCGAAGAAGTACCCCGCGCGTTTCTGGGCCATTTCATGGACTACCTCGTAACCCGTCAGGTTTGAGCGTTCGCCACCTCATACATCACGAGGATCGAAGTTTGCACTGTACCCGTGCAGGCAATCCGGCCGTGATATTCGCCGGGATCGGCAAGGTCCGGCACGGTTACAATGACGGCAACATCCGTTGACTCGCCGGGGTTTAGCTGGATTTGCCGGGGAACAACATTAACCCGGTTTGCTGGAAGAGTGTCGCCGTTCCGGTTGATCAGGTCACCCGGTTCGAACTGTAATGCGACAGGCCCGCCACCGTTTGGTGCGTCAAAGGACAGCAAAATGGTCGCGGTGCCGCCGGGGTGGCAAGTTTTGCGGCACGCAAATGGCCCCTCAAGCGGCTGTTTCGTGCCCCGTTCAGCCCCAAGCACGCGGCGTGCGATATCCGAGATCGGTTGCGCGTCCGGCTGCGGAGCGATCGGGCTGACCGGAAGCGGCGTGCTAACGTATGGTTTTCGTTCGAAATAAGGCATACCCAACTGTGCACCTGTGACGCGGATCAGTAAATGGGAAATTTACCGGATCCGCGCGACAAACACACCGTGTTTCTATTTGCCTTTCCAGACCGGATCACGTTTTTCAGCAAATGCACGCGCGCCTTCAAGCTGGTCCTCACTGGAATAGAGGACATCCACGCTGCGCAATTGCCGTTTGGTGATGCGGTTCATGGCGTCCTGAAACTTGGCGTCTTCAGCATCGCGCACGATTTCCTTGATGGCCGCATAGACCAGCGGCGGCCCTGACGCCAGCAGGCGGGCGAGTTCCCACGTGCGGTCCATCAGCTGATCAGCGGCAATAATCTCATTCACCAGACCCCAGCGGTTGGCTTCTTCGGCATCAAACCAGCGGCCTGTCAGCAGCAGCTCCATCGCGATGTGATAGGGGATGCGCTTGGGCAACCTGACGCTGGCGGCATCCGCAACAGTGCCCGAGCGGATTTCCGGCAAGGCAAAAGTGGCGTGATCAGCGGCAAGAATCATGTCCGCGGACAAGGCCAGCTCCAGCCCGCCACCGCAGGCGATACCGTTGACGGCGGCAATCACGGGCTTGTTCAGGTCGCGCAGCTCTTGCAGGCCTCCGAACCCACCGACGCCGTAATCTCCGTCCACCGCGTCGCCGTCGGCGGCAGCTTTCAGATCCCAGCCGGGGCAAAAGAATTTTTCGCCCGCACCGGTCAGGATGGCCACGCGCAGGTCCGGGTCGTCGCGGAATTCAGCAAAGACCTCGCCCATTCTGCGGCTGGTGATCAGATCAATCGCGTTTGCCTTGGGGCGGTCCAGCGTGACCTCGAGGATTGAACCATCGCGGCGGGTTTTGATCGGGTCCATATCTCAGGCCTTTCTTATCAGGGCGTCCACGGCAACAGCCTTATCCGGCGTGCACAGGAGCGGGTTAATCTCGACCTCGCCAAGCGTGTCGGCATTTTGCATGACATAGGTCTGAACGGCCTCGACCGCGGCAACAATCGCATCCATATCAGCCGCCGGTTGACCGCGATAGCCCGCCAGCAGCGGGGCGATCTTCAATTGACCGAGGGCGGAGCGGATGTCTCCGGGCGGGCTGGGTACCAGCAAGGATACCGTGTCGCGCAGCAGTTCGGTCAGCACGCCCCCTGCCCCAAGGGTCAGAACAAACCCATGCGCAGGGTCACGCACCACGCCAATCAGAAGTTCGGCAACGGTTCCGGTGACCATCTCTTCGATCAGGATGTCTTCGGTGCCGATATCAGCCGCGACAGCCGCGACGTCGCCGGCCCGGATGCCCAGCCGAACGGCGCTGTGTTCGGATTTATGTGCAAGCCCGACACCCTTGACGGCAAAAGGGCCTTCCATCTGGTCCGCTGCGGCACGGGCAGCTTCCGCGCCCCGCACCGTCCGGTTCTGCGGGATACGCAGGCCGCATTCCGCCAGCGCCGCCTTCGAGGCGCCTTCGGTCAGGATTTGGGTTGGTTCCATCATACCCGGCTGCAAAACGGGCGTTGCGGATGGGGCCTTGACCTGCCCTGCGGCGCGGGTCGCCGACAGCGCCTCGCGCAGCCCCATGAAGGGTACAACACCCCCGACCATCAGCTTTTGTGCGATGTCTTCCGGTAAAAGTTCCGGCAAGGTGGCGACAATCGCGAACCGGGCGCCGGTTTCTGCCCGTACGTTCAACGCTGCCTGCGTTGCGCAGGCCCAATCGGTGGAGTCGGTGGTCGGGTAGTCGACGATCGAGAATGTCATGTCGATATCGTCGCCCGTCATGCCCGACCAAGCCCGCGTCATCGCCAGTTCGTCACGCCAGATATAGGTGTGATAATCCAGCGGGTTGTTCAGCGCGACCATGGGCCCGAGCGCGCTGCGCAGGCGGGTCAGCTTTTCACCGCTCAGCCGTGGAAATTGCAGCCCAGTGCCAACGGCCATATCGGCAATCAGGCTCGCCTCGCCCCCCGAACAGCTGATCGAGGCGATGTTGCCCCCCGGCAGCGGCCCGTAGCAGTGCAACAGTTTGAGTGTTTCAAGGAAGTCAGGCAGCGCCGAAAGGCGTGGAATGCCAAGCCGGTCAAGCAGCGCCTGCGCCCCGGCATCGCTGCCCGCCAGTGACGCGGTATGGGAAACGGTTGCCGCCTGCGCCTGTTCCGATGCGCCGACCTTGAGGGCAACCAGCGGGACGCCTTTTGCATGGGCTTTGGCGGCCAGTGCTTCCCATTCGCGGATGTTCTTGAAGCCTTCGATATGCAGGCCCACTGCGGTCACGCGCGGGTCATCGATCAGGGCCGAGGCGATCTGCGCCTGACTGGTCTGAGCCATATTTCCGCAGGTCACCATATAGGCAATCGGCAGCCCGCGTTTCTGCATGGTCAGGTTGATCGAGATGTTCGAGCTTTGCGTCAGGATCGCCACGCCCTTGTCGACGGGCACAACCCCGTGCTGATCCGGCCACAGCAATGCCCCGTCCAGCGCGTTGATGAAGCCATAGCAGTTCGGGCCCAGAATGGGCATGTCGCCGGCCGCGTTGATCAGTTGATCCTGCAAATCCCCGCCGGTGTCGTCCTCGGCCACGGCTTCGGAAAAGCCCGAGGCGAAGCAGACAGCGCCACCCGCACCCACGCTGGACAGGACTTGAACCGCTTCAACCGTGGCGTGGCGGTTGATGCCGATGAAAACCGCGTCAGGTGCGTCGGGCAGGTCTTCGATATGGCCATAAACCTTGTGGCCCGCAATGTCAGAAGCCTTGGGATGGACCGGCCAGATCTGACCGGCATATCCCATGCGTTCTGATTGCAGAATAACCTGTTGGCACCATGCACCGCCGCCAATGACAGCGATGGATTTCGGGCGCAGCAGCCGGGTCAGGTCTTTGGTCATGGTCAGGCGCCCAGCGGACGCAGAAGATCGCGGCTGATGATGTGGCGCTGAATCTCGCTGGTGCCGTCCCAGATCCGTTCGACCCGGGCGTCGCGCCAAAACCGTTCGATCGGGAAATCATCCATCAGGCCCATGCCGCCGAAGATTTGCAGCGTCGTGTCGGTGACCCGCGCCAATGCCTCGGAGGCATAGAGCTTGGCCGAGGCGATCTCGCGGTTTGCGGGCAGGTTCTGGTCCAGGCGCCAAGCGGCGGCAAGGGTCAGCCAGTCGGCGGCGTCAATCTCGGTGATCATGTCGGCAATCTGAAAGCCCACACCCTGAAACTTGCCGATGGGCTGGCCGAATTGCTTGCGCTCGGCGGCGTAGTTCAGCGCATAATCAAAGCAGCGCCGCGCGCGCCCAACCGAAAAGGCCGCAACCGTCAGCCGGGTCGCGTAGAGCCATTCGTTCATCACCGCAAAGCCGCCATCGACCTCGCCCAGAACCTGCGCATCGGACAGTCGGCAATTGTCGAAATACAGGATACAGTTTTTATAGCCCCTGTGGCTGACTGATCTGTAGCCGTCGCGCACTTCAAAGCCCGGTGTGCCGCGATCCACCAGGAAGGTGGTGATGCGTTTTTTGGGGCCTTTCGGGGTCTCATCCACGCCGGTGGCAACGAAGACAATGAAGAAATCCGCGTGTTCCGCGCCCGAGATGAAATGTTTCGAACCGTTGACGACCCAGTCGCCGCCGTCGCGCACCGCCTGACATTTCATGCCGCGCACGTCCGATCCGGCATCCGGTTCGGTCATCGCCAGCGCGTCCATCTTTTCCCCGCGCACTGCGGGCAGCAGATAGCGTTCGCGCTGTTCGTCGTTGCAGGCCATGAGGATGTTCTGCGGGCGGCCAAAGAAATGCGTCAGCGCCATCGACCCACGGCCCAGTTCACGCTCGACCAGCGTAAAATCCAGATGCGACAGGCCCGCGCCGCCCACTTCTTCGGGGAAGTTGCAGGCATAGAACCCAAGATCGATACATTTCTGCTTGATCTCATTGCCAAGCTCCAGCGGGACCGTTCCGCTGCGTTCGACCGCGTCTTCATGCGGGTAGATTTCTTTTTCTACAAAGCTGCGGACCGTCGAGACGATCATGTCCTGTTCTTCTGTCAGACCAAACTGCATGGCGCGTGTTCCCTGGATCGGTGGTTGACCAACCAAACGCCATCGCTCATGGTCACGACATGCAGAGATAGATCAGTTTCATGCTAAATTCGAAAATATTATCGCAGCAGTACAATGTCCTTCTGTTCAACGGGTTCTCGAACCATTGCCTTGCGAACATGGTCGAACCGTTGCGGGCGGCGAACACCCTGTCGCGGCAGGCGTTATATGCGTGGCGCTTCTGTTCGCTTGACGGCAACCCTGTTCAAAGCTCAAGCGGCCTTGTCGTCACCCCGAACGGGGCCATCGGCGATCAACAGGGGGATTTTCTTGTTGTCATGCCGTCATATGGATACCTGAAGCTGGATACGCGGTCGACCATGCGTGCCGTGCTGGCAGCGGCCAAGAAACACAAGCATCTGGCCGGGCTGGATACGGGAAGCTGGCTGCTTGCCAGTGCCGGATTGCTGGATGACCACAGGGCGACCATTCATTGGGACGAGTTTTCGCGGTTCGAGGAAAGGTTTCCGGCGGTGGAGGCCGTGCGGGAAAGGTTTGTCATTGATGGTAATCGGCTGACCTGTTCCGGAGCCATGGCAGCCTTCGATCTGGCCCTGACCTTGATCCGCCGGGATCACGGCCCGCTGCTGGCGATGGAGGTCGAGCACCTGTTCATGAGCCGGAACGGGCGTGGCCATTATGACCTGCCTTTGAAATCCGAGGACACGCTGGTCAATCGCGCGCTGACTGTCATGCAGGCGCATCTTGAAGCACCGCTGTCTGTCCGGAGTGTGGCCCGGAAAATCGGATGTTCACAGAAAAGGCTCGAAACGCGTGTTCAGGCGGAACTGAAAACAACTCCGCAAGCGCTGTACCGGCGTCTGCGCCTGAACCGCGCGCGTAATCTGGCCGAGGATACGGAACAATCCATCGCCGAGATCGCGGGGCGCTGTGGATACGAAAACGCCAGTGCCATGACCCGTGCGTTCAAGGCCGAGTTCGGTCAGACGCCGACCGCATTTCGGAACGGAAACCTGTCGGGGCAGTGAACCGGGATTGGCAGGGTTCCGGTTTCAGGTGTCGAACTCGGAAACATCCCTTGCTTTTGTCGTAGCGATTTAAGGCAGCATCCGTTTGCTGGTCAAAATGTGACAAACGTTTTAGGGAGGCAATTTTCGCGAAACGCGGACAGCCGATTTATGTTAGCGCCGTAGTCTGCCCGTCAAAGCGCTGGAGAATATGCGTGGACAGTGCGCCCACGCAAGTCAGGTTTGGTGCGGGCGATCAGGCCGCAGCGATCTGGCTTGCCTTTTCAACCAGCACTTCGGCCTGACGGATCGAGGCATAGTCGATCAGACGGCCATCCAGAGACACGGCACCTTTCCCATCCGCCTCGGCCTCGGCCATGGCGACAAGGATACGCCGTGCCTTGGTAACTTCGGCATCCGAGGGCGACATCACCTCATTGGCAAGTGCGATCTGGCGGGGGTGGATGGCCCATTTCCCCTCGCACCCCAAAACGGCGGCACGTTTTGCGGCGGCCTTGTAACCGTCGGGATCCTGAAAATCGCCAAAAGGCCCATCAATCGGACGCAGCCCGTTGGCGCGCGCCGCAACCACCATGCGGGCAAGTGCATAGTGCCACATGTCGCCCCAGTGGTTCAGGCGGCCTCCGTCGGCATCCGGGTCGGTCAGAACCGAATAGTCCGGGTTCACGCCCCCGATGATTGTGGTTCGCGCGCGGGTCGAGGCCGCATAATCCGCGACACCAAAATGAAGGCTTTCATTGCGCTTTGATGCGGCCGCGATCGCGCTGACATTCTGCATACCAAGCGCGGTTTCGATGATGTGTTCGAACCCGATCCGTTTCTTGTATCCCTTGGCGTCTTCGATCTGGGTCACCAGCATGTCGACCGCATACACATCTGCGGCTGTCCCGACTTTTGGGATCATGATCAGGTCCAGACGCTGGCCCGCCTGTTCGACGACATCCACGACATCCCGGTACATATAATGGGTATCCAGGCCATTGATCCGCACCGACATGGTCTTGTTGCCCCAGTCGATTTCGTTCAGCGCCTGAATGATGTTCCTGCGCGCCTGTTCCTTTTCATCGGGCGCGACGGCGTCTTCCAGATCGAGGAAGATGACATCCGCGTCCGATTTCGCGGCCTTCTCAAACATTCCGGGCTGGCTGCCGGGCACGGCAAGCTCGCTGCGGTTCAGGCGGGCGGGGGCTTGTTCAATTGGGTGAAAGCTCATTGTTGGGACCTTTCGGCTTACAAGTTCGGGTAGATGGGGAAGCGGTTGCAGAGATCTGCGACCTGGGCGCGGACGCGGGCTTCGACTTCGGAGTTGCCGTCTTCGCCGTTGGCTGCCAGGCCGTCGACCACTTCGATGATCCAGTCGGCGATCTGGCGGAATTCGGTCTCGCCAAAGCCGCGGGTGGTGCCGGCGGGGCTGCCCAGGCGGATGCCCGACGTGATGGTCGGCTTTTCCGGGTCAAATGGCACGCCGTTCTTGTTGCAGGTGATATGCGCCCGGCCCAGGGCCTTTTCGGTGGCGTTGCCCTTGACGCCCTTGGGGCGCAGGTCAACCAGCACCACATGGGTGTCGGTG
>NZ_JBQFYP010000019.1:0-48378 GCF_056541545.1 Ruegeria sp. AG7
AGGTCCGAAATCGGCATCATCGCCGAGCCAATGATCCCAAACGCATGCTCAATACCATGCATCTGCAAAACCTTAACAAAGGCCTCTTCCGTCGTCATCTTCATAGGGGTGTTTCCTTATCTTCAGAACGCTAAAGCGTTGGTAAATTACAGTATTTCGTCTCTTAGGTAATAGCCGACATACGCCATGCGCTGACCCAGACGGCGGAAGGGTGTCAGGATGCCGTGACTCGGAAGCGGGGACGTGAAGATCGGCAGGGCAAAGGCCTTGTCTTTCTTGCCCGCGATCAGCTGTGCCATACGACGCCCGGCCTGAGCCGAGTACATCACGCCGTTGCCACCATATCCCATCGCGTAGAACACGCGCTGTTCCGGGTCCGGTTGAAAGATACGCGGCATCATATCGTGGCTAACATCGACCCAGCCCCACCACGAGTAATCGAGGTTGATATCCGTCAGCGCCGGAAACTTTCGGGCGAGGCCCTTTTTCAGAAGCTCCAAGTGTTTTTCGTTCTCGGCGTCTCGTCCTGTTACCGCGCTGCGGCTGCCGATCTGCATCCGGTTGTCAGGCAATAAACGATAATAATGGCGCAGGGTGCGCGTGTCCGTCAGGGGCGATTTGGTCTGAATGCCACACTCATCCAGCTCGGCCTGGGTCAGCGGCCGTGTCACCATCGAGTTGGACAGGATAGGCATCAAGCGGTGCTTTGTGCGCGTGTTCAGACCCGGCGGGGTATAGCCCGCGGTTGCCAAGGCCACCGTTTTGGCGCGGACGATGCCGCCCGGTGTGCGCAGGTGATGCACGCCGTTCTTCGTCTGCCATCCCATAACCGGGCTGCCGGTGTGAATTTTCACCCCCAAACGACGCGCCATGTTGACATAACCGAACGCCAGTTTACCCGCATGGATACAGGTCCCGTCAGGTTCCCACATGGCACCTGCGGCTTCCATATCGCGCACGTGCTTTTCATGCAGCTCTTCCCGAGAGAGGATGCGCGAGCCGTAGCCGAACACATCGTTGAGCAGCTTGCTCTCTTTCTTGAGGGACGGCATGACCTTGTCGCGATGCGCGATGTAGTAGTGGCCGCCTGGCTGCGGGTCGCAATCGATATCATCCGACGCAATCAGATCGTTGAACAGCTGAAACGCTTCTGTGACCTCGGCATGCATGCGCTTGGCCACGTCCGTTCCCCACCGTTCGATCCATTGCGACCGCTTGAGCCGCCCGGATGAGATCTGGGCCTGCCCGCCATTGCGGGTGGAGCAGCCCCATGAGACGGTATTTGCTTCTAAAACAACGGCTTGAATGCCGTGTTCCTTGGCAAGATGAATGGCGGTCGACAGACCGGTATACCCCGATCCGATCACCACCACATCCGCATCCATATCGCTGGACACAGGTCCATCATCGGCCGGAGGTGTTCCGGCCGTTCCAATCCAATACGTGGGCGCGTGGTCGCGATTGTGACCCGGACCCGCATCAATGATCGGGTCATATTTGGGGTCATAGCTGGCCTTGGGCCAGTGACGCGGGATGCTGTTATCCACCATTCTTGTTTTTCTCCGAGGCTGCGCGCAGGGCGGCGGATCAGGCTTTGAACATTGGGCGCGCTTTGCGAAGCGCCTGTTTTACAATGATTTTACCGTCACGAACGGTGAACAGATCTGCACCTTCGGCTTCGATCCGCATTCCGTTTGCGTCGGTTCCCGTGAAGGTCCACTCGGATACAGCACGATCACCGTGGACAAAGTGGCTGTGATGGTCCCAATGGGCGTCTTTCATGCCTGCCCAGACGCCCGAAAACGCGGCGGCGATGGCTTCGGCACCTTCAACCTTGTTGCCGTATTTCTCGTCACCGGCCACGGTGTAGAACACGCAGTCGTCGGCGAAGTGGGTCATCACGCCGTCGATGTCGTGGCGGTTGAACGCGTCGAACGTGTCCGCCAGGTCCTGCGTGGTCAGGGTTTTGTTCATTTTGTACTTCCTTGTCAGTGGGGTTGTTACATTTCGTCCGGGTTCGGAACGATCAGTGTCGGGATCCTGGAGCGCCGCAAAACGCGTTTTGCGACCGTGCCCAGGAAGGTGTGCGAAAAGCCGTGATCATGCGCTCCCAATACGATCAGGTCGCAACCCAGTTCGACCGAGCGGCGCAGGATCACTTCTGCCGGATGGCCGTCAGTCACCTCGACCGAGGTGACCTGATCGCGAATTTTCCCGTCGTCGCCGTCGAACTGCGCCCAGAACTTGGCTTGCCGCTCGGCCAGAACCTTGCGCACCATCTCGTGACGACGCTCAATGGCGGTCTTGCGGGTCTCTTCGTTCATAATGAAGATTTCCATCGTGATCTTGGCGTCGTCCGACAAGGGTTCATTCACGTGCAACACGTGAATCTCCGCCCCGGTGGCCTGCGCGATGCTTGCGGCATGGCGCATGGCGTGACCCGAGTTTTCGGACAGGTCGGTGGCAAACAGGATGTTGGAGACCATCTGTTTCATGTCGTCATCCTTTCAGATCAGTAGCCAAACAGCCGTGGAAGCCACAGCGACAGTTCAGGGAAGAAGGCGATAATGAAGATCGCCACCGTGTTTGCCGCCGCAAAAGGCAGCGCGCGCAACGAGATCTGTTCGATCGAGATGTTCGAGATACCCGATGCGATGAACAGGTTCTCGCCCAGCGGCGGGGTCTGGAACCCGATGCCCAGCGTACAGACCATCACCACGCCAAAGTGGATCGGATCGATACCAACCGAATACGCTACCGGCAGCATTACCGGAACAAGGATCAGGATGGTGGCCAGTGTTTCCATGAACATGCCGACGAACAGTAGGAAGAAGATGATCAGCGCCCAGATTACATAGAGGTTGTCGGTGAAGCTGAGCATCGAATCTGCGATGATCGCCGGGATCTGGTTTTCCACCAAAAGACGTCCGAACACCGTAGCGGTGAACAGGATCAGCAGGACGCGACCGGTCAGCCATGTGGTGGCTTCAAGCGACTGGAACAGCGACTGCCAGGTCAGTTCGCGATAGATGACTACCCCCACGAACAGGGTATAGAAGATCGCGACGATTGCAGCCTCGGTCGGGGTGAAGAAGCCGGTATAGATACCGCCCAGGATCACCAGCGGCGCCATCAAAGACCAGAACCCGCGATACATTTCGCAGCCCACATGGCGGATCGACCAGCCTTCGGCGACGCCTTTGTAGCCGCGCTTTTTCGACATGAAGTAGTTCAGGATCAGAAGGCTGGTGGCGATCAGGAAGGCGGGTACAAACCCGGCAATGAACAGTTTCGAAATCGAAACCGACTGGAAGGTGCCGAATTTCTCGACCGCTTCGGGTGGCGGGGCCATACCGAGCGCGGCAATGCCGAAGATCACCATCGGGATGGAGGGAGGAATGATAATCCCGAGGCCGCCAGAGGACGCAGTGATCGCCGAGGCATAGCCGCGCTCATAGCCGCGGTCGATCATTGCCGGGATCATCAGCATCCCAACAGCCGCGGTTGTTGCCGGGCCCGAGCCCGAAATTGCACCAAAGAACAGACAGGCCATGACCGTTGCGGCCGAAATACCACCGGTGAAAGGACCGGCCAGACTTTCGGCAACGTTGATCAGGCGTTTTGAGATACCGGCAGCCTCCATCAAGGCCCCGGCGAGGATAAAGGCTGGCAGCGCCATCAGCGGGAACGAGCCCACGGATGTAAAGGCGATCTGCACGAATTTGATCGGGTTATCGCCCAGATAGAGAAACGAGATCAGCGACGCGACACCCAGCGCCACCGTGATCGGCGCGCCAATGAGCAGCAAGAACAGAAATGATCCAAACAGGACCGTGACGATTTCGGATTCCATGATTTAACCCCCTGCCCTTAGGATTTCTTTGCTGCTTCGGTCGCAGCTTTGATTTCGTCGAGGTCGATCTGATCGGGATCGTGAATGTCCTCGCCTTTGACAAGGCGGAGGTAATTCACCTGAATGATGCGGACGGTCATCAGCGCAAACGCGATGGGCAGCACCATGTAGATATACTTCATCTCGACACCCAGAGTCTGGGATTTCCAGAACTTGTTCATCTTGTTGAAGACAAAATCTGTCGCCAGATAGAGGAAGTAGACATTGAAGAAGAGCCAGAAGAGATCGGCGAAGGCTTCGATGTACTTGATCGCCCCCTCAGGCAGGAACTTGAACTGGAATGTCACGCGGTTATGCGCCCCTTTCAAGGCGGCGTAACTTGCGCCGAAATAGACGAACCATACGAACATGTAGACCGAGAGTTCTTCGATCCAGCTGACCGAAAAGCCGAAGACTTCGCGCGCGATGATCTGCACGAATAAAAGGCAGACAAAGCCGGATAAGAGTATCCGGCAGATGACACTTTCTATGTTGTCCAGAAATTTCCAGAACATGTGGTTTCACTCCTCCCTGAGATGAGAAGAGCGCCGTGGCGCTCTTCCCGGTATCGCTCTGCGGCGATTATTGCTGCACCGGCTCGCGGCCAATGGCTTCCAGAACGGTGTTCAGTTTTTCGACGCCACCGATGGAGTCGTAGAACTGGGGCCATACGGCACCTGTCGCCAGTTCGATGAACTCGGCTTCGTCGTTTTCGGGATCGATGATCTCCATACCTTTGGCGGTCAGCTCTTCCTTGATGGCGGCTTCGGAATCCCGCAGGAACTGTGCGGATGCCAGGGTGGCTTCCTGTCCCGCTTCAAGGATAATTGCCTGATCTTCTGCGGACAGGTCCTGGAAGACCGCTTCTGAAACGATGAGCGGTTCGATCGAGAAGATGTAACGCAGGTTGGTGACGTGGTCCTGAACCTCGTAGAACTTCATCGCGTTGATGGTCAGGTAAGGGTTGTCCTGCCCGTCGACCACCTTGGTTTGCAGTCCGGTGAAGGTTTCCGACCAGGCCATTGGCGTCGGGTTGATGCCCCACGCTTTGTAGGTTTCGATCATGATCTCGTTCTTGGGAACGCGGATGACCAGATCCTGAAGGTCGGCAACCGATTTGACCGGCTTTTTCGAGTTGGTCAGGCGGCGGAAACCGGTATAGGTCCAGCCGATGATGCGCACGCCGGCATCACGGATGGTGTTTTCGACCAGTTCCTGACCGATTGGGCCCTGAGTCAGCTTTTCGGCATCTTCCAGGCTGAGGATCACGTAAGGCAGCGTGAAAACACCGACCGAAGGCGAGAAGGGCGTGATGTTATTGATCGCCAGCAGCGACATATCCAGCGTGCCGATCGCCGCCTCGTTCACGGTGTCCTGTTCGGACCCCAGCTGACCGTTCAGGAACAGCGTGGCGGTGTGGGCACCGCCCGATTTCTCTTCCAGCGCCTTGACGAAGGCGATGCCCAGAGCTTCCTGTGCGCTTCCTGCGCTATCGCCCACCGCGATCTTGAAGTTCTTCGCGTCAGCCGTGCCTGCAACCATCAGTGCAGCAACGGAAACGGCGGCGCTGATGGTGCCAAGCTTTTTGATAAATGACATGGATGTCCTCCCATTTGTCGTGTTTCGAGGTGCGCGATGGCCTGGGGAGAAGGTGGCCAGTCCGATTCTGCCTCGGCCACAAGAGGCTATCTTGCCAACATGGTTTCGTCGTTGTTAATATTTGCGCGAAAGGTTTCACAAATGTCGAACTTATAATATGAGACAGAACCCACTGGCCACCCGCATCGGGGACACGGACATTCGCCTTCTTCGGGTTTTCAAAACCGTTGCGGAAAGCGGAGGGTTTTCGGCAGCAGAAATTGAGCTCAACATCGGGAAATCAACAATCTCGAAACACATATCGGATCTGGAGCTTCGGCTGGATCTGAAGCTGTGCAACCGTGGCCCGGCGGGTTTTTCCCTGACTGAAGACGGCGAGAAAGTGCTGGCCGCGACAGAAGACCTGCTGATTTCGGTTTCGCAGTTCAGAACCGAAGTCAACGAGATCAAGCAGCAACTGGCAGGAAGTATCCGCGTGGCGCTGTTCGATCAATGCACCACGAACCCCGAAGCGCGCCTTGCGCGCGCCATTCACAGCTTCAACGAAGCCGCCCCTGCCATCCAGATCGAGTTGTCGATTGAACCGCCTAACGTCATTGAGACCATGGTTATCAGCGGGCAGCTGGATGTCGGGATCATCGCCCTGCACCGCCCCTCGGCAAGCCTGCATTATGCGCCGCTTTATGGGGAAAACATGTTTCTGTATTGCGGGCAGGCCAATCCGTTGTTCAGCCAGTCCGCTGACACGCTGAGCTTGCGGGACATTCAGGCGTTCAACTATGCGGGTCTGAACGTGAACTCGCCCAACCTGATCTACGGCCAGCAACTGGGGTTTCGGCGCGCCGCCAAAGTGCAGAACGAACAAGCCCTTGCAATACTTATTCTGTCGGGCAGCTATCTGGGCTTTCTTCCGGACCATCTGGCGCAGGAATTTGTTGATAAGGGGCTTATGAGGCAGGTGATGCCGCAGGAAATCAAATACAGAACGCGCTTTGCGGCGGTGACGCGGAAACAGCCGGATCCGACACGCGCGGCCAAACTGTTTCTGGAAACCCTGCTGAGCGTCCATTCCGAAGTGCCCTGAGCCCGGCCTCGTCGCCTGTTTGCGCGAGGGCACCCCGTTTATTAACCGAAGACATGCGCCAGCCGGGGGCGCACGGCCGCGCTTGTCGTGTCCACTAGGGCGAAAGGCACGGGGAAAATTGGTCGAAAACGTCTGATTGAAAACAAATTTGACTTGGCAATTCCAGTTTGATTTCAATCGGCGAAGACCATCACCTCTTGCCCCCAGATAACCGGAGAGCTGCATGTCATCCGACCCTGTTGCCGCCTTGCGCAATCAAACTGATCACGAGGCGCAATCATGAGCCGCGATGCCTTGCTGCAACCTTATCAGCTAAAGCACCTGACGCTGAAAAACCGGATCATGACAACCAGTCATGAACCCGCCTATCCCGAAGGTGGGATGCCGACGGAACGCTATCGTGCCTATCACGAGGTGCGGGCCAAAGCGGGGGTTGCGATGACCATGACGGCGGGGTCGGCCGTTGTCAGCCGCGACAGCCCGCCTGCGTTCAACAATATCCTGGCATACAAGGACGAGGTGGTCCGCTGGATGGCGGAGCTGACGGATGCCTGCCATGCCCATGGCTGTGCGGTGATGATCCAGCTGACCCATTTGGGGCGGCGCACGGGCTGGAACAAGGGTGACTGGCTGCCGTCCCTGTCGCCGTCGCACGACCGGGAACCAGCGCACCGGGCCTTTGCCAAGAAGATGGAAGATTTCGACATCGCGCGGATCGTGACCGATTACGCCGATGCCGCCGAACGGATGCAGGCCGCCGGGCTGGATGGAATTGAATTGCAGGCCTACGGTCATCTGATCGATCAGTTCTGGTCGCCGATGACCAATCGGATGGAGGCGCCCTTTGGGGGCAATCTGGACAACCGGATGCGCTTTGGTTTCATGGTTCTGGACGCAATCCGCGACCGCGTCGGGAGCGATTTCATCATAGGGGTCCGTTACACCGCCGATGAGGTGGAAAAGGGCGGCATAACCGAAGCGGAAGGGCTGGAGATTGCCCGAAGGCTGCGCGACAGCGGTCAAGTCGATTTCCTGAACATCATTCGCGGGCGTATTCATACCGACCCGGCCATGACGGACGTGATCCCGGTTCAGGGCATGAAAAGCGCACCCCATCTGGATTTTGCCGGGCGGGTTCGGGCCGAGGTTGGGATGCCGACCTTTCACGCCGCGCGCATTCCCGATGTGGCGACGGCGCGGCATGCGGTGGCCTCGGGCCTGCTGGACATGGTCGGCATGACCCGCGCGCATATGGCAGATCCGATGATCGTTGCCAAAATCCGGGCTGGACGGGAAGAGGACATCCGGCCCTGTGTCGGTGCCACTTACTGTCTTGACCGCATTTATCAGGCGGGTGAGGCGCTGTGTGTCCACAACCCGGCCACCGGGCGCGAATTGTCGATGCCGCATCTGATCCCCGCCGCTGAAACGCGCCGCCGCGCGGTGATTGTGGGCGCAGGCCCCGGCGGGCTTGAGGCGGCGCGGGTCGCGGCCGAGCGCGGGCATGACGTCACCGTTATTGAGGCCGCCCCCGCACCCGGCGGTCAGGTGCGGCTGACCGCGCAGTCCCCGCGCCGGGCCGAGATGATCGGGATCATCGACTGGCGCATGGCCCAATGCGCCGCACGCGACGTGACATTTTGTTTCAACACCTTTGCGGACGCCGATGCTGTAACTGCGCTTGCGCCGGACATGGTGGTGATCGCAACCGGCGGATTGCCCGAGGTGACGGTTCTGGAGGCGGGTAACGATCTGGCGGTTACTGCCTGGGATATCCTGACCGGTGATGTGCGCCCCGGCGACAATGTCCTTATCTATGACGATGCAGGGGATCACCCGGCCCTGATGGCGGCTGAGGCTATCGCGCAAGCGGGGGGGCGGGTAGAAATCATGACCCGAGACCGCAGTTTTGCCCCCGAAATCATGGGGATGAACCTGGTGCCCTACATGCGCGCCCTGCAAAAGACCGGTGCCGAGTTCACAGTCGCCCGGACGCTGAAATCATTGGTGCGATCAGGCAATCAGCTGGAGGCAGCCATTGGTACGGATTACTCGGACCTGATAGAAAAGCGCCTGTATGATCAGGTGGTTGTCAATCAGGGTGTTTTGCCGCTGGATGATCTGTACTTCGATCTGAAACCGCTGTCGCGAAACTTGGGCGCCGTGGATTATGAAGCGCTGGTCGGCAGGTCCGGCCCCGTGTTTCCGCAATCTGTCCCAGAGGCGGGGTTTGATCTGTACCGGATCGGCGATGCCGTTTCATCGCGCAACACGCATGCCGCCATTTATGATGCGCTGCGCTTGGGGCTTCGATGGTGAGGCCATTGAAACACCCCCCGGCCAAGCACGCCACAAACAGCTTTTCACCTGACAGTCAGTCAAAGGACCGGACATGAGCAACACAGAGGTCATCGAAACCGTTTGGATTCCCATGCCGGACGGCGCAAAACTTGCGGCACGGCTTTGGCTGCCCGGCTCGGCCCGAGCAACGCCCGTTCCCTGTGTTTTGGAATACATCCCCTATCGCCGCCGGGATCGCACCCGGATGCGGGATGAAAGCATGCATCCGCATTTCGCCGCTGCAGGCTATGCGTCGATCCGGGTGGACATCCGCGGCTATGGCGACAGCGACGGGATCCCCGAGGATGAGTATTCGCATCAGGAGATTCAGGACGGGCACGACATCATCCAGTGGATTGCCGATCAGGACTGGTGCGACGGAAATGTCGGAATGTTTGGCAAAAGCTGGGGGGCGTATAACGCCTTTCAGGTGGCCGCTACCCGCCCGCCTGCGCTGAAGGCGATTGCGCCGGTGATGGGAACGGATGACCGCTGGCGCGAGGATATTCACTTTTACGGCGGCAGTCTGGCCAATGACAATTTCTGGTGGGGCTCGATCATGCAGCTGTACAATGCCATGCCGCCCGACCCCGAGATCGTGGGCGCAGATCGCTGGATCGACATGTGGCGTGCACGGTTGGAGGGGGGCGAATTCTGGCCCGCCATGTGGCTGGAACATCAGACCCATGATGACATGTGGCGGCGCGGTTCGATCTGCGAAAACTACGCGGATGTCGATGTGCCGGTGTATTTCTTTGGCGGATGGATGGACCTGTATCGCGACACTCCGTTCCGCATCGCGGAACACCTGAGCGGGCCGGTCAAGATCCTGATGGGCCCCTGGGCGCATCTGTACCCGCAAGAAGGGGTGCCGGGGCCCCGGGTCGATTTCGTCGGCGAGGTGATCCGGTTCTGGGACCATTGGCTGAAGGGGATCGACACGGGCCTGATGGACGAGCCGCCCTTGCGGTTTTTCCTGCAGGACAGTGCCGCCCCGTCCGGTACACATGTGCACCGCGACGGGCGGTGGATCGAGGAGCCAAGCTGGCCATCGCCACATGTCAAGGACCAGCCCTTGTGGCTGAATGACGGAACGCTGGACGCCTCCGCCGGGTCGGGCGGGGAGATGTCGGTTTGTTCGCCGCAGAATTTCGGGGCCGCAGCGGGCGACATGTGTTCCTTTGCAATACCCGGAGATATGGCGGCAGATTGCCGGATCGAAGCCGCAGGGGCGCTGCAATTCAAAGCAGAGCCACTTGGAGAGCCGATCGATATTCTGGGCCAGCCCTCGGTAGACCTGACAGTTTCTGCCGATCGGGCGCAGGGTTTTGTTGCGGCCTTGCTGGTGGATGAGGCCCCGGATGGCGCGCAGACATTGATTGCACGCGGGTTCTGCAATCTGACCCACCGGATCAGCGACACTGAACCGACACCGATCACACCCGGCGAAGACATGCACGTGACTGTCCCGCTTTATGGAACCGGTTATCGGGTGTTGGCGGGTCATCGCATCGTTCTGCAAATCGCGTCCGCCTATTGGCCGGTCCTGTGGCCAGCGCCCGAGCCGGTTACGCTGACGATCCAACCCGGCACATCGCGGCTGATCCTGCCCGTGCGCAGCCAGCATGATGACGCGCCAGCCCCACGCCCCTTGCCCGAACCTCGGGGTCCCGACGTCGCCCCGCGGAAGACGAACGTTCGCTCCGGTTCGATGGAGCGTTCGGTCCACACCGATCTGACCAATGGCGAGGTGACACACAGGTATTTCCTTGACGGGGGTGTCTTTGGGCCGGTGGGCGATATTCGCCTCGACGATATCGGCACGGTGCTGAGCGATATGTCGGATCGACGCTATACCATCCAGCCGGATGATCCGTTGTCGGCAGTA
Organism: Ruegeria sp. AG7; assembly: GCF_056541545.1. Taxonomy (NCBI): domain Bacteria; kingdom Pseudomonadati; phylum Pseudomonadota; class Alphaproteobacteria; order Rhodobacterales; family Roseobacteraceae; genus Ruegeria; species Ruegeria sp. AG7. The sequence continues at coordinate 10,804 of NZ_JBQFYP010000019.1, forward strand.
GCCACAATGGAGCAAACCGCCGGTTTCGACCGCGAGGGGTGGTCCGCCAAGATCTGGACCTGTTCCGAACAAAGGGCGACTGCGACCGAGTTTCACCTGACCGCTCGCCTAAAGGCGTGGTCGGGTGACGACCTGATCTTTGAGGAAGAACAGTCTTTTGTCATCCCCCGCAACGGGATGTAGGCGCAGAATGGTTTACAGACCTGCCGTCTTGTGGTGCGTGGGTTGGTGGGCTGCTCGCGGGATCGAAATTGTTCAGGGCTCTCATCCGGGGGCAACGTGCATCAATCGGAACCTATCTTTGAGCGGGATTGCAAAACCCTGTAGCAAGGGCGCAAGAAAGCAGGACGAAGGAGAGTTGCCATGACGAGTTTTTCTGAGAACCTGAGCGCCCTGCGGCATGAGTTTCACCGCAACCCCGAGCTTGGCTTTCAGGAGGACTGGACCAAGGCCCGGATCGCCGATCACCTGAGAAGCCTTGGCATCGAAGTGCATGAAGGTGTCGGCGTTGTTGGTGTTCTGCGAGCGGGTCATGGCAACCGGTCCATAGGTCTGCGCGCGGATTTCGACGCCCTGCCCATTACCGAGGCCAACAGCTTTGCCTACAAGTCTCAGAACCCGGGCGTGATGCATGCCTGCGGCCATGACGGCCATACGACGATGCTGTTGGGCGCGGCCGAGCTTTTGGCCAGGGAACAGGGCTTTGACGGCACCGTTGTCTTCCTGTTCCAGCCCAATGAGGAGCACGGGCTGGGTGCGCGGGCGATGATTGAGGAAGGCGTCCTGCGGGATTTTCCGATTGACGAAGTCTATGGCGCGCACAATCTGCCGGGCGAACCCGTTGGGCGGGTTTCAACCCGCGCCGGTGTTGTTTGTTGCAGCGAAAGCCTATTCGAGATCACAATCACTGGTCAGGGCGGCCATGCCTCGATGCCCCATGTCGGGCGCGAGACACTTACGCCCGCAGCAGAGCTTGTTCTGGCCTTGCAAACCATCGTTTCGCGTAAGCTTGCCCCGTCGTCTGGCGCGGTCGTTTCCGTGACCGAGTTCATCACCGATGGGCAGCGCAACGTCCTGCCAAGTCGAACGGTGTTGAAAGGGGACGCACGGGCGATGTCCCCCGACGACCGCGCGCGGATTGAACACCACATGCGGCAGATTACGGCAGGCGTGGCTGAAAGCCACGGTGTCGCGGTGACGGTGGATTTCCTGACTGAATTTATCGAGGCGATCAACGATGCCGACGCCGCAACCCATGTGGTTTCAGCCGCAAAAACGCTGGGTTTGGAGGTTGACGGCGACCGGACCGCCATGTCGTTTTCCGAGGATTTCGCGGAATTTGCGGCAGCGGTTCCGGGGTGTTTTCTGCTGATCGGCAATGGAACCGAGGGGTCGAATGGCCGCCCCCTGCACGCGAATGACTATGATTTCAACGACGCGCTGCTGCCATTGGGAGCAAACCTGTGGGCCGAACTGGTGCGGCAACGCCTGCCTGTGACCACCTGACTGTGCAGGACGATCCATGGATTTTCCGGATCGCCCGCTCAGGTCGTGCTGAAAATTCGCTATCGGATGCCGGTCTTTTCCAGAATGATCAGCGTGCTGCTTCGGTGGGCGCGCATGCCGAACCCGACCATTCAGCGCCGGATGCGCCGGTCAGGAACCCGTCGCTTAGCCTTATACCGGGATCGTCCGCACGCAGCGCGTGTTCCAGATCGCCCCGGTCAAGTTGCCCATCCAGCCGCTGTCGGTAGAGCGCGCAGAGCCTTGGGAACCCCTGAGATTGCGGCGACAGGCGCAGGGCCGAGACGCCAGCACTTTGCAGCAACTCGATCTGATGATCCGTGCAGGCATAGCTGTCTGACAGGGTCTGCACACCGTTCATGGCCATGAACGGCTGTCCATCGCCGGTCAGCACATCCAACCCGTCGGGATCGTTTTCGCAGGCAAACTGGCAATTATCCTTGCTGCGCCCATGCAGGCGCGCGTGGTAACACCGGCCGGAGATGGCCAGCGGCAGGCGACCGTGGCCCCAAACCTCGACCGCGACACCCAAACTGGCGGCGGCTTGTGCCAGAACCCTGACCGAGGCGATTGGCAGTTCCGGCGGCAGGCATATGCGACGCGCCCCGCGTGACGCCAGCCATGCCAATGTGCCTTCGTTATAGACATTGATCAGCGGTCCGACATCGAAATCGGTGTTTTCGGGCAGATGCGCTAGCGCAGTCAGATCGTTGATCTCGACCGTGACCCCCAGATCCGCCAGATCGGCGGTCAGCTTGCGTTCACGCTTGAGCGTCACCAGTGCAAGACTGGTCAGCGCAACCTGTTTGCCTGCTTCAACCAACCGGGCAATCGCGTCGGGAATCCGGTCCTGATAAAACGGCAGGCGCTTGGAACAAACCAGCTCGCCCAGCACGATGCGGTCGACGGGGGTTTGGGCCAAATCCTCATAAAAGGATGTCCAGCTATCGGCGGGCCAGAAAAACTGGTTGGGGCCAACGGTCAGCTCCATCGCGCTATCTCCAGGTCTTTTTGTATGCGCCGGTTGTCATGGCCTGCCCTTCGGACAAACGGGCCAGCATCCCCTCGGGCAGGGGGCGTCCGGCCTCAAGCGCGTCGACAGCGGCGCGGAAATTCCGAACCACCTGCGCAACGTAGGATTTCGAGCGCTGGCGCCCTTCGATTTTCAGCGCGGTAACGCCGGCCTTCTGCAATTGCGGGATCAGCCGTTCCGCATTCAGGCTGACGGGGTCTTCGAACAGGTGGCCCGTCTTTTCACCTGCGGAAAAGCACCCTTTGCACAATGTCGGATAGGGTGCCGGCTGATTTCGTTCGACCCGGTGGATCAGGTAACCGCCCAGACGGGTGTTCAACGCGCCCTGATCGTTCTGGTATTCAACATGGCTGGCGGGCGAACAGACGCCATTCATGTTCGGAGACAGCCCGGTGGCATAAGAGGACAGCGAACAGCGACCTTCGGCCATCACGCAGAGCCCGCCGAACACAAAAACCTCGGTCTCGACTTCTGTTTCGGCGTTGATGGCGGCGATTTCGGGAACCGACAGCACGCGCGGCAGGACCACACGTTTGACGCCGAAGGTTTCGGCATAGAAGTTGATCACATCGGCATTCGCCGCCGCGGCCTGCACGGACAGGTGCCTGCGCAGCCCCGGATGGTTGCGCGCGGCATAATCCAGCAGCCCGATATCGGCGAGGATCACGGCATCCGCGCCGCAGGTTTCCGCGTCGGCCACCGCGCGATGCCAGATTGCTTCGCTGCCGGCGCGGGGAAACGTGTTGATCGCAACCAGTACCTTGGCCCCGTGGTCATGGGCAAAGGCAACACCCGCGCGCATTTCGGCCCGGTCGAAGTTCAGGCCCGGAAAGTTGCGCGCGTTGGTTTCGTCATTGAAGCCGCAATAGACTGTATGCGCCCCGGCCTTGACGGCTGCGCGCAAGGCGGCGGGCGTTCCTGCCGGGCAGACGATTTCCATCACCATAGTACAGCATCTTCCGGTCGAGTCAGGTACAGGCCGGTTCGACGTTCCACCAACGCGATCAGCTGCTTCAGCGGGCGCGCAAGCGGGCCGGAGAGGGCTGCGGCCTCGTGCGCGAGGTCCAGTTCCGCGTCGTCTATTGCGTTGCGCAGGGCCAGCGCCGCGGCCGTATCGCCCTCGATCACCAGATCACGTGAGAAGAACAGTGCATCGCCGTCAAATGCACCGTGAACCAGCCCAAGAAGGGCCGCCAGAGGGCCGGAAATACGCGCAACCCCTGTCCCGCTGCGCCGGGTCAGTGTCACCTTTGGGGCACCGCCATTCGGATCAAGCAGCAGGACAACAGGCAAATCCGTCGGATCAAGAACGAAAACTGATCTTCCGTATGCGCCAAGCCGTTGAAACATTTCCGGGTTTTTCTTTGCGACCCGGCGCGTGAAGACCGTCAGCGACAGCGACAAGGGGCCAAGCGGCACTATCCGAAGCATGGCCGCCAAAGCCGCCGGGCAGCGCGGTATCGGGTTCTGAGGAACGGGCAATGAGACCTCCTGCTGTCTCAACATTATGACCTTGGATGCCTTCCTAGGGCGATCGCGGCTGGGGTGACTTGACGGTTGTCAATTCGACCCCTCGCTTTCGTTGCTAGAGGGTGGAAACCACCGTCGGAGCAGTCCCATTCGCACCCTGCCGCAATATCCCAGCCTTCGGCATTTTCTGAAATGGTGCGAGGACACCGGACAGTTCAGGCGCATCCCTGATCCGGTTTCCGTACGCCATCAGATGACCGCCGTTCACCGCGCCGTGCTTGAGGCGGGCGGGCCGGTTCTGCAATTTGACCACCCGACAGACGTGTCCACTGATCGGTTCGATACCCCCGTCGTCGTCAACCTGTTCGGAACGGCGGAACGGGTTGCTGCCGGGCTGGGTGTCACACCCGCCGGGCTTGACGATCTGGGGGCCTTTCTGGCCGCGCTGCGGTCCCCGACGCCGCCGGACGGAGTGCGGGACGCGCTGGCCAGATGGCCGATGCTGAAGGCGGCCCTGTCGACCCGACCGAAACTGGTCAGAACCGCCCCGGTGCAAAGCCTCTGCCACAGCGGAGCGGATGTGGACCTGACCGCGCTGCCAATCCAGACCCACTGGCCCGGCGATGCGGGGCCGCTGATCACGTGGCCCGTGGTTCTTACCCGGCCCTACGGCAGCGATGCCAACGCGGCGCAAGGCTATAACGCGGGGGTTTACCGCATTCAGGTGCTGGACCGGAACCGTGTCATCATGCGCTGGCTGCCTCATCGCGGCGGCGCGGCGCATCACAGGAGCTGGGCGAGGTGCGCCGAAAAGATGCCCGTCGCCATTGTGCTGGGCGCAAACCCCGCGACTTTGTTATCGGCGGCCTTGCCCTTGCCAGAAACGGTATCCGAGCTGACATTTGCCGGTGCCCTGAACCAGAAGCGCCCACATCTGATCCCGGCCAGAACCATCCCCATGTTGGTCCCTGCTGACGCCGAGATTGTTCTGGAAGGTTGGGTTTCACCAAGCGAGACCGCCCCCGAGGGGCCTTTTGGGGATCACACCGGCTATTACAACCCGGCTGAACCCTTTCCGGTGATGCAGGTCAGCGCTGTCACCCATCGGGACGCGCCGCTGTATCTTTCGACCTATACCGGGCGGCCACCGGACGAACCGTCAATCATTGGCGAGGTGTTCAACCGCCTGGCCCTGCCGACCATCCGCGCGCAGATCCCCGAAATCCACGATCTTTGGCTGCCGCCCGCCGCCTGTTCCTATCGAATGGCAATCGTTGCCATCGACAAACGGTATCCGGGGCAGGCCCGGCGCGTGATGATGGCCCTGTGGGGAATGCTGCCGCAATTCAGCTATACGAAAATGATCATCGCGGTCGATGCCGATATCGATCCCCGAAACTGGGAGGATATTGCTTGGGCGCTTGCCACTCGCATGGACCCGGGCCGGGACGTGATGGTGCTGGACAGGACACCTATGGATTATCTGGATTTTGCATCACCCGAACCCGGTCTGGCCGGAAAAATCGGCATCGACGCGACGACGAAACTGGGCAGTGAAACGCTGCGGGAATGGGGGACTGTGATGCACACCGCGGATGGAGATCACGCCTTTGCAGAAGACCTTTTAAACCGATTGATGCCGGAGCTGAGAGCATGACAAACGCCCGTGTTGTTTTGGGGGTATCCGGTGCGTCAGGCGCGGCGTTGAGCCTTGCCGTGGCCCGGTGCATGGCGTCATCGGATATCGAGGCCGATCTTGTGGTCAGCGCAGCCGGGATGCGGACACTTGCGCAGGAATGCGGCCCGGACGCTTTGCAAAACCTGCGGCAACTGGTGACGCGGCATCACCCGAGCGCCGATATCGGTGCCAGCATTGCGTCCGGGTCGGTTCCGGTATCCGGCATGATCGTTGCGCCCTGTTCCATGCGAACGCTTGCCGCGATTGCGCATGGGCTGGACGATAACCTGCTGACGCGCGCCGCCAGTGTTCAGCTCAAGGAACGCAGGCCGTTGGTTTTACTGACACGCGAAGCGCCGCTGACCCTGGCCCATTTGCGCAACATGACGGCGGCGGCAGAAATGGGGGCCATCATCCTGCCCCCGGTTCCTGCGTTTTATCTGAAGCCCGACACCCTGATGGATATCGTGTCCCAGATCGCTGCGCGCGCAGTGGACTGCCTGCGCATTTGTGACCCGGTGGCGCAGCAATGGCGCCCGCAATGCGCTGGTGGGTGAGTTCGGGCGCCTCCGGCGGGAGTATTTGGAAAAAGATGAAGTCGCCTGAAGTGCCGAGACGAGACATCTTTTGGAGCGTCTTAGTGGCCTTGCCTGCCTGTAGACGGGTTTTGAGCGTTAACACCGCAGTCTGGCGCCTGTCGGGTCAAACGGTGCCTCGGCCAGTACGCGCGCCTTGTGCGGTTTGCCGATGACCTGAATGACCACCTCATCGCCCGGCTGTGCCGTGTTTGGGTTGCGGAACCCCAGCGCCAGCGATTTCCCGACCGAATAGCCGTATGCCCCTGAAGTGACACGGCCCAGGGGCGTGCCATCGGGGGTAAAGATCGGCTCACCCCCGGTTGCGTCGGCATCTTCGGTCACATCCAGCTCGAAGACGGACAGCACCTCGCGCGCGGGGTTGTCCTTGACGGACAGATAGGCGTCTTTGTGCAGGAAATCCTTGTCCAGTTTGATCAGACCCGCCAGCCCGACCTCTTGCGGCCAGTATTCCTGAGAATACTCGCGCCCCCACGAGCCATAGCCCTTTTCGATCCGCAGCGCCCCCAGCGCGCGCGCGCCCACCGGACCGCCACCACAGTCTTTGGCGGCCTCAAGCAGGGCGGTGTAGAGCGCCACCTGATCCCCCTCGGCGCAGTGCAGTTCCCAGCCCAGATCGCCGGTAAAGCTGACCCGGATGGCCACGCATTCGACGCCAGCGACCGTGATTTTCTGCGACCGCATGAAGCGGAACGCCTCGTTCGACAGATCGGCATTGGTCAGGCGTGCCAACGCTTCGCGTGACCTGGGGCCTGCGATGTTGAACCCTGCGATGCGGTCGGTGGCGACCTCAAGCGTGGTGCCTTTGGGCATATCGACCATGTTGAAGAAGCGCTGATGATAGCGTTCGGCCATGCCGGACCCGATCATCATGTATTCATCCTTGGCCAGCTTGGTGATGGTGAAATCGCCCGCCACGCCACCGCGAACCGAGATCAGCGGCGTCAGGCAGCTGCGCCCCACTTCGGTGGGCACCCGATTGGCCACCAGACGGTCCAGCCAGTCATGGGCACCGGGGCCCTTGATCACGTAATTGGCGAAGTTCGAAATATCGATCACGCCCACGGTTTCGCGCAGCATCTGCACCTCACGGCCCACGGGCACCCACCAGTTCTGGCGGGTAAAGCCGGTGGTCTCTTCCACCTCGGGTTCATCGGCGAACCAGAGCGGATGTTCCCAGCCGCAATTGAGGCCAAAGACGCACCCCATCTGTTTCTGCATCTCATAGGCGGGGCGCGCACGGGCTGGGCGGCCCGCGCTGCGTTCCTCGTTGGGGAAATGGATCTTGAAGCGGTGGGTGTAGGCATCCTGAACGCGGGCCTTGGTGAATTTCTTGTCGGCCCAGTCGCCAAAGCGGGCCAGATCCCAGGCGAACATGTCATATTGCGGCTCGCCCTCGATCATCCATTGCGCCGCCAGCAGACCCAACCCACCGGATTGCGAGAAACCGGGGATCAAACCACCGCAGAGGAAATAGTTCTTCAGCTCGGGCACCGGCCCCCAGAGCATGTTGGCGTCGGGCGACCAGATCATCGGCCCGTTGATTACGCGTTTCACCCCGGCTGTGGCCGCGACTGGCACGCGTTCGGTGGCGCGGATGACGTTTTCCATGATCCGGTCCAGATCGTCGGGGAACAGATCATGGGCAAAATCCAGCGGCGTGCCGTCTTCGGCCCAGAATTTCATGTCTTTCTCATAAGCCCCGATCAGCAGGCCGTTGCCTTCCTGCCGGAAGTAGTATTCGCCGTCGCGGTCAGCGATCGAGGGCAGACGGCGCCCCAGGCTGGCGACCTCGTCGATGCTTTCGGTCACGAAATACTGATGCTCGGTCGGTTGCAGCGGCAGGGTCAGACCCGCCAGCGCCGCCACCTCACGCCCCCAGAGACCGGCGGCGTTGACAACCCACTGGGTGTGAATGTCGCCTTTGGGCGTGCGCACGATCCAGCTGCCGTCGGGCTGTTGTTCGGTTCCTGTCACCGGGCAGAACCGTTCGATGGTGGCCCCCATGGCGCGGGCCCCGGCGGCATAGGCGTGCGGCACGCCCGACGGGTCGACATTGCCGCCATCGGGTTCGTACATGATGCAGCGGATGTCATCGAACTGCGCCAGCGGATGCAGTTCCTTGGCTTCTTCACGGCTGACTTCGTAGAAGTTCAGACCATAGAACCGGGCCTTGGCCTCTTGCAGGCGCAGCTGTTGCTCACGCTCTTCGGTCTGGGCCAGATAGAGCGAGCCTGGCTGGAAAACGCCGCAGCTTTGGCCGGTTTCCTGTTCCAGCTGTTTATACAGATTCATCGTATAGTGCTGGATGCGGGTGATGTTGTTGTTATCGTGCAGCCCGTGAATATTCGCCGCTGCGTGCCAGGTCGAACCGGAGGTCAACTCGTTCCGTTCCAGCAGGACAACGTCGGTCCAGCCAAGCTTGGCCAGATGGTACAGGATCGAACAGCCGGCAAGGCCCCCTCCGATCACGACAGCTTGTGCATGGGTTTTCATGAGTGCTTGTCCCTTGGTCCGCCGCAACTCAGGCGGCGATTTCTTTCATGACAGCCAGAAATTTGGCGACTTCGCCGATTGAGTTGTAGTGGCACATCGAGACCCTGACGCAGGCGTCATAACCCAGCGGCGTCAATATGTTGCCAGAATAGTGGTCGGCCTTGCGCAAATGGGTGCGAATACCTTCATCGTTCAGCCGTTTGACGACATCCGCCGAGGCCACGCCCTGTACGCGCAGCGACACCAGCCCTTCGCGTGCGGGGTTGTCGGCACCGCCCAGAATGGTGACCTTCTCCATCTCGGCCAGACCGCTCAGGTTGCCGGTGCCGTGGATCATCGCGTCGGTCAGTGCCTTTTCCTGCGCGTGAATGGCGTCACCCGCTGCCAGAAATCTGGCACGCCGGTCGGTGGCGTCGCTGACCTGACTGCCAAGCCATTCGAAATAAGACACAACGTCGGACATGGTCGCATAAGCCCCGGTGTCGCGCGTGCCCATTTCCCAGTTATCTGCCGGGCCGTCCAACAGGGCATTGTGTTCAAGCCGCGTCAGCCGGTCGGAAATCCACGCCACGCCGTAGCCATGGCGCGAAAACACCTTGTAGGGCGAGATCACGTAGCCGTCGACGTCATACGCGCTGAGATCGATCCGGCCATGGGCGGCGTGCTGGATGCCATCGACAATTATGAAACAATCTGGCGCCACGGCGCGGATCGCTTGTGAAACTGCGGCCACATCAACGCCCATGCCCGTCACGGGTGAGGTGTGCAGGATTGTCGCCACTTTGGTGTCGGGTGTAACAGCTGCGGCATAGGCCCCGGCTGTCACGGTGCCGGTGTTGTCATCGTGGGGCACCAGCACATGGGTCTGCCCGGCAATACGGGCCCAGCGATCACAGGCTGAGCGTGTGGCGGGGTGTTCCAGTGTCGACCCCAGCACAATCCCCGGACCGGTTCCGAGACAGGCGTTCATGATCAGCCGGAACAGAAGTTCTGTGCCGCTTTCACCCACAAAGAACTGACCACCGGGTGCATTCATGAAATCCCGCATATCGGCCTTGGCCGCGTTGATCGTGGAAACCAGAGCATGAGACCCCGGATTGTCACGCCCCTGATTGTCGGGAATTGCGGCGTGACGCGCCGAGCTGTCCAGCACGGATTTCAGTGTCAAAGCCCCACCGGCGTTTTCGAAAAATATCCGCTCGCCCTGTTCGGGGCAGTGATCGATCTGGGCAAAACGGTTGCGGATCTGGTTCAGCAGGTTTTCCGAAATTTGACTCATGAAAAGCGGCACCTTTGTGTTTTGTGAACGTATGATGTTTCAGACAAGCCTAAGATGGTTTCCCCGCAGGGCTGGCCAAATCTCCCGTAACCGTGCGGATGGTTCAACATGTGCTTCATTCCCGAGCGGCCCTTATTCCGACTATGGCGTCGAGGGCGCGGTATCTTGTTCTTTTGCGACGTAAATACAGTCACGTCTGCGACACGGCGTGTTGAGTAGGCCAGAATACCCGCCCCATGTGTCGGGGCGAACCTGCCTTTGAGGCAGGCAGCCATCCGACGTGGGTTCCATGCTTTTGCCTGATCCGCGGCTATAGCAGATCAAACAACCGCCCCGGAACATTTCTGTGCCTTGGCAGGTCAAGCGCCCGCATTAGGGCAAACATCATGGCCTGATTGGACGTCACAACAGGTTTATCAAGGGCCGCTTCGATCCGGTCTATGGCCTCGACCGCGCGCATGTCGGTGCAGCTGAGTATGATGGCCTCGGCCTTTGGGTGGTCGGCCTGCATGGCAAGGTCGAAAACCTCGTCCGGGGTCAGTTCTCCCTGCCCGTAATTGCCCAGCTCGCGGCCGATATCGGCGCATTTCACCGTTGTGATCTGGTTTTGCGTCAGAAAATCCATGGCCTGCGTGTTGATCTCGCCCAGATAGGGTGAAGAAAAACCGACGCTGGACACGCCGAGCGCATTGATCGCACCAACCAGCGCCCCTGCGGCGGTAATACACACGGCCCCCGACGCAGCCCTGATGTCCTGCGCCAGCTGGTGATCAAAGGACGGGCCATGGGTCAGCGTGGCCGAGGTACAGCCATAGAGCACCACATCGGGCCGAACGCCCGAGATCATCTTGAGGTCATGGCTGATATCCGAGGCCCCCAGACCCGCCATCTGATCCGAGCCGGGGATCTCATCCACGTCATAGCCACCCATTCGCTGAAAATGCACCGTCGTGTCCGGGCAGCGCATCAGCATCATGTCAGCTTCGAGATTGGTGTTGGTAAAGGGCACCAGCACCCCGATTTTGGCCCGTGTCCGGGTTTCAAAGGTCATGACGTCACCTCTTTCAGAACAGTCAGGCAGCGCTCCATCACTGCCGTGTCACAGATCGTGGCGCGCAGGCAATCCGCGAGGCAATAGCCGCCCATTCCGCGCATGAGCAAACCCGCTTTGCGCAACGCGGCATCCGCTTTTTGCGCGGTGGCGGCATCGGCAAATCGGATCAGGACAAAATTGGTGTGGCTGTGCGGAACAGATAATCCCAGCGCCCGGCACCCGTCGGCAAAGCGATCCCGGATGGCGGCGGTTCTGGCAACCGTGTTGCGCATGTGGGGCTGATCTTGCACCGCTGCCGTTGCCATGGCCTGAGAGGGGGTCGATACGTTGTTGGGGTTGAGCAGTTTTCGCAGCTCAATCGCGACCTCAGACGGGAACAGACCCCAACCCACGCGCGCGCCCGCCAGACCGTAAGCCTTTGAGAAGGTGCGTATGACCACAGTATCCCCACGTGCGACGAGGGCAAAGATTTCAGCCGGGTCGTGGTCGCGATCAGCGAATTCTGCATAGGCCTGATCGACCACCAGCAGCACGTCCTCGGGCAATGTGTCGCGCAGGCGGATGATCTCGGCATTCGGGATCAGGGTGCCGGTCGGGTTGCCGGGGTTGCAGACAAAGACGATCCGGGTATCTGGCGTAACAGCCGCCAGAATGTCGTCGACCGAGACGGTCAGATCAACCTCGCGTGCCTTCACATAGTCCGCCCGCACCTGCGCCGCCGCTGATGCCACATAGGCATAGCCGTAATCCGTGCCCAATACATGGTCGCCCGGCCCTGAATAGGCGCGGATAAGGCAGCCGATCAACTCCATCGATCCGGCACCGCACAGGATGTTGTCGGCTGGCACCCCGTGCACCTGAGCGATGGCGGCGCGCAGGTCCGACCAGTCGGGATCGGGGTAAAGCGGCATCCGGTGCAATGCCACCTTCCCCGCCGCAATTGCGGCAGGGCTGGCCGGGAAAGCGCTTTCATTCTGGGCTAGAGATACAGTGTCCGGCCCGCCCAGATCGGCCAGCGCATAGGCCGCCATGGCACGAATGTGATCAACCGCGCGGATCATGAGGCACTCCCATAGGCTTTGGCCCCTTCTTCCGTGACCAGACCGCGCCTGAGGTCCAGCGCCAGCGCCTTTGGGTCGCGCGCGGCCGGATCGCCAAAGCCGCCGCCCCCGGGCGTGTCGAAGATCAGGTAATCGCCGCTTTCCACGCGTAGCTCACCCTTGCCCGGAATGTCGCCACTGCCATCGCGGAACCGGATACGTCCCGGCGCGCCGGGCAGGCCGCCCATGCGGCCCAGAGCGGGGAATTTCAGACGTTCGACCGACAGAAAGACGATGAAGGGGGCATCGTTGGCGGACGTCATCTCGATCCGCTGACCCAATCCGCCCCTGAACTGGCCTGCGCCGCCCGAGTCGGGCAACAATTCGCGTCGCCACATGATCACCGGTGCGACACTTTCGGTTATTTCGACCTGCGAGCCGAACACCCCCGAAGGGTAGGCTGTCGCAGACAGGCCATCCGCAAGGGGTCGCGCCCCGGTGCCGCCGTTGTGAACGGGTTCAATGGCAAATTCACGCCCGCCATTCGCCGCCACTTCGGGCGCGTGGCGCATTGGCAGATCGAACATGCACGAGGCCCCTTCGGCGGGCACCTGATCGGGCAGCGCCTGATGCAGGCAGCCCAAAACCAGATCCGGTGTAACCTGCCCCAGCGTATGCCGCATGGCCACAGGCACCGGATGCTGGGCGTTCAGAATGCAACCTTTGGGGCCGTCCACCGTGAAAGGTTCCAGCGAACCCGCGTTGTTCGGGATATCCGGCCCGACGATGCAACGCAGGGCAAAGACCGTATAGGCGGTCGCATAGTTCAAAGGCACGTTGATGCCCTTCTTCGAACACCCTGACGTGCCCGTGAAATCGACATGCATCCCGTCTTTGGTCACAGTGAGCGTTGCGTGCAGCTCCAGCTCTGCCTCATAACCGTCCATGCGCAGCACGTTCTTGTAAACGCCCTCGGGCACCTCGGCGATGGCCTGCAACGCACCTTTACGCGAGGTGTCGATGATATAGGTGCCAAGCCTGTCCAGATCATCGATCCCGAACTCCTCCATCATCGCAACAAGGCGGTTCACCCCGGCCTCGCAACAGGCGATCAGGGCGTAGATGTCGCCCTCATTCGCCACAGGCTCGCGCGAGTTGGCGCGGATGATTTCCATCAGCAGCGCATTGGGCGTTCCGGCCTCGACCAGTTTGCAAGGCGGGATCAGCAGGCCTTCGTCATAGATGTCCGAGCCTTCAGGCCCCATGCCAAGACCACCCAAATCCACCAGATGCGAGGTGCAGGAGGTAAAGCCCACCACCCTGCCGTCCTTGAACGCGGGCATCATCAGCAGGAAGTCGTTCAGATGCCCCGAGGCCAGCCATGGGTCGTTCGTCATGTAGATGTCGCCGGGGCGCATGTCCTGTACCGCGAAACGGGCGCGCAGGTGCAGCACGGCCTCGGCCATGGTGTTGATATGGCCCGGTGTTCCGGTCACGGCCTGCGCCAGCATCCGGCCATTCACGTCGAATATCCCCGCGGAAATGTCGCCGCATTCGCGCACGATGGGCGAGAAAGCCGCGCGGATCAGGGTCTGGCCCTGTTCTTCGACCACAGCCAGCAAGCGGTTCCACATCACTTGCAGGCGGGCGGGGGACAGATCAGCGGTCATCATGCGCCTCCTTTCTGGTCCTGTATCAGGACAAGGTTGCCGATTGCATCCATCTGGGCCGAGAAATCGGCGGAAACGAGTGTGGTTGTTTGCGGTTCATGGATCAGCGCGGGGCCTGCCACATGGTCACCGGGGCGCATATCGGCGCGGGCGAGAAAGGCGGCCTGTTTTACCGTGCCATCCAGATCACAGGTGATGGGGCGTGTTTGCGTGACCTGAAATGCGGTTTTGCCCGGCGTTTCTGACACCGTGGGCACCGCTTTGTCCGGGGTGGCAACGCGAACGGCCCAATTGAGGATCTCGATCTTCATCCCCGGAACAGGGCGTGAGAATTGTTTGCGGTATTCCTCTTCGAATGCGGCTGTCAGCGGGGCGATATCCTGGCGCGTCAGGGCGCGGTCCGGCAAGGTAATCTCGATCTCATGCCCTTGCCCGCTATAGCGCATGAAGGCGGTGCGCAGGGTTTCGGTGGGTGCATCCCCTGCCCCTTGGGCGACGACCTCTTTTGCTTCGGCAATCATCGTATCGAACAGGGCGTTCACCCCGTCCATGTCCATGCTGTCGAGCAGGGAATAGCGCGAGCGGACGATTTCGAAGGACACCGGGGCAAACAGGAACCCAACCGCCGAACCGACGCCGGGATTGGGCGGGATCACGATATGCGAAACACCGGCGGACCGGGCGACGCGGGTGGCATGCAGCGGCCCGTTGCCACCAAAGGCAATCATGGTACGCGGGCCAAGGTCCTTGCCGCTTTCGACCGCGTGCATCCGCCCGGCGCTGGCCATGCTTTCGACAACGATGCGGCTGACCCCATCTGCCGCACCTGTCGCATCCAGCCCCAGTTTTTCCCCGATCACACGTCTCAGGGCGGCCTTGGCGCCAGCAGGGTCCAGCTGGATATGCCCCTCGGCAAAGGTGTCGGGCACGATATAGCCCAGAGTGATGTCACTGTCGGTCACGGTCGGATCGATGCCGCCGCGCATGAAGGCGACCGGTCCGGGTTCCGAGCCTGCCGATTTCGGCCCGACCGTCAGACGCCCGAGACGGTCAACACCCGCGATCGAACCGCCGCCAGCACCGATTTCAATCATCTCGATCACCGGAATGCGCACCGGCATTCCCGACCCCTTGATGAACCGTGCCGCGCGGGCGATTTCGAAAGAGCGGGATGTCTGAGGGCGCGCCTTGTCGATCAGGCAGAGCTTGGCCGTGGTGCCACCGACGTCAAAGGACAGGACCTGATCCAACCCGGCACGCGCGGCGATGCGGGCGGACAGAATAGCCCCACCGGCAGGGCCGGATTCCACCAGACGAATGGGGAAACGCGTGGCGGTGTCGATCGTGCACATACCACCGCCTGCCGTCATCATCAGGATCGGACAGGTTACGCCCTCGGCCGTGAACTGATCCGCGAACCGGGTCAGATAGCTATCCATCAGCGGTTGAATATAGGCGTTGGCCACAGTGGTGCAGAGCCGGTCAAACTCACGCGCTTCGGGGCTGACATCGGACGAGATCGAGACGGTCAAACCGGGGCGGTGTCGCGCGAGAAGATCGCGCAAACGCCGTTCGTGGGTCGGGTTGGCGTAGGAGTGCATCAGGCAGATGGCCACCGCCTCGGCCCCGCTGGCGTCAATCTCCGCCAGCAACCGGTCTACTTGCGCTTCATCCAGTTCAATCAGCACCTCGCCTTCTGCCGACATGCGTTCGCGTATGGTCAACGAGCGTTCGCGCGGCACCAGCATGTCCGGCTTTTCAAGGTTGATGTCGTATTGGGAATACCGACGCTCGTACCCGATATCGAGAACATCGCGGAACCCTTCGGTGCAGACCGTGGTCACGACCGCCCCGCGCCGTTCGATCAGCGCGTTGGTTGCCAGAGTTGTGCCGTGAATGAATCCGGTGACATCCTTCAGCGACCGGCCAGTCTGCGCCATGACGCGCCGCGCGCCTTCCAGTGCGCCTTCTGCCGGGTTCTGGTGGGTGGTCAGGGTTTTGGTGGAGGCAAGTATCGTCTCATCACCCGAGACGAGGGCCGTGTCGGTAAAAGTGCCGCCAATATCGATGGCGAGGCGCAGAGCGGTTGTCATGAGGTATTCCGTTGTCGTCTGAAAGCAGGCAGGCAGAACGGCCCCGAAGGGCGGTTACCGGCGCGTCGCGACCAGATCACAGCCGGTCGCACGGCGATCAAGACGGGTGGGGATACACTGACAGGTCATACAGTTTTGTCCCCTACTGCGCCCCGCGTCACTAGCAGATTTACGACAGATTGGCCCACAAGCGACACATTTGTCGCCGCAGAGGGTTCTGCCCTGAACCTGCCTGGTGTCAGTCTAAGGGTGCTTAAGGTGAACCGTTTCGCCGGTTTGCAGGGCCTGCTGCGCCGCCAATCCCATTCGCACCGCCCACAAACCGTCATGCACTGTCACATCCGGTTCGGCCTTGTGCCCGCGCACCAGATCCAGAAACCCCTTGTGCTGATAATAGGTCGAGCCGTTGTGATCTCCGGCAGCCAGCAAACGGGGATCGACAGGGATATCCTGCGACATTGGCCCCTTGGGGTCCCGCGGGCTGACGATGACCTGCGGCACTGGCGGCGTTCCCAGATGGTCGGGCCAGAACCGCCCCGGCCCCGGCACCAGAGCCTCGACCTTGGCTTTGGGTCCGATGGCCGAAATCTCCTCCTGATAGCGGGCGCCTTCGGCGAACATGCACAGCTCGAGCATCGCGCGCGCGCCATTGGCGAAATCGACCAGAACATAGCCATGATCCAGTATATCGGGTGTTTCACCCCCGTAGGTTTCGTCCAGATGATTCACCGCCTGCCCGCCGCTTGCGGTGATCCGCACAGGGTCGGATTGCAGGATCAGCCGCATCAGATCGAAGAAGTGGCAGCATTTCTCGACAAAGGTGCCGCCGGTGTTGCGGTTGAACCGGTTCCAGTCGCCGACTTTCCGCAGAAACGGAAAGCGATGTTCCCGGATCGACAGCATCCTGACCCCGCCTGTGTCCCCGATCTTGTCGATCAGGGTCGCGATGGGCGGCATATAACGGTATTCCATCGCAACCCAGATCGGGTGTGGATAGTCACGCTGTACCTTCGCTAGCCTTGCGGCGTCCTGGGGGTTGGTGAACAGGGGCTTTTCCACCAATAGCGGCAAGGGGCGCGTTTGCGCGATTTCACAGATCTGGTCGACATGCAGGTGATTTGGGCTGGCTATGACAAGGCAGTCCAGGTCTTCGATATCCAACACCTCTTGCACCGAGCGTGCCATAACCGCCCCCGGCGCAATCGCCTGCGCGGCTTTTGCCATCCCGGGATCGGGTTCGAATATCGCCGCAACACGCGTGCCGTCCAGCAGGGCGATGTTGTGCAGGTGTTCCTGCCCCATCATGCCACATCCGATCAGCCCGTAATTGATGGTCTGGGTCATGCGCGTTTCCTTTTACTTCAGACGTTGGACATAGGTGGCCCGGTCCGGGTCGAACCAGGTCTTTGAAAATTCGACAGGTTCGGCCTTGTCCGACCAGCTGAACCGTTCGATATAGCCCACCGTTTCACCGGCGGCTTTGGTGAACGCCGCGGGCGTCCAATCGGGCAGCTGGCCAATCGATACGCGATCTTCGGCCCGTGATATCCAGAAACCCAGCTGGTGCTGATAATAGCGGTAGAGCGAGTCCGACAGCAGGCTTCGCTTGATCAGGCCGGCTGATTCGTCCAGCCAGATTTCCTCGACCGCGATGATTGTGTCATTCAGATAGCGCATCCGACGTACGCGCGATCCGGTGTCTGAAGTGCCAAAATCCGGCAGATCGGAAGGTTTCTTCAGATGATCGACGGACAGGATATCCGCACGCGGCAACCCGCCCCCTTGGGGCAATTCCAGCCGGAACATCGCGTAGACGCTGTTCTGAGTTCCGGTCTCGCGGATGTAATTTCCTGACCCCTGAATACGCTCCAACATGCCTTTTTTCTCAAGCTCTGCGAGAGATTTTCGCAGCGTGCCGACCGACACGTTCAGCTCGGCCGCCATATCGCGTTCCGGGGGCAGACGCTCACCATCGATCAAGCGGCCCGCAGCGACATCGCGGATCAGCAGCTCGGCAATCTGAACGTAGATAGGCAGGGCATTGGGGTTTCGGGTGTTGGGGGGCATTTCAGGCGCTTCATTCGGTCGCAGGAAAAATTGATACACTATTGATCTACATCAATGTGATTGCTACGCAAGAGGAAAGTAAAAGATGCACGGAGCGTGAATCAAATGACCATCGTCCCCATCACATCCCCTGATCTGGATGCGGCCGAGGTTTCGTGGTTCGCCGCCTTATGTTCGGACGATTATCAGTTCCTGGGTGTGCCTGATGGTGATCTGCGGTCCAGCTGGGAGCATTGCTCGGCCATCGTGAAGGAGGCCGAGGCGCAGGGGTTCCGCAACATCCTGTGCCCGTCATCGTATCAGGTTGGGCAGGACACGCTGAGCTTTGTCGCCGGTTGCGCGCCGATCACGCAGAAGATCAACCTGTTGGCCGCTGTGCGCTGCGGCGAGATGCAGCCGATCATGCTGGCCCGCACGATCGCGACTTTGGATCACATGTTGAAGGGGCGGCTGACCGTCAACATCATTTCATCCGATTTTCCCGGCGAAAAGGCCGACAGTGCCTATCGTTATCAACGGTCGCGCGAAGTGGTCGAGATCCTGAAACAGGCCTGGACGCAGGAGGAAATCAACCATGCGGGCGAGGTCTACAACTTTACAGGTCTGACAACCGACCCGGCGCGACCCTATCAGA
This sequence comes from Ruegeria sp. AG7, assembly GCF_056541545.1. Lineage (NCBI taxonomy): Bacteria > Pseudomonadati > Pseudomonadota > Alphaproteobacteria > Rhodobacterales > Roseobacteraceae > Ruegeria > Ruegeria sp. AG7. The sequence continues at coordinate 29,438 of NZ_JBQFYP010000019.1, forward strand.
CTGGCGGGCCGCTGCTGTATTTCGGAGGCTATTCGCCCGCGGCGCTGGAGCTATGCGGCGAGCATTGCGATGTGTACCTGATGTGGCCGGAAACCAAGGATCAACTGGCCGAGCGGATGAAAGCTGTTCATGCAGTGGCCGAAAATTATGACCGTACGCTCGACTATGGCTTGCGGGTTCACATGATCGTTCGCGATACCGAAGCCGAGGCGCAGGAATACGCGGATTACATCGTTTCAAAACTGGATGACGACTATGGCCGCGTGATCCGCGAGCGGGCGTTGGATGCAACGTCGCTTGGCGTAGCGCATCAGGCCAGGAATCGTGATCTGGCGGATAAGTATGGGTATGTGGAACCCGGTCTGTGGACCGGCGTCGGCCGCGCCCGTTCGGGCTGTGGTGCGGCACTGGTTGGATCAACCGATCAGGTCATGTCAAAGATCGAAGATTACCGGAAGATGGGCATTCGCGCCTTCATCTTCTCAGGCTATCCGCACATGGATGAGGCCAAGCATTTCGGTGCTCGTGTGATGCCGCATCTGAAAACATGCTCGCTGCCCGAAGCCTACAGGCGTGTGCCCAAGACACCCCCAGCCACACCGCTGGGCAACGGAGTGCGCCGCTGATGCAACGCGTGAAACTATCCCCGACGCTGGAAATGAGCCGCCTTGTCTATGGCATGTGGCGGCTGGGTGACGATAGCGACACCTCAGCAGGGCATGTCGAGGCCAAAATTCAGGCCTGTCTTGATCAGGGCATCACCACCTTCGATCAGGCCGATATTTATGGTGGTTACGCGGCCGAAGCCGTTCTGGGCAACGCCTTGCGCGCCAATCCCGGCCTGCGCCAGAAGATGGAGATCGTCACCAAATGTGACATCGTCGCACCTGTGGGGCGGCATTCCGATGCGAAGGTCAAATACTATGACACCTCACGCGCGCATATCCTGAAATCCATCGACATGTCCCTGTCGGAAATGGCCATCGACCACATCGATCTGCTGCTGATCCACCGCCCTGATCCGTTCATGGACCACCACGAAACCGGGGCTGCGCTGGATGAGGCTGTCGCCAGCGGCAAGGTGGGCGCGATTGGTGTTTCGAACTTCCGCCCGTGGGACTGGACCCTGCTGCAATCGGCGATGAAAACCCGGCTGGTCACCAACCAGATCGAGATCTCACTGGGCGCGATCGCCCCTTTCACCAATGGCGATCTGGCGTTTCACCAGCAGCATGGGCACCACCTTATGGCGTGGTCGCCGCTGGGGGGTGGGCTGCTGATGGCCGGGAACCCGCCCGTCGGGGTTGTCGCTGATGAAATCGCGGAGGAGTTCGGTGTAGACCGGGCCGCTGTGGCCGTCGCCTTCCTGCTGGCTCATCCGGCGGGCATTCTGCCGGTTCTGGGCACCAACAACCTGAACCGTATCAAACGCATCTCAGACGCGTTGAACGTCACCATAGACCGCGAAACCTGGTTCCGCCTGTACGAGGCGGCGCTGGGGCATGAGGTAGCATGATGAACGCAATCTCAAGGAATATGACCCACACCTTTGTGCCACATAAGGACGACACCCGGACCCTGCGGGATGCTTTTGGTCGGTTTGCAACCGGCGTTACCATCGTGACATGCGACAGCGGTGATGGCCCTATCTGCATCACGGCCAACAGCTTTTCGTCACTGTCGCTGGATCCGCCACTGATCATGTGGGCCGGCGACCGCAACTCGCGCCGGTTCCCTTATTTTCGCGCGGCACGGCATTTCACGGTGCATGTGTTATCGTCGGCGCAGGCCGAGCTGTGTTTTGGATGCTCGAAAGATGCCCATGCCCTGCGCGACATCCGGCATGAGCGCTGTGCAAACGGCACCCCGCTGCTGTCGGATTGCCTGGCACGATTTGAATGCGAACAACATGCCTATCACGACGCGGGCGATCACGTGATCGTGGTGGGCAAAGTCCTGAAGGCCAGCATGAGCGACGGCGACGCGCTGACGTTCTACGCCGGGAAAATGGGCCAATTCGCGCAGCACTAAGCGCGATCTGACGACCGCGGGACACACCTGCGGCTGAACAAGGGAGGATCCGCATGGGCGGACTGGCATCGGTGCTTGCGCCGATTGCATTCGTGAACGAAACCGCGCTGCGTCTGGGCCGCGCGGTTGGCGTTGTTGCGATTGCTTTCATGGTCATCGCAATCCTGATTCAGGTGTTCTTCCGATACGTTCTGGGCAACGCCCTGCCCTGGCCGGATGAGGCCGCGCGGTTCTGCATGTTGTGGATGACCGGGTTGATGGCACCGACGGCCTTTCGGCGCGGCGGTTTTGTAGCTATCGACATGCTGCAACGGTTTCTGCCGCGAATGTTCGGCCTGTCACTCAATCTGTTCCTCCTACTGATCTCGCTGGCCGTGCTTTTGGTTGCGGTCAAAATCGGCTGGTCCGAGGTCACGGGCTTTGGCGGCAGGTTTGCAACCGCCGCCCTGTACCTGCCGACATCGCTTGGGTTTGACGAGTGGTATCGCATTCCGCGCAGCTGGATGATGGCCTCGCTGCTGGTGGGGATCATTCTGCTGATCTCGGTCAATATCGAGCTTATCCTGCGTTCCGTGGTCACCTTGCTTGGCGGCGCGCATCTGTTGCCGGACATTCCCGACGCAGCCGTGGGGGCCGAATAGATGCTGATCTGGTTCCTGCCTACGTTCCTGATTTTCTTGCTGATTGGCCTGCCGGTCTTTTTCGCGCTTCTGGCGGCGCCCGGCATCTTGCTGTGGCTGAACGGACAGACGAACGACATCACCCTGCTTTATCGCAATGTCTACAACGGCATGGACAGTTTCCCGCTGATGGCCATCCCGTTCTTCATGCTGGCCGGTGAAATGATGAACCGCGGCGGCATCACCATCCGCCTTGTCGAATTCAGCCAGGCGCTGATGGGCCATCTGCGCGGCGGGCTGGCGCATGTAAACGTTCTGAGCTCGATCCTGTTCGCGGGCCTTTCGGGGTCAGCGGTGGCTGACACATCCGCCCTGGGTTCGATGCTGATCCCGGCGATGGAAAAACAGGGATACACCCGCAAATTCGCCGCCGCCATTACGGCCGCGAGTTCGGTGATCGGGCCGATCATCCCGCCCTCGGGCATCATGATCATCTATGCCTATGTCATGGGCGAAAGCGTGGCCGCCTTGTTCCTTGCGGGGATCGTGCCCGGAATCATGGTGGGTGTCGGCCTGATGGTGATGATCAAGTTCATGGCCGACAAGTACGATTTTCCCGTCGCCAGCCGGAAATACACATGGGATGAGCGTCGCAAAGCCAGCCTCAAGGCGTTCTTCCCGCTGATGACGCCCGTGATCATTCTGGGCGGCATTCTGGGGGGTATATTTACCCCGACCGAAGCCGCCGCTGTTGCTGTGGGCTACGCCTTTATCATCGGATTTTTCGTTCTGCGTACATTGACCCTGAGGGAAATTCCGGATGTTCTTAGCAATGCAGGTATGACGTCGGCTGTGGTGCTGCTGCTGGTTGGCGCAGCAATGGCGTTCAAGACCGTAGTCAGCCTGAGCCATGCCCCGGAACAATTGGCCTCGTTGATCCTCAGCCTGTCGGAAAATCCGCTGATCCTGTTGTTTCTGATCAACCTGTTGTTGTTTATCGTCGGTATGTTTCTGGACGCAGGCCCCGCGATCATCATCCTTGGCCCGATCCTTGGCCCGATTTTCACTGGCCTCGGCGTAGACCCGATCCATTTCGCCATCATCATGAGCGTCAATCTGACCGTCGGCCTTGCAACGCCCCCCATGGGGTTGGTGCTGTTCGTGGCCGCCGCCGTGTCGCGGGAGCGGGTCGAGACAATCGCCAAGGCGATCCTGCCGTTTCTGGCGGTCGAAATCATCGTGATCTTTCTGATCACCTACATTCCCGCATTATCCATGACGATCCCGAGGATAACGGGATTTGCAAACTGACTGAGTATCACAGGGAGGAAACGCATGCTCGGAAACTTCATCAAAACAGCGGCGATTGCCACATCGCTTGTGGCCGCGTCTGCGGTCGCTGCGGTGGCTGCGGACTATACGCTGCGCGCCACTGCCAATTCGAACGAAAATGACGAGGATTACGACGGTCTGATCGTTTTCAAGAACTATGTCGAGGCGGCGTCGAACGGCGCCATCGAGGTTGAGCTGTTCATCGGCACCCAGCTGTGTTCGAACGGTGCAGAATGCCTACAAGGCGTGGCGGATGGCACCATCGATATCTATATCTCTACCTCGGGCGGGGCCTCGGGCATCTTCCCCTATGTGCAGGTTCTGGACCTGCCCTATCTGATGGCCGATGACCGGATCGCCGAGCATGTTCTGTCGGGCGATTTCACCCGCAAGATGCGCGACATGGCGCTGGAGGATTCAGGTGGCGCGATCCGCCTGATGACCATCGGCAACACCGGCGGCTGGCGCAACTTCGCCAATACAAAACACCGGGTGGCCGAGCCTGCCGACATGGAAGGTCTGAAAATCCGCACCGTTGTCGCCGACCTGCCACAGGAACTGGTCAAGGCACTGGGCGCGTCACCTACACCGATCCCGTGGCCGGAACTTTTCACCAGCTTCCAGACCGGCGTTGTCGAGGGGTCAAAGAACGGCATCACCGACATCATGGGCATGAAGTTCCCGGATGCCGGCCTGCAATATGTCACGCTGGACGGGCACGCCTATATGGGTGCGCTGTGGTGGATGAACAACGCCAAGTTCCAGGCGATGCCCGAAGATATGCGCCGGGTCGTTGTCGATGGGTTCTACGCCCTGCAACAGGCCACTTTTGCCTCGCCCAAGCGCAAATCGATTCAGGCCTATGAGGACTTCGTCGCAGGTGGCGGTGACCTGTATGTCCCGACACCCGAGCAGAAGGCTGCGTTCAAAGCCGCGGCTTCACCTGTCTATGACTGGTTCCAGACCAATGTTGCCCGTGGTGATGAGATCTTTGCCGCGCTGACCGATGCGGTCACGGCGGCTGAGGCGGACGTGAACGCCTCGCGCAATGCAGACCTGAACTAAACGGACGGGTCGGGCCTTGTGGCCCGGCCCTTATCGAAACGGGTACATCCACCCTTTGTAGTCGTTGACCAGAACATGCGCCTTCTCGATCTGCTCCGGCGACATTTTCTTGATCACTTCCTCAAGGCTGATCGCCGCATCGGGATCGCCGCCAATGGCGCTGAGCGTGTACCACATATAGGCCCGCACCAGATCGGGGGCGGGCAATCCCAGACCCAGTTCGTAGTACCAGCCGACCCCCGACTGCGCCCCCGGATGCCCCTTCATCGAGGCACGCAGATACCATTCAAACGCCCTTTCATGGTCCTGCTCGACCCCAAGACCCAGCCCGTACATCACACCAATCAGTTCCTCGGCCTCGGCATTGCCCGACCGGGCGGCGGGCAGCAGTTCCGCGCGCGCGGCTTCAAACTCTCCGGCCTCCATCATGTCACGGGCCTGTTCCAGCTCAGCCAGAGCCGGGGTCGCAAGAAAACAAAGGGTAAAGAGAAACTGGCGCATTGGGCGATTGTCCTCGTTTGGGCGGGGGCCGCGGTGGCGCAGGACCTGCCGCGCCCGCTGACAGATGATGACTTTATCCCATTTGATATGGAACAGGCCACTATCGGTCATCAACTGTTTTACGATCCGATCCTGTCAGGCAATCAGAACATTTCGTGCGCCCATTGCCATCACCCCGATTTCGGCACCTCTGACGGGTTGTCCCTGGGGATCGGCGAAGGCGGACAGGGTCTTGGACCGGAGCGCACACCGGGTACCGGGGCGGACAAGATCCGCAAACGCATTCCCCGAAATGCGCCGGGGTTGTGGAACCTCGGGGCCAAGGACATCCGTACCGTTTTCCACGATGGCCGCCTGAGCATCTCGGACCTCTATGGCAACGGGTTCAATTCGCCTGCACAGGAATGGCTGCCCGGGGGATTGAACTCGCTTCTGGCGGCGCAGGCCTTGTTCCCGCTGACCGCGCAATTCGAGATGGCCGGTAATGTCGCTGAAAATCAGGTGACCGGCGCGGTTCACGACAGGATCGACAAGGGCTGGCCGATCCTTGCCAAACGCGTGCGGACCGATCCGCGCTATGGCCCTGCCATAGTCGCGGCTTTTGACAACATCGAGACCACCGAAGACATCACGATCACCCAGATCGCCAACGCGCTGGCGGCCTTCATGGCCATCGAGTGGCGCAGCACCGACAGCCCATTCGACCAGTACTTGGCTGGGGACAAGGATGCGCTGTCAGACATCCAGAAAGACGGGATGAACCTGTTTTATGGCAATGCGCGATGCGCGACCTGCCATGCGGGTCCGTTGATGTCGGACCAAGAGTTTCACGCGCTAGGTTTGCCCCCTTTCGGGCCGGGCCGGACCCGGCAATGGGACCCATATGCGCGGGACGTTGGACGGATGGCGGAAAGCAACCGTCTGGAAGACGCCTATCGCTTTCGCACGCCGATGCTGCGCAATGTCGCCCTGACCGCGCCCTACGGGCATAACGGTGCTTTTGCGGACCTCGAAAGCATGATCCGTCACCATCTTGACCCACAGACCAGCCTTGCCAAATGGAAACCCGACATGGCTGCGTTGCCCAAGGTTCCCTGGCTGCAAAAAGCGGATTTCGTGGTGTGGGAAGACCGGTTCGAAATGGAACGCCAGCGCAGCAGGATCGACATTGCGCCAGTGACGCTTTCGGATGTGGAAATCGCCGCCCTTGTCGCATTTCTGCATTCCCTGACGGGCACTGGTATTGGCTCTCCTCCTTTCGGGGTGCCTGCCGATTTCAACCCCTGACGGCGGTTACGCCATAATGACAATTGATCCGGCAAAATGTCGGATTAGTCGATCACTTCGTCAAATTGCGGCCTATGAAATGTCTGGCCAGCCCTGCACCATAATATCAGGAACAGAAATTTACGGAGACGTTGATGTCCTGGAATATTTGCGTAATCGGGGCAGGCAAGATCGGTCAGATGATCGCGACGCTGCTGAGGGCCTCGCCAAACTATACAGTGACCGTGGCCGACCATGACCTGAAAGCACTGGGTGATATCACAAGGCTTGGTATTGGCACGAAACAGATTGATGCCCGGGATGCGGACAGTCTGGCAAAGGAACTGACCGGGTTTAACGCCGTGGTTTCAGCGGCACCGTTCTTTCTGACCCCGAACATTGCCAAGGCCGCCAAAGAGGCGGGCGCGCATTATTTCGACCTGACCGAAGACGTTGCGGCCACCGAGGCCGTACGCCAACTGGCCGAAGGCAGTGAGACAGCTTTCATGCCGCAATGTGGTCTGGCACCTGGTTTTGTGGGTATCTCCGGAGCCGCGCTTGCAGCGGAGTTCGATGAGCTGGACAGCCTGCATATGCGGGTGGGCGCGCTGCCGCTTTATCCGACCAACGCGCTGAAGTACAATCTGACCTGGTCGACCGATGGGTTGATCAACGAGTACTGCAATCCATGCGACGCCATTGTGAACGGCAAACTGGTCAAGACCGCGCCGCTGGAAGATTACGAGATTCTGGGTCACGATGGTGTGGAATACGAGTGTTTCAACACCTCGGGCGGATTGGGCACGCTGCCGGAAACACTGGAAGGCAAGGCGCGGGCCGTGTCTTATCGCACGATCCGGTATCCCGGCCATTGTGAAATCCTGAAACTGCTGCTGCACGATCTGGGGCTGGAACGCCGCCGCGATCTGCTGAAAGAGATCTTCGAGACCGCCCTGCCCCGCACCGATCAGGACGTGGTGCTGGTCTATTGTACGGCCAAGGGTATGATCAATGGCGTTCTGCGCGAGAAATCCCTGATCAACAAAAGCTTTGCCCGCACCATCAACGGACAGGTCTGGAGTGCCATTCAGGTCACCACAGCTGCGGGTATTCTGGGCGTCGTTGACCTGATGCGTACCGGCACGCTGCCTTCGAAAGGGTTTGTCCGGCAGGAACAGGTCAAACTGAACGACTTCCTGAAAACAGAATTTGGCCAGCTGTATCGTGCTGGTGACGTGACCCGGCAAAACAAGGCGGCCTGAGATATGAAAGACATCGTAATGACAGCCCAAACCACGCTTGCAAATCTGGATCTGACGGGTGCCGCATTGAAGGGCGGCACCCTGAAAGTGACGTCGCCGATTGACGGCAGCCTGCTGGCCGACGTGCATGAAACTCCGGCCACCGAAATGGACGCGATCATTGCCCGCGCCAAAACCGCGTTCAAGGCGTGGCGCGTTGTGCCGGCCCCGCGTCGGGGCGAGCTGATCCGCCTGTTGGGCGAAGAGCTGCGCGCCGCCAAGGACGATCTGGGCGCGCTTGTCAGCTGGGAGGCCGGCAAGATCACGTCCGAAGGTCTGGGCGAAGTGCAGGAGATGATCGACATCTGCGACTTTGCCGTTGGTCTGTCGCGTCAGCTTTACGGTCTGACCATCGCATCGGAACGTCCGGGGCACCGGATGATGGAAACCTGGCATCCGGCGGGCCCAGTCGGGGTGATCTCGGCCTTCAATTTCCCGGTTGCCGTCTGGTCGTGGAACGCCGCTTTGGCACTGGTTTGTGGCGATCCGGTGGTCTGGAAACCGTCCGAGAAGACCCCGCTGACAGCGATGGCCTGCCAGAAGATCTTTGAACGCGCGCTGGTGCGGTTTGGCGATGCCCCCGAAGGGTTACTTCAGGTCCTGATCGGTGGCGCGGAGTTGGGCGAGGCGCTGGTGGCCAGCGAAGATGTTCCGATCATCTCGGCCACGGGTTCGACACGTATGGGTCGTGCAGTTGCGCCCATTGTAGCGGCACGCTTTGGCAAGTGCATTCTGGAACTGGGTGGCAACAACGCGATGATCGTTGGCCCTTCGGCGGATCTGGAAATGGCCGTGCGCGCCATTGTCTTCTCGGCCGTTGGGACCGCCGGTCAGCGCTGTACCACGCTGCGCCGTCTGATCGTGCACAACTCGATCCGCGAGGAACTGGTGGGCCGCCTGAAAAAGGCTTATGCCGGTTTGCCCATCGGCAATCCGCTGTCTGAGGGCACGTTGATCGGGCCACTGGTAGATGAGGCATCGGGTGCCGCCATGACAGCCGCACTGGAAGCCGCAAGGGCCGAAGGCGGCACCGTGTTTGGCGGCGCGCGCGTGACCGCAGGGCTTCCTGCGGGTGTCTATATGCAGCCCGCAATCGTCGAAATGCCCGGCCAAAGTGCGGTCGTGAAAACCGAGACATTCGCACCGATCCTTTATGTCATGGGCTATGACGATTTTGACGATGCGATCCAGATTCAAAACGATGTGCCGCAAGGGCTGTCATCCTGTGTGTTCACGCTGAACATGCGCGAGGCCGAGCAATTCCTGACTGCGGCGGGGTCGGATTGCGGTATTGCCAACGTCAACATCGGCCCCTCGGGCGCCGAGATCGGTGGCGCATTCGGAGGCGAGAAAGAAACCGGTGGCGGACGCGAAAGCGGCTCGGACGCGTGGAAGGCCTATATGCGCCGCCAGACCAACACCGTGAACTACTCGGCAGAGCTCCCGCTGGCGCAGGGTGTCAAATTCGACATCTGAACCAGCGCGCAAACTGACGGACATTCTGATCCCCCCGGAGCTTTGATGTTTCGGGGGGATTGCTTTTGTCGCGCAGGGTTTGGCACTGGCAGGCTGAAGCAGGCACAAAACCTGTGGTTCTTGACGAAATCCCTGCCGTGCGGCATGTGATGTCGCTGGGGGGAACGGCATGTCCGATAAGGTCAGATGGCCCGACACGGCATGTATGAACAGATTAAGCGTCCGAGTGGCCCCGATGGCTGGCTGCTTTTATACCGGAAGGTAAGTAAGATATGTGCCCTGCACCCGTTGATGCAGAGACCCCGCGCGGGTTCATCATCCCGATCGGCGGCGGCGAAGACCGCGTCAAGGAAATGCAGATCCACCGTAAGTTCGTAGAGCTTTCAGGTGGTGAGAATGCCGATATTGTCGTGATCCCGACAGCCTCGATGCTAGAAGAGACCGGACCGGATTACAATCGCATCTTTTCCGAACTGGGTGCGGGCAAGGTCGAATTTCTGCCCATCTCACGTCGTGCCGATTGCGATAATCCCGATTATGCCGAGATGCTAGACCGCGCCACAGGGGTTTTCATGACCGGTGGCAATCAGCTGCGACTGTCGGCGATTCTGGGTGGCACGCTTGTTGCGCAGAAAATTCGCCGTCGGAATGCGGCCGGTGTGCCGGTTGCCGGCACTTCAGCCGGGGCATCAATCATGTCCGAACACATGGTGGCCGGGGGCAGCAGCAACTCGGCCCCGGCTGAGGGCAATATCACGCTGGCTCCGGGCATGGGCTTGACCAACGCCGTCATCATCGACCAGCATTTCACACAGCGCAATCGGCTGGGACGTTTGTTAACTGCTTCATCTTTCAACCCTTTTTTGATCGGACTGGGTATCGACGAAGACACGGCAGCCTTCATCGGACCCGATAATGTCCTTGAAGTCGTGGGCAGTGGATCGGTTACCGTCGTTGACGCCAGTCATCTGACTCATTCATCGATGTGGGACGCGCGCCGCGGTGAAGCACTGAGCCTGCTTGGACTTCGGCTTGACGTTCTGGGCGAAGGGTGCCGTTATGATCTGACGGCTCGCCAGGCTTTTCCGCCGGATGAGCATATGGCGTTCTGCACATTGCCGGACATGTCCGGTCAAGAGGCCGCCAGCGGGGGGAATAATAGCTAACCAACGGGGAGCCTCATGAAAATAATCTCGACCAATGTCTTTGTCGGCCCAAATGTCTGGGCAAGTTTTCCGGTCATTCGCCATGTCATCGATCTGGGTGTTCTGGAAGAGTGGCCCTCGGCAAAAATTGGTTCCGAGTTTATTGACGCCTTGATCAAGGCGCTTCCCGGTCTGGCGGAACATGGCTGCTCCTATCGCGAACCCGGCGGCTTCATCCGCCGCCTGCGCGAGGATGAAGGCACCTGGTTGGGGCATGTGCTGGAACATTGCGCCATCGAAGTGCAGAACGTGGCCGGGTCCGACGTGACCTTTGGCCGTACGCGCGGCACAGGTGAGCCGGGCCAGTACAATATGGTCTATGAATACCGCCAGCGTGACGTCGGTCTGGATGCGGGCAATTTGGCGATGCGGTTGCTGATGCACCTGCTGCCGCAATCCCTGAAAGATCAGGTGGATTACGAATTCGACCCGGACTTCAACTGGGATGAAGAACTGCGCAGCTTTGTGCTGAGGGCGCAACGCAAGGAATTTGGCCCGTCGACCGGATCGCTGGTCAAGGCGGCGCAGGAACGCGACATTCCGTGGATCAGGCTGAATTCCGGCTCGCTTGTGCAATTTGGGCACGGCAAGTTTCAGAAACGCATTCAGGCGACAATTACGTCCGAGACCAAGCATATCTCGGTCGAGATTTCCTGCGACAAGGAAGACACCCATAATCTGCTGAACGATCTTGGCCTGCCGGTACCGCAGCAACGCATGGTCTATTCGGCCCGCGAGGCCGTGCGTGCGGCAGCGCGGATCGGGTTTCCGGTGGTGGTCAAACCGTTGGACGCCAACCATGGACGCGGCGTTTCGATCAATCTGAATTCCGATGCCGAGGTCGAGGCGGGCTTTGCCGAGGCCAAGGAGCATTCACGCAGCCGCGCCATTCTGGTTGAAAGCTTCATCACCGGCTTTGATCACCGGATGCTTGTCGTGAACGACAAACTGGTTGCGGTGGCCAAACGCGTCCCCGGCCATGTAATAGGCGACGGCACCCATACGATTGCCGAATTGGTCGACATCGTGAACCAAGACCCGCGTCGGGGCATCGGGCATGAAAAAGTGCTGACCAGGCTCGAGCTGGACAATCAGGCTAACCGCCTGATGGAGAATGCGGGCGTGACGGAAGACACTGTCTTGCCCGAGGGCGAGGTTTTCTATCTGCGCTCGACCGCGAACCTGTCAACGGGTGGCACCGCCATCGACCTGACCGACGTGGTGCATCCCGACAACCGCGACATGGCCGAACGCGCCATCATGGCCGTCGGGCTGGATGTGGGCGGTGTCGATTTCCTGATCGACGATATCACTAAATCCTACAAGGATATCGGTGGCGCGATTGTCGAAGTAAACGCCGCCCCCGGTTTCCGGATGCATGTGGCCCCGTCCGAAGGTCAGCCGCGCGATGTGGCAGGCAAGGTCATCGACATGCTGTTCCCCCCCAATGAACAGACCCGCATCCCGATTGCGGCCATAACCGGCACCAACGGCAAGACGACCACGTCGCGGATGCTGGGTCATATCATGAAAACCAGCGGCAAAATCGTTGGCATGACCTCGACCGACGGCGTCTATGTGGATGGCAAGCTGAGCGTCAAGGGGGACATGACCGGCCCGAAATCGGCACAGATCGTCCTGCGTGATCCGATGGTCGATTTTGCGGTGATGGAAACCGCGCGGGGCGGGCTGGTGCGCTCGGGTCTGGGCTATCAACGCTCGAACGTGGCGGCCTGTCTGAACGTCTCGGCAGATCATCTGGGTCTGGGCGGGATCAACACGGTAGAGGAGCTGGCCGTCGTCAAACGGGTGGTGGTGGAAAGCGCGACCGATACGGCCGTGCTGAACGCCGACGACATCAATTGTCTGAAAATGGCCGATTATGCCGGGGCGGATCAGATCTTCTATGTCACGACCAACCCCGGTCACAGTCTGGTCAAGGAACATATCAAGACAGGGGGCAAAGCCATCGTGCTGGAAAAAGGCATGAATGGCGACATGCTGACCTTCTATGACAAAGGGCTTCACATCCCGGTTCTGTGGTCGCATCTGATCCCCGCCACCCTTGAGGGCAAGGCGATCTTCAACGTGCAAAACGCCATGGTCGCGGCGGCAATGGCCTATAGTTTTGGGGTCGATCTGGACAATATCCGGCATGGTCTGCGCACTTTCGACACCAGTTATTTCCAAGCGCCGGGGCGGATGAACGTCTATGATGAACATCCCTTCAAAGTGATTCTTGATTACGGCCACAACCCAGCCGCGCTGAAAGCGATGGCCGCATTGGCCGATCAGTTGGACGTCAAGGGCCGCAGGCTGTGCGTTGTTGCGATGCCCGGCGACCGCCGCGATGAAGACATCGTTGATGGAGCCGCAGCGCTCGCCGGGCATTTTGATCATTTCATCTGCAAGGCCGATGACCGCCGCCGGGGTCGCGGGCATGACGAAGTGCCGCAAATGATGCGGCAGGCCCTGATCGATTGCGGGACGCCAGATGAGGCGATCACGATCATCCCGGATGAGGTTGAGTCCGTGACCGCCGCGCTGGAAATGGCGGCACCGGGCGATCTGCTGGTGATCTTTGGCGATGACACCACACGGTGCTGGAAACAGATCATCTACTTCAATTCCGATGGCGAAACCTCTGAAACCGAGGCGGCATCCAGGACCAGCCCCGCCGACACCACGTTCGAGGACATGTTAGACAGCGACCAGAACCTGATCCGGGACGAACGCGGCGTAAGACTGGCGCGTGAAGTCAGCGAAGACGCGGATTGAGCGAGGGCACCGGAATGGACCGGATCGAAGAGCTTGAAACCGCGCTGACCATCGAATGCGCGACCGCTGATCATATTCAGGTGGATGACGCGCGGCGTCTGACCGGCCCCGGCCTGTTATGGGATCACCCCGGCGCGGTGATGGATGTGTTTTTCACGGATATCGACCCCGCGCAGGTCATTGCACTGTGGGAAAAACATGCCCGGCGCGTTCTTGATGCGCTTGGCTGGCAGGATCAGGCACTGACCCACCGTACCTTCACCGGTGGTGTCAATCTGGCAATCTCGGCACCGATGGATCAGCTTTATTCCGCGATCTTTGCAGCGCAGACCGCCTGGCATTTCTGTGCGGCAGAGTTGTTGGCGACGACGCCGGGCGATTTTGATCAGATGATCCGGGACGTCAAAGGCGTCATGGCGAAGGAGGCCAATCCTGCGCTGATCGCCCTGATCACGGCAGCCGAGGCGCATGGCGTGGATATCCTGTGCGACGATGACGAAATTTCCATCGGGCATGGCACCGGCAGTCAAACCTGGCCTGTCGACGCATTGCCCGCCCCGGATGACGTGGACTGGCCCGCCCTTCACAACATCCCCGTCGCCTTCATCACCGGAACAAATGGCAAGACCACGACGACCCGGTTGCTGGAGGCCATCGCCCGCGCCTCGGGCAAGGTCGCGGGACTGACCTCGACCGAGTTTGTGCGGGTGGGTGATGATATTCTGGATCGCGGCGATTATTCCGGCCCCGGCGGAGGGCGGATGTTGCTACGCGACAAGCGGCTTGAAATCGGCTGCCTCGAAGTGGCCCGTGGGGGTATCCTGCGCCGCGGCCTGCCGACACGTGCCGCCATGGCCGCCACTGTCACCAACGTGGCGAACGATCATCTGGGGCAATACGGCGTCAACACGGTGCCCGAGCTGGCTCAGGCGAAATTCGCCGTGCACCGGACACTGACCAAGGGCGGCGTTCTGGCCCTGAATGCCGATGATCCTTTTGTCCGTGCCGAGGCCGAAAACACTACGGCAAATATCTGGTGGTTTTCTCTGGATGCCGGGAGTGATCTGATCCGTCGGGCGCGGGACGCGGGAACATGCTGCGCTTATGTTTCGCAGGGCAATATCGTCTTTTTCGACGGCCGGTCCGAGCAGGTGGTCATAGCTGTGTCCGACGTGCCCCTGACCATGGGCGGGGCCGCGAAATACAACATCCTGAACGCTCTGGCGGCTATGTGCCTTGCGCTGGCTTTGAAGCTGACGCTTGAGGCGGTGCGGCATGGGTTGGCCGGGTTCAAACCGGATGCCAGGGACAATCCGGGTCGCTGTAACGAATTCCTATACAACGGCGCTCAGGTTTTCGTGGATTTCGCGCATAACCCGCATTCGATTTCTGCCGTGTGCGATGCGCTGTCGGCCCTGCCAGCAAAACGGCGGTTCATCATGCTCAGCCATGCCGGAGATCGCTCGGATCAGGACATTCGGGACGTCACTGCAACCGCGTTGAATTTCCAACCCGACGTGGTCGTTGCTGCTGAACTGGAAGGGTATCTACGGGGCCGCTCATTGGGAGAGATACCGGACCTGATCGAAAAGTCTGCCCTGGAACAGGGATATGACAAGACCCAGATCCAAAGGGCCGCATCCCCGTCGGAGGCCGCCGCGATGATCCTGAAACAGATGGAACCGGGCGATCTAGCCTTGCTGCTGGTTCTGTCGGAACGCGACGCCGTGCTTGAGATGCTGAACCAGCAGGCGACCTAGCGGTTTGAGGGATCAGTAAAGCAACGAACCGCCATTTCCGTCTGCGATCATCTGAGCAGCAATTCGCGCATCACCCTTGCATTGACACCCAGCCTGACAATACTCGCCTAACACAGGCAACAGACGGTTGAGGTTAGGTGTTATGGAGATTGAGCGGACGGGGTTGTCGGGTGTGTTGGTTATTCGCCCGCAGCGGCATGGGGATTTGCGGGGGTTTTTTTCTGAAAGCTGGAACAAGGCGCGGCTGAAAGAGGCTGGGGTTGTGTTGCCGGAGTTTGTGCAGGACAACCATTCGTTGTCGTCCGCGGTGGGGACATTGCGCGGCCTGCATTTTCAGGCGCCTCCGCATGCGCAGGGCAAATTGGTTCGGGCGGGCCGGGGGGCGCTTTATGATGTCGCTGTCGATATCCGCAAGGGATCGCCGACCTATGGGCAATCTTTCGGCATCGAGCTCAGCTTTGAGAACGGGCGACAGCTTTGGGTGCCGGCGGGTTTTGCCCATGGTTTTGTGACGTTAGAGCCCGACACCGAAATCTGCTACAAATGTACCAGCTCTTACAATGCGGATGCCGATGGGGGTGTGCGCTGGGACAGCTGTGGTATTGATTGGCCCTTGCAGGGGAACCCGGTGCTGAGCGACAAGGACAGGATTGCGCCTGCCCTGGCCGATTTTGACAGCCCGTTTGTTTACGAAGGATAGAATATGAAACTGTTGGTGACAGGTGGTGCGGGTTTCATCGGGTCCGCGGTCGTGCGGCGTGCCATTGCGGACGGACATCAGGTCGTGAACCTTGATGCGCTGACCTATGCGGCCTGCCTCGACAATGTTGCCGAGGTTGCAGAGAACCCGAACTATGCCTTTGTTCACGCGGATATCCGCGACCCTGCGGCCCTGAAGGCGGTGTTTGCCGAACATGCGCCTGATGCGGTAATGCACCTGGCGGCAGAATCCCATGTTGACCGGTCCATCGACGGGCCGGGGGCTTTCATCGAAACCAATGTCCTGGGCACATACAACATGCTGGAGGCGGCGCGCCGCTATTGGGCCGGACAGGGAAAACCGGACACTTTCAGGTTCCACCATATCTCGACCGATGAAGTCTTTGGCAGCCTGGGGCCCTCCGGCCAGTTCACCGAAGATACTCCCTATGATCCGCGGTCACCCTATTCCGCATCGAAAGCCTCCAGCGATCATCTGGTCCGGGCCTGGCACGAGACCTATGGCCTGCCGGTGGTGCTGACCAACTGTTCGAACAATTACGGACCCTATCATTTCCCTGAAAAGCTGATCCCTGTTGTGATTCTGAACGCAATCGCGGGCAAGGCGCTGCCGATCTATGGTGACGGCTCGAATGTCCGCGACTGGCTGTATGTCGAGGATCACGCCGACGCGCTTTTGTTGGTGGTGCAAAAGGGGGCTGTCGGCCGGTCCTACAACATCGGTGGCGAGAACGAGCGCAGCAATCTGGAACTGGTGCAGACGCTTTGCGCGATCCTGGACGACCTGCGCCCGAAACCGCAGGGGGTCTATGCGGACCAGATCACCTTTGTCACAGACCGCCCCGGGCATGATGCGCGTTACGCCATCGATCCCTCGCGGATGCGCAACGAAATGAACTGGTGCCCATCCGTGACGGTAGAGGAGGGTCTGCGCAGAACGGTTGAATGGTACCTGAACAATGAAGAGTGGTGGCGGTCCCTGCAAGGCCGGTCCGGCGTTGGCGAACGGCTGGGGGTCAGCGCGTGAAACTTCTGGTCTTCGGGGCGACCGGTCAGCTGGGCCGGGAACTGATCCGGTGTGGCGGGGAAATCTCGGTTGAAGCGCTTGGGCGCGACAAGGCGGATTTTACCGATCCCGAAGGGTGCGCGGCCCTGGTTCGCAACACCGATGCGGATGCGGTGATCAACGCCGCCGCATATACCGCCGTCGACAAGGCCGAGGCGGAGGAAGACCTTGCCCTGCTGATCAACGGAACCACGCCCACGGCGCTGGCCAAAGCTGCGGCCGGGCGCGGATTGCCGTTTGTTCAGGTCTCGACGGATTATGTGTTTGACGGGGCGGGCACGGCCCCGTTTCCGCCCGACCACGCGACCGGCCCGCTGGGCGCCTATGGGCGTACCAAGCTGGCGGGTGAGGCCGGTGTGATTGCGGCGGGCGGACCCCATGCAATCATACGAACCTCGTGGGTGGTGTCGTCACATGGACATAACTTCGTCAAAACCATGCTGCGCCTCGGCAAAGAGCGTGACCGCCTGACGATCGTCGCAGACCAGATTGGCGGGCCAACCCCGGCGGCGGAACTGGCCGGGGCCTGTGTGGGCGCGGCCCGTGCCCTTTTGACAAACCCGGATGAAAAGACCGGAATTTACCATTGCAGCGGTGGCCCTGATGTCAGCTGGGCCGATTTTGCCCGCGAGATCTTCGATCAGGCCGGCATTGACTGCAATGTCGAAGACATCCCGTCCAGCGCATACCCGACCCCCGCGAAACGCCCCCTGAACAGCCGCCTGGACTGCACGACACTGACAACGGACCTGGGCGTGCCCCGTCCGGATTGGAAGGCGGGCCTGCACAGCATACTTGAAGACCTTGGAGAGCTCGGCACATGACGACCCGGAACGGCAAGAAACGCAAAGGTATCATTCTGGCAGGCGGGTCAGGTACCCGTCTTTATCCGATCACGATGGGCGTCTCGAAGCAGCTTTTGCCCATCTATGACAAGCCGATGATCTATTACCCCCTTTCGGTGCTGATGCTGGCCGGGATCCGCGACATCGCGATGATCACGACGCCGCAGGATCAGGAGCAGTTTCAGCGCCTGTTGGGCGACGGAAGCCAATGGGGCCTGTCCCTGACCTGGATTGTTCAACCTTCTCCTGACGGGTTAGCGCAAGCCTATATTCTGGCAGAAGACTTTCTGGATGGTGCCCCCTCGGCCATGGTGCTGGGCGACAACATTTTCTTCGGGCACGGCCTGCCCGAGATCCTGCAATCGGCAGACGCCAAAGAGACGGGAGGCACCGTTTTCGGCTATCGGGTCGCTGATCCCGAACGCTACGGGGTCGTGGCCTATGACGAGGCTGGCGCCGTCACCCAGATTGTCGAGAAACCTCAAGTGCCGCCATCGAACTACGCCGTGACCGGGCTGTACTTTCTGGACGGCTCTGCCCCTGAACGGGCCCGCGCCGTAAAACCGTCTGCACGCGGCGAGCTTGAGATTGTCACCTTGCTTGAAATGTACCTTGAGGCCGGGTTGCTCAGCGTCAACCGCATGGGACGCGGTTATGCCTGGCTGGATACCGGAACCCATGCAAGCCTGCTGGACGCCGGAAACTTCGTGCGCACGCTTCAGGACAGGCAAGGCCTGCAAACCGGATCACCCGACGAAATCGCCCATACGCTGGGCTGGATCAACGACCACGACCTCGAAGCCCGCGCCCAAAGATTCGGCAAAAACGAATACGGAAAATACCTCAAAAACCTGCTCAACCAGTAGCCGTTCGATTGCGGTTATGGATTGCTTGAGTATTTGGTATTGGTTGCGGGTTTGGTGGTTAGGTCTTATTTAGCGTGTTTGGATGTTGGGATGGGTTGGTCTGCCGCAG
>NZ_JBQFYP010000020.1:0-46135 GCF_056541545.1 Ruegeria sp. AG7
GTTTCAGGAACTGCCACCGCTGATCTTCTTACCCATCACATCCGCTGCCTGCCGCAACGGGTCATCTGCGAGGTGCGCGTAGCGTTGCGTGGTAGACGGGTTCGTGTGTCCCAAAAGCCTGCCCACTATCGGTAAGCTCAAACCACTAGAAACCAGATGTGAAGCGTGTGTATGCCGGTTATCATGTACCCTGTAGTTTTCGAAACCTGCGGACTTCGTTATTGACCGCCAGAACCCTTTCAAGTCCTTGTACGGCTGCCCAGGATCGCGTCCGGGAAAGAGCCATGAGCTGTTTAGCGTATTCGACACTTGCATTTCCGACAGCAAGGCAGTGGTTGCCGAAGACAAAGGTAGGTGTTCTCGCCGTTTTTGCTTGGTGTGATGCGATGGTTTCGTCCACACGCGACGTTCTAGATCAATGTCTTCCCATTTGGCTGTCAGAACTTCTCCAATCCGCGCGCCTGTCAGAAGCTGGAAGCGGATTGCATTGGCAGCAGTCTGATTGGGGTGTTCGGATAGCGCCAATAGAAGCCGTTGAAGTTCCGCATCGGAAAGCCAGCGATCACGTTTTTCCTCTACGTATTTTTCAACACCACGCGCGGGATTGTCAGATCGCATCCCCCAGCGTACCGACAGTTGGAACATTTTTGAAGCAAGCGCGAGCGTTCGATTGGCCTGATAAGGAGTGTCGCGCATTTGGTTGTGCAATTTCTGGATATGCTGGTGTGTCACTTCAATGACCTTCAATTCACCCAGCTTAGGCAAAATGTACCTCTCCAACATGGAAAGATCATTCCGTACGCTACCGGGCCTTTTCTTTGGGACCGCATGTTCGGTCAAGTATTGCTCGGCAAGTGAGGAGACTGTTGGCGATTTTCGCAGCAACTGCCCGTCTGAGACCGGATCCCCACCTCTGATAACTTCGGCGAGAAGGTTTCGCGCCATCTCACGTGCTGTGCCAAGCGAAAGCGTTGGCCCATACTTGCCCAAAGTCTTACGTTTCGACCGACCAGTTTGCTTGCTTCGGTATTGAATGACAAAACTCTTCACGCCAGTGGTTTTCACCCGCAGTCCGAAGCCCGGTAAACTCTCGTCCCAATAGATTGCCTCACGATTTGTGGGCGAAAGGCGATCAATGCTTGTTTTTGTCAGTCGGATGTTTGGCATCGTAAGAGCATTCTACGCTAGGTAAGCAATAGGTAAGCACAAGAAAGAGAGTTGACAAGAGCTCGATCGTAGGCGGTAGTCCATAAGTTCCATAAAAATAAAGAGATTTGGTGTTTGAAAGAAGTGCCTGGAACTGCATCGAAAGGAGAGTAGTAAGACTTCTAATCAGCAGGTTGAGGGTTCGAGTCCTTCAGGGATCGCCATTGTCAAACCAGATCAATACCGGACATGCGCCTGCTTTGGTCGGCGCGATGTGATCTTGTGGCTGTTTGGTGTGGTATGAGGGGCTGGACGAGGGGGTCATGCCAGCCCCTCTAAGGGGTCACAGAGTGGTAGTATGTGTTCCTTAAGTACAATCTAACGTGATTCACCGGGCGGCGATATTGGGGGATTCCCGTAGGCTGGCATTTGCGCGGAAAATGCGTGTCGGTCGGGGTAATCCTGTTGAGATCAGACCGGGTTTTTGCGCGGTATTCGCGTTGAGGGTGCGGGATAGGTTGGCAAAACCGGGGGCGATGCAAAAATATATTGCAACCGGTTGCAAAGAAAATCATTGTTACGCACAACAACAAGATTCGGGAGAGCTGCATGTTGAGGGTCGGATTGCTGGGTGCCGGGCGTATTGGGCGTGTTCATGCGCAGGCCATATCTTCCCATCCGGGGAGCAGGTTGTGTGCGGTATCCGATGCGCTACCCGAGGCGGCAGCCAGCCTGGCGGATGAATATGGGGCCGAGGCACGCAGTTCAGAAGAAATAATCGCTGATCCCGAGATTGACGCGGTTCTGATTGCAACGCCGACGGATACGCATTCCGACCTGATCGAGGCGGCCACGGGCGCTGGCAAAGCCGTTCTGTGCGAAAAGCCCGTCGATCTGAGCCTTCAGAGGGCACAGGATTGTCTGAAAGCGGTCGCGGGGCGCGGCAAACCTGTCATGATCGGGTTTAACCGGCGGTTCGATCCCAATTTTGCAGCTTTGAAGGCCGGGCTGGACGCGGGTGAAATCGGCAAGGCCGAACTGTTGTCGATCACGTCATTTGACCCGGCACCGCCTCCGGTCAGCTATGTAAAAGTGTCCGGAGGACTGTTTCGGGACATGATGATCCACGATTTTGACATGGCGAACTTTCTGATGGGGGATGTGCCTCAGACCGTCACGGCGGTGGGATCGTCGCTTGTGGATGCGGAGATCGGCGCGGCAGGCGATGTGGATACGGCTGTGGTCACAATGACTTACGCAGACGGCCGGATTGCGGTCATCAAGAACTCGCGCAGGGCGGCCTATGGCTATGATCAGCGGGTCGAGTTGCTGGGCTCGGAGGGGTTGTTGCAGGCGCATAACATGCTGGAAAACACCGTCGTGAAATCGACGGCAGATGGCGTTGTGGGCGCAAAGCCGACTTATTTCTTTCTGGAACGCTACATGCCGGCCTATCGCGTGGAATGGGCCGCATTTGTTGATGCCGTCAGCGGCGGTTCCAACGTTCCCGTCACGTTGCAGGATGGTGTGGCGGCGCTGGCGATGGCCGAGGCCGCGACCCTGTCAGCGCAGACGGGAAAGCCCGTCCGGATGGAGGAAATTTTGAAACCGGTTGCAAAATGACCAAAATTCTTCAAACTAACGACAGCTCGGCCCTGCGCCGCAGCCACTGAGATTCGGCACAGCCGGATGATTGGGGCCGGTACCCCAACAGAAGATCAGACTGAACCAATGGGAGGAAACTGAAATGAAGAAATTCGTTAAAGGTGCACTTGCCGCGGGGGCACTGGCCCTGGCTACACCCGCTCTTGCGCAGGACATCGTGGTCGTATCGCATGGCCAGGCCAATGACGCATTCTGGAACGTCGTGAAGAACGGTGTTGAACAGGCTGGCAAGGATGTCGGTGTGAATGTGGAATACCGCGCACCGGAAACCTTCGACATGGTGGCCATGTCGCAGCTGATCGACGCTGCGGTGAACCAGGAACCTGATGGCCTGATCGTTTCGATCCCGGATGCGGATGCGCTTGGCCCGTCAATCGAACGTGCCGTTGCCGCAGGCATCCCGGTGATCTCGATCAACTCGGGGTCGGATGTGTCGAAACAGCTGGGTGCGTTGCTGCACGTGGGTCAGGACGAGTTTGACGCCGGGAAAGCTGCGGGTGAACAACTGGCTTCGATGGGGGGCAAAACCGCGATCTGTGTGAACCACGAAGTGGGCAACGTTGCGCTGGACCTGCGTTGCGCAGGTTTCGCGGAAGGCTTTGGCGGCGATGTCGAAGTTCTGCCAACCTCGAATGACCCGTCGGAAATCGAGTCGAAGGTCTCGGCTGCTCTGGCTGCAAATGAAGCCGTCGATACGGTTATGGCGCTGGGTGCAAGCTCGGCCGGTGAGCCGACTGTTGCCGCTGTCAAAGCGTCGGGCCGTGATGTGAACGTTGCATCCTTCGACCTGTCGGCCAACTTCCTGCAATCGATTGCAGATGGCGACGCGGCCTTTGCCATTGACCAGCAGCAGTATCTGCAGGGGTATCTGTCGGTGAACTTCATGGGCCTGCACGCCAAATACGGCCTGATGCCCGGTGGCAACGTTCCTTCGGGTCCGAACCTGATCACTCAGGACAAGGCCGCGCAGGTGATCGAGCTGTCCGCGCAGGGCATCCGCTGATCCATACCGCAACCTGAACTAAACGGGGCGGCGCGGTGGCGCCGCTCCCACCCAAGTGGGAGGAAACGATGAGTGACTCAGCGCAAATCGCCGGGGACGAAAGGGTCAAGAAAGAACCTTTCATGACCAAGCTCATGAAACGGCCCGAACTCGGTGCGATGGCCGGTGTCGTTCTGGTGGTCATCTTCTTTGCCATCACAGCAGACGATTCGATGTTTACCCTGGCCGGGGTCATGAACTTCATGACACCTGCGGCACAACTGGGTATTCTGGCAATCGGCGCAGCGCTTTTGATGATCGGTGGTGAGTTTGATCTGTCCATCGGATCGATGGTGGCGTTTGCGGGCCTGTTCTTCGGCGTCTGCGTGGTGACATGGCATCTGCCACTGATCATTGCGATCCCCATGACATTTGTATTCGCGGCATTCGTCGGAGCAGTGAACGGCAATATCGTCATAAGATCTGGCCTGCCGTCCTTTATCGTGACGCTGGCTTTCCTGTTCATTCTGCGTGGCTTGTCCCTTGTTGGCCTCAAAGCGGCGACCGGAGGGTCGACCCAGTTGCGCGGTGTGCGTGACGTGGTTGAAAACGACTGGCTGGCGCCGTTCTTTTCGGGCGAAGCCTTTGGCAGCCTGTTTGCCTGGCTGGCGGCCAACGGCATGATCGACACCTTCAAAAGCGGAGCACCCAAGGTGCCCGGCGTTCCGGTCGAAATCCTGTGGTTCATCGTGCTGGCATTGGCCGCCACCTATGTGTTGCTGCGAACCCCGGCGGGGAACTGGATTTTCGCGGCGGGCGGTGACAGCACTGCGGCATCGAATTCCGGTGTTCCCGTGAGCAAGATCAAGGTGTCTCTGTTCATGCTGACCGCCTGTTGCGCTGCACTGGTGGCCATCATTACGGTGATCGACGCGGGCTCGACCGACGCACGGCGTGGTTTCCAGAAAGAATTCGAGGCGATCATCGCTGCCGTGATCGGGGGCTGTCTGCTGACGGGCGGATATGGCTCGGCCATCGGGGCGTTCTTTGGTTCGATCATCTTTGGCATGGTTGTCATCGGACTGACCTATACGGATTTCGATCAGGACTGGTTCCAGGTGTTCCTGGGCGCGATGCTGCTGATTGCCGTTCTGTTCAACAACGCGATCCGCAAACGCGTAACCGGGGAGCGCTGATATGACCGAAGATACCAAGTTCCACCATGGCGATGCGGCAGGCGACCAGGCCCCCATCGTGGAAATGAAGGATATCGAGAAGCACTTTGGCAACATCATCGCATTGGCGGGCGTCAGTTTCGACGTCAAACCGGGTGAATGCCACTGCCTGCTGGGCGATAACGGCGCGGGCAAGTCGACCTTCATCAAGACCATGTCCGGGGTACATAAACCCACCAAGGGCGAGATCTTTTTCGAGGGCAAGCCGTTGCATTTTGACACTCCGCGGGATGCGATGGAGGCAGGCATTGCGACCGTGTTCCAGGATCTGGCGATGATCCCGCTGATGAGCGTCACGCGCAACTTTTTCATGGGGCGCGAGCCGACCAAGGGTAAGGGTCTGCTGAAACGGTTCGATGTTGAACACGCGAATGAGGTCTGCATGGAAGAGATGCGCAAGATGGGCATCAACTTGCGCGGGCCGGATCAGGCTGTTGGCACCTTGTCTGGGGGGGAACGGCAGACCGTCGCCATTGCCCGCGCCGTGTATTTTGGTGCCAAGATCCTGATCTTGGACGAGCCGACCTCGGCCCTTGGTGTGCGCCAGACTTCGAACGTTCTGGCCACCATAGACAAGGTGCGCAGTCAGGGCGTCGGCGTGGTTTTCATCAGCCACAACGTGCGTCACGCGCTGGCGGTGGGTGACAGGTTCACCGTTTTGAACCGGGGCAAGACGCTGGGCACAGCAACGCGTGGCGAGATCACGCCAGAGCAGTTGCAGGACATGATGGCAGGCGGTCAGGAAATGGCCGAGCTAGAAGGATCGCTGGGCGGTACGGTTTAAAGTACAGAACTTGGATGCCCCAATGGGGCATCCATCGGGCGGTGGCACGTGACGCCACTCTGTTTTCAGGCTTTGATACAAAAGCTGGCACCTTCGCAAATGAGAAAACCCGCAGGCCGCCAAAGGCGGAGCTGAGTTGAAAGGGATCATGATGAGCAAGACAGTCCGACTGACCGCGGCGCAGGCTCTGGTGCGCTATCTGGGCGCGCAGATGAACGAGGCCGGAGAGCCCTTTATCGCAGGTGTCTGGGCGATCTTCGGCCATGGCAACGTGGCCGGTCTGGGCGAGGCGTTGCACGGTGTGAAAGACAGCCTGCCCACCTATCGCGGTCATAATGAGCAGACCATGGCACATTGCGCGATTGCCTATGCCAAGCAGTTGGGGCGCAGGCGGGCGATGGCGGTCACTTCGTCCATCGGGCCGGGGGCCACCAACATGGTCACCGCTGCGGCGCTGGCCCATGTGAACCGCCTGCCGGTTTTGTTGCTGCCCGGTGACGTGTTCGCCACGCGTGGTCCCGACCCGGTTTTGCAGCAACCCGAAGTGTTCTCGGACGGAACCATCAGCGCGAATGACTGTTTCAGACCGGTCAGCCGCTATTTCGACCGCATCACCCGACCGGAGCACCTGTTGACGGCGCTGCCGCGCGCCTTCCGCACGATGACGGACCCGGCGGATTGCGGTCCGGTGACGCTGGCCTTTTGTCAGGATGTGCAGGCCGAGGCTTATGACTATCCCGAAAGCTTTTTTGAGCCGCGCGTCTGGTATCAGCGCCGAATTCGTCCGGATGAGGGTGAACTGACACGGGCCGTGGCCGCGATTAAGGCAGCCAAGCGCCCTGTGATCGTGGCCGGGGGCGGTGTGCATTACTCGGACGCGACCGCCGCTTTGCAGCGCTTTGCCGAGGCGCACAATGTGCCGGTGGCCGAGACGCAGGCAGGTAAATCCGCGCTGGCCTGGGATCATCCGCTGAACCTTGGTCCGATTGGCGTCACCGGCGGTGAGCCTGCCAACGATATCTGCGCCGAGGCGGATCTTGTGCTGGGCGTCGGCACCCGTTTTCAGGATTTCACCACCGGGTCTTGGGGATTGTTCGCGAACCCCGAGCGGGAATTGATCAGCCTGAACACCGCCGCCTATGACGCGGCAAAGCACGGCGCGATGCCGCTGCAGTCTGACGCCCGCGTTGGGCTGGGTGAACTGAGCGACGCGTTGGGCGGTTACCGCGCGCCTGATATGCCTGCAACGCTGAAGTCGGAATGGTTTGCCAAGGTCGACGCATTGACCGACGCGCCCGCAGACACCAATGCGCTGCCCACGGATATGCAGGTGATTGGTGCCGTGCAGCGGGTGGCCAATGAAAACACCGTTGCCATGTGTGCCGCGGGCACGATGCCGGGTGAGTTGCACAAGCTGTGGAAGGCACCGCGCCCCGGTGCCTATCATATGGAATATGGCTTCAGCTGCATGGGGTATGAGATCGCCGGTGCGATGGGCATCAAGATGGCCCAGCCCGACCGCGACGTGATCTGCTTTACCGGCGACGGCACTTACATGATGGCGAACTCGGAAATGGCGACGGCGGCGATGATGGGGGTTTCGTTCACCGTTGTGGTCACCGACAATCGCGGCTTTGGCTGCATCAACCGTTTGCAGATGGGAACCGGCGGGGCCGAGTTTAACAACCTGCTGGATCACGCGGTCGGCGGCGAAAATTCGGTGATCGACTTTGCCAAACATGCCGAAGCCATGGGGGCGACCGCGCTCAAGGTCAGCTCGATCACCGAGCTTGAGGAGGCACTGGCCAAGCGAAGTGACATCAAAGGCCCCTATGTGGTGGTGATCGACACCGATCCCTACCCATCGACCGAATATGGCGGAACGTGGTGGGAAGTGGCGGTGCCCGAGGTCAGCATCCGTCCGGAAGTAAACGAAAAACGTGCGGCCTATGAGGTCGCCATCAAGGAAAGAAACACGAAATGAGCGTGAAGATCGGTATCTCTCCGATTGCCTGGCAGAATGACGATCTGCCGGACCTGACCGCAGCCTACACGATGGAGCAGGCGCTGAAAGAAGCGCGCGAGATCGGCTATACCGGTGTTGAACGGGGCCAGCGGATGCCCGGCGACACCGAAGGGTTGCGCGCCTATCTGGACGCAAACGACATCGCGCTGTGTGGCGGTTGGTGTTCGGGCAGTACTCTGGTCAATGACCTTGAGGCCGAGGTCGCCATCGTGCGCGAGCAGGTGGAACAATTTGTTGCGCTGAACAGCCCCTGCATCGTTTACGCCGAGTGTTCAATTACCGTTCAGGGGCAGATCGGAACGCCGGTCAATGACCGCCCGAAGCTGTCCAAAGACGAGGTTCTGGCCTATGCGGGCAAGCTGACCGAGCTTGCCAAATGGATGGCAGATCAGGGTATGCCGATGGCCTATCACCATCACATGGGCACGATCATCGAAAGCGAAGAGGATGTGAACTGGCTGATGGAGGGTTCCGGCCCCGAGCTGAAGCTGTGTTTCGATACGGGTCACTTGCTGTTTGGTGGCGGCGACGTGATGGCCACGCTGAACCGTTGGGGCGACCGGGTGCATCACGTGCATTTCAAGGACATCCGTCCAGACATCGTGCAGGACACGCGCGAGAACAATCGCAGCTTTCTGGATGCCGTAATTGCCGGGGCATTCACCGTGCCGGGTGATGGGTGCATCGACTTTCAGGCCGTAGCCAACGCGTTGAAAGCAATGGATTACAGCGGCTGGATCGTGGTCGAGGCCGAGCAGGACCCCGCCAAGGCGCCGCCCTATGAGTACTCCAAATTGGGCTATGACCACATCGTCGAGGTTTGCGGCAAGGCAGGGTTGGAGATCACCGTTTAATCACCGCCCCTCGGGGCAACACCGAAGCCATGAAAGAGGAGTTTGTCATGGTACATCAAGACCTTGGATATGTCGGTTATTTTGACCGGGAATCCTGTGATCTGGATGAATTCAAGGTGTTGACCTCGCAAAACCTGACAGCCGGTGCGGTGCCTCACGCCGCATCGGTGCAAAAGAACGTTCCGATCTATGATATGCATGCGCTGCGCCCGGCGCTGGAGAAGGCAGATCAAAGAAAAGCGCTGCTGGCGGAATGGGCAGGCGTGTTGGACAAATCTGCGGGTGTGATCGTTCTAAAAGGCGCATTTGCGGATACGTCCGTGATCGACCGGGCGACGGCTGTGTTCCAGCAGATCATCGTGGAAGAACGTCAGGGCGGGGCCGGAGAAGGTGACCACTTCGCGGCCTCGGGCGCGAATGACCGGATATGGAACGCGTTGCAGAAACAGTGCTTGCGCGACCCCGAAGGCTTTGCACTCTATTTCGGGAATGTGGCCATTGCAGCGGCTTGCGAGGCGTGGCTGGGGCCGAACTATCAAATGACCGCGCAAATCAACCAAGTGCGCCCCGGCGGCAAGGCACAGCAGGCGCATCGGGATTACCATCTGGGCTTTCAAACCGCCGACAGCGCCGCCCGGTATCCGGCCCATGCCCATCTGGTGACGGCCTCGCTGACCTTGCAAGGCGCGGTTGCGCATTGTGACATGCCCGTGGAAAGCGGCCCAACCAAACTGCTGCCCTTTTCGCAGCTTTATGCGCCGGGATATCTGGCCTTTCACGATGCGGCACACCGGGCGTTTTTTGAAGAGAACTACATTCAGTTGCCCCTTGCGAAGGGGGATGCGGTGTTCTTCAACCCGGCGCTGTTCCACGCTGCCGGGGAAAACAGCAGTGCGGATATTCAGCGGATGGCGAACCTGTTGCAGGTCTCGTCTGCCTTCGGTCGTGCGATGGAGATGGTTGACCGGCAGTCCATGTCGCAGGCGGTGTTCCCGTCGCTGGTCGCCCTGAAACAACGCGGGGCGCTGAGTGCGGCAGAGCTGAATGCGGCGATTGCTGCAACGGCTGAGGGCTATCCGTTCCCGACCAATCTGGACACCGACCCGCCGATTGGTGGCAACGCGCCCGAAAGCCAGGCCGACATATTGCACCGGGCCGTATCGGAAGGGTGGGCCGAGGCTCAGCTGTCTGCCGCGCTTTTGGCCCTGCAAGCACGGCAAGCGGCCTGAGGGCAACACAGGCGGGCCGTTTAGGCCCGCCCAATAAGGAGAACAAGAATGGCAGATCTGCTGAAGAAACCTATTGGAACCCGTGGCAAGGTACATGACATCACCCCGGACAATGCCGGATGGCGATATGTGGGTTTTGGGCTCTATCATCTGCAAGCGGGCGACAGGGCGGCCGAGGCGACAGGAGACCGCGAAGTCATTCTGGTGATGGTCGAAGGCAAGGCGCGGATCACCGGGGCTGGGCAGGACTGGGGCGTGTTGGGCGGTCGGATGAACGTGTTCGAAAAGACACCGCCGCATAGCCTGTATCTGCCCAACGGAACCGAGTGGGAGGCTGTGGCGGAAACCGATTGTGTTGTGGCGGTCTGCTCGGCCCCGAGCAAGGGCGGCCACAAAGCGCGCCGGATCGGGCCGGATGGCATCACGCTGACCGAACGCGGCAAGGGTGTGAATACGCGGTATATCAACAATATCGCGATGGAGAACGAGGATTATGCCGACAGTCTGCTGGTGACCGAGGTCTTTACGCCCAATGGGCACTGGTCCTCTTACCCCAGTCATCGACATGATGAGGATGATTTTCCCCGCATCACCTATCTGGAAGAGACGTATTATCACCGCCTCAACCCGGCCAACGGGTTCGGAATTCAGCGGGTCTATACCGATGATGGCCAGTTGGATGAGACGATGGCTGTCTCCGATGGCGATGTTGTGACTGTTCCGCGCGGCCATCACCCTTGCGGCGCGCCCTATGGGTTTGAGATGTATTACCTGAACGTCATGGCGGGCCCCCTGCGCAAATGGCGGTTTGCCTTGGCCCCCGAGGTCGAATGGA
The DNA here is from genome assembly GCF_056541545.1 of Ruegeria sp. AG7. Taxonomy (NCBI): domain Bacteria; kingdom Pseudomonadati; phylum Pseudomonadota; class Alphaproteobacteria; order Rhodobacterales; family Roseobacteraceae; genus Ruegeria; species Ruegeria sp. AG7. The sequence goes on from NZ_JBQFYP010000020.1 coordinate 10,757, forward strand.
TCATGGAACGTGACGGATGAGCCAAGACTTCGCCAATTACCCTAGCCTTGCGGGCAAAACGGTTATCATCACGGGCGGGGCCGGGGGAATTGGTGCGGAAACCGTTCGCGCCTTTGCCGCGCAAGGGGCGAAGGTCGGGTTTCTGGATATCAATGCGGAAGCGGGCCATGCTCTGCTGGCGGACCTGGACGGTGAACACGCCTTTGCGCAATGTGACCTGCGCGATATCGAAGGGACGCGGGCTGCGCTGGAGCAACTGGTCGAGGAGCTGGGCGAGGCGGATGTGTTGGTCAACAACGCCGCCCAGGATGACCGCCACGACTGGCGCGAGGTGACGCCGGACTATTGGGATGAGCGGATGGCGACCAATATCCGCCATATGTTCTTTGCCATTCAGGCTGTGGCCCCGGGTATGATCGCCAAGGGCGCAGGTTCGATCGTCAACATAGGATCGAATTCCTGGTGGGAGGCCGGGGCAGGTTTTCCGGCCTATGCCACCGCCAAATCGGCGGTGCATGGCCTGACCCGCACCATGGCGCGCGAATTGGGCGATCACAGCATTCGTGTGAACACGGTGGTGCCGGGCTGGATCATGACCGAGCGCCAGAAGAACCTCTGGGTCACGCCCGAGGCGCTGGCCAAACAGGTCGACCGCCAATGCCTGCCCGATCCGATTGAGCCTGTCTATGTCGCGCGCATGGTGCTGTTTCTGGCCTCGGACGACGCCGCCATGTGCAGCGCGGGCAACTTCATGGTCGAGGGGGGTTCGATCTGAGGACGAAAGCGCGCGTCAACGTTGCGGCGGCGCGCCAAAGGTACGGATGACCATCCGCGCGGCGGCTTCGACCGGATCGTGGGTTTCTTTCAGGATGGTCACGCGGTCAAATCGTTCGGGATCGCGATTGACAGCGTCTCGCAGGGCATTGCCGAAGGCCATGCGCAGCTCGGTTCCGATGTTGAACTTGCAGATTGAGGTTTCGCGGGCCAACTTCATACGCTGATCTACCGGCACACCCGATCCGCCATGAATAACCAGAGGCACGGTGGTCAAGGCGTCGATCTCGGCAATGCGCGCTTCGTCCAGACCGCCTTCCTTGTTTTGTTGCAGGTGGACGTTGCCAACCGATATCGCCATCCCATCCACACCGCTTTCACGTGCGAACTGGGCCGCTTCTGCCGGGTCGGTGCCGTTTGATCCTTCACCGCCCGAGTACCCGACAAAACCAATCTCGCCTTCGCAGGAAATCCCTGCCGCATGGGCCATCTCGGCAATTGCGGCGGTTTCATCGATGTTTTGCTGCAGGGGTTTGCGCGACCCGTCGAACATCAGGGACGTAAAACCGCTGTCGAGCGCGATCTTGCAGTCTTCGAACGTATAGCCGTGATCCAGATGCGCAACGACCGGAACCGAAGCGTTTTCGGCGAGATGCCGGAACATCTTGCCCAGTACAGGCAGCGGAGTGTGGTCGCGGCAGCTGGGTCCGGCTTGCAGGATCACGGGCGCATTCTCGGCCTCGGCCGCGGCCACATAGGCGCGCATATCTTCCCAGCCGAGTGTGACCAGCCCGCCTACGGCATAGCCCTGTTCATAAGCGGGTTGCAGGACGTCTTTCAGCGTGACGAGGGTCATTTGAATTTCGCAATCATGTCTTTGATGCCGGGAATGGTTTCGATCTGATAGGCATGTGTGGGCTGGAAATACTGCACCAGAGAACGCTGGGTCAGGCCGCCGAGGATGGTGAAATAATACATCTCGTACCCCGGCAAAACGCAGCAGGGGTGATAGCCCTTGTCGATGCAAACGGTCGATCCATCCACGATGTGATAGGCGTCGCCCGGCTGGTTATCTTCGCGCTGAAGCATCTGTAGACCCGAGCCCCAGTTGGGTTTGAACCGGAAATTGTAGGTCTCGTCGTGGCGGGTCTCATCCGGCAGGCGGTTGGTGTCGTGCTTGTGGCTGGGAAAGCCCGACCAGCCGCCCTGACCGACGGTGAACAGCTCGCTGACCAGCAGGCGACCGACCTTGTCGTGTTGCTTTTGGCCAAGGATGTGTTTGATCTTGCGGTGGGTTTTGGTGTCGTCGCTGCCATATTGCACAAGGTCGTGTTCGCGCACATCGAACGGGTCCAGCACCTTGTCATATTTCGCACCGGCAATAAACACCTCGGTCGCGTCAGAAAGGCAGACCATCTGCACCTTTGCGCCGACGGGAACATAGACGCCCTCGGGCTCGCCATCCCAGACATCTTCGCCCCGGTTGCCCAGCCTGGGGAAGGAAACGCCTTCGACATCCACATCGACGCTGCCGGTTGCAGGGACGATGCAGGTCTCGTAGCCCGGCACCCGGTATTCGAACGCCTCGCCTTTTTTCAGTTTGACGATGTTGAAATAGTTCAGCGGAACGGTCGGATCGCCGGCGTCAACGATGGGCTTGTTCTGATTGTCATAGGGCGCGATATGCATGGGATACTCCTATGTGGTCGGACCGGAGTGAGAGGCGAGGAACGCGTTCAGTTCGGGGGTCGTGGGCATAGCGGGGGCGCAGCCGGGTTTGGATACGACAATGGATGCGCAGGCAGAACCGCGCATCACCGAGTCTTTCAGCGCGTGCCCCGCCGCGATCGAAGCCAGAAGCCCTGCCATGAAACTGTCACCGGCCCCGACGGGCTTGATAGCGTCCACTGGGTAGATCCCGGTTTTGATTTCCTGCCCATCCGCCAGCGTCACGGCGCCTTTTTCGCCCATCTTGTAGATGACGACCCGGCCCGGTTTCTTGGCAAGGTCCTGTGCCTTGGCAAAGCCCTTTTCCAGACCTCCGGCCATGAAGCCGAACTCTTCATCATTGCCGACAATCAGGTCACTGGCTTCGCCCGCACGGGACAGAACGTCAGCGGCAATTTCCGGCGAAGGCCAGCTGTAGGGGCGGTAATCAACATCGAAAATGATCGGAAGACCAGCCTTGCGCGCATTTTCAAACCCTCGGAACGTGGCGCTGCGCGAGGGTTCGGACGCAAAGACGGTGCCAGCCGAGATCAGGGCCGAGAAGGATGAGTAATCAACCCTGTCCACATCCGCGTCAGTAACCTGAAAATCGACCGCTCCGTTGCGGTAGATGACATTCTGAAAGTTCTCGGTCCGGCTTTCATACAGGGCCAGAGAGGTGCGATACTCGCCCCCCAACACGCGGATATAAGAGGTATCTACCCCGTAATGTTGCAACCGGTTGAGGCAGAACCGACCAATTGCATCGTCCGAGATGGAGGTGATCAAGGATGCCTGGCTGCCCAGCTTGACCAGACCGGCACAGATATTCGCGGACGAGCCGCCAAGATCGGCATGGAACGTATCGGCCTCTTCGCTTTTGACACCGACCGGGTCTGCGTAAAGGTCGATACCCGCACGCCCCAGAACGGCAAAGCGATTTCCTTTGATACCGTCTATCAAAGCGCTCACGTCATGTCCTCCGGCAAAGTGGGTGGGCAAAGTTTGGACCTTGCGTTTAATCGATTCACACGATACTGATTTTGCAACCGGTTGCAAACACAATGTGCGAGGCCATGGCAGATGCCTGAAATCGGAGTGGGAATCGTGGGTGGCGGTTATATGGGCAAGGCCCATTCCGTCGCGATGTCGGCCGTCGGAGCGGTGTTCAACACGGCGTTGCGCCCCCGACTTGAGGTCATCTGCGCGTCGAGCCCGGACAGTGCCGAACGCTACCGGGCGGCCTATGGATTTCAGCGGGCAACCGATGACTGGCGCATGTTGGTTGAAGACCCCAAGGCCGAGGCAATCGTGATCGCCTCGCCTCAGTCAACACATCGTCAGATTGCCGAAGCGGCTTTTGCCTTGGGCAAACCGGTCTTGTGCGAGAAACCACTGGGCGCATCGCTTGAAGACAGTCGGGCGATGGTTGCCGCGGCTGAGGCTTCGGGGGCGGTGAACATGGTGGGGTTCAACTATATCCGCACACCCGCCAGCCAATATGCCCGCCAGTTGATTGCAGATGGCGCGATTGGTGACATCACGTGGTTCCGGGGCGAACATACCGAGGATTTCTATGCAGATCCGCAGGCCCCGGCCACCTGGCGCACCACCGGTATGGCCAACGGCACAACCGGCGATCTTGCCCCGCATATGGTCAACGGCGCATTGGCCTTGGTCGGGCCCATTGCGCAGGTGATGGCCGATGTTGAGACCGTTCACAAAACCCGCCCCGGTGGTGCGGTAACAAATGACGACCATGCCCAGATGATGTGCCGGTTCGAAAACGGGGTCATGGGAAGCCTGTATTTCAGCCGCGTCGCGACGGGGCGGAAAATGGGCTATGCCTATGAAATATCAGGTACAAAAGGCGCGCTCCGGTTCGATCAGGAGGACCAGAATGCGCTGTGGCTGTACAAGCGCGAAGGGCCCGAAGCCGCGCGCGGGTTCACCAAGATCCTGACTGGCCCCGCGCACCCGGATTATGAGCCCTTCTGTCAGGGTCCGGGTCACGGAACCGGCTATCAGGATCAGATCATCATCGAGGCCAAGGACTTTTTACAGGCCATCCATACCGGCGAGGCGATCTGGCCCACGTTCCGCGACGGGCATGAGGTCAACCGCGTGCTGGCCGCTGCGCTGGCCTCGTCCGATCAGCGGCAGTGGCAGGACATCAGCGATTTCTGATCGCTCTACATGACAATTCCAATGAGAGACAATGACCATGGCTAAGTTGAGATGGGGCATGATCGGGGGTGGTGAAGGCAGCCAGATTGGCCCCGCGCACCGCTTGGGGGCACAGGCTGACGGGCTGTTTGAATTTGCAGCTGGCGCGCTGGATCACCGGCCCGACGTGGGCCGCGAATACGCGCAGCGATTGGGTGTTGCTGCCGATCGTGCCTATGGCGACTGGCAAGAGATGCTGGCGGGCGAAAAAGACCGCGAGGATCGGATTGATCTGGTAACCATCGCGACGCCCAATTCGACCCATTTTGAGATTACCAAGGCCTATCTTGAGGCAGGCTTTAACGTGTTGTGCGAAAAGCCGATGACCATGACGGTTGAAGAGGGCGAAGAGATTGTGCGCGTGGCCGAAGCCTCGGGCAGGATCTGTGCAGTGAACTACTGTTATTCCGCCTATCCGATGGTGCGTCAGGCCCGTGCGATGGTGCGCGCAGGCGATATCGGCAAGGTGCGTCTGGTGGTGACCAATTTCAGCCACGGCCATCATGGCGATGCCACAGATGCGGATAACCCGCGCGTGCGCTGGCGCTATGACCCTGCGATGGCCGGGGTTTCAGGGCAGTTTGCCGATTGCGGCATCCATGCGTTGCACATGGCCAGTTTCATCTGTGACGATCAGGTGAAAACCCTGTCTGCCGACATGGCCTCGACCATCGTCAGCCGTGAGCTGGAAGATGATGCAATGATCAACTTCCGGATGGAGGGCGGCACGGTTGGACGCCTTTGGACGTCATCAGTGGCGATCGGGCGGCAGCATGGCTTTGACATTCAGGTCTTTGGCGAAACCGGTGGGCTGCGGTGGGCGTCCGAACAGCCCAATCAGTTGATCTATACTCCGGTCGGCGGGCGTACTCAGATCATCGAAAAGGGCGAGGGCGGTCTGCACGATGAGGTGCAACGCCTGTCGCGTGTCGCCATTGCGCACCCCGAGGGTTTTCCGCTGGCGGTCGCCAACATCTATTGCGATCTGGCGGATGCGATCCGTGGTGAAAGACGCGACGGTCTGCCCGGTGCGGCAGATGGGCTGCGGTCCATTGCGGCCGTCCACGCGGCTGTTGCGTCGGGCAAGGCCGATGGCGCATGGCAGGACGCGCGCCCGCCGATGTTTCGCTGATCAGGGGCGGGGCCGCAATGTGCCCCGTTCGATCACGCGGCAGGGGAAAATGCGGGCCTCGGGATAGCGCTGAGGCTCTTTCAGCATCTCAACGACCAGATCGACGGATGAAGTGATGATCTGTTTGATCGGCTGGTGGATCGTTGTCAGGTTAACGCTTTCCCAGCGCGACATCTCCATGTCGTTCAGACCGATGATTCCAATGTCCTGACCCGGTTTCAGCCCGTGATCGGCCAGTGCGGACAATGCGCCAACAGACAGGATGTCATCGCCGCAGAAATACGCCTCGGACGGGGTGCCGGCCAACAGGCGCAACATTTCGGCGCGGCCAGCTTCGAAGGAATAAGCCCCTGCGAAACAATGGCTTACTTCGATATCGGGATGATCTGCCAGTTCTTCCATGAACCCGCGATACCGGTCGAGTGCCGAGGTTGCATCTTTGGGCCCGCCCAGATAGCCGACACGCCTGTATCCGCGCGCCAAAAGCTCTCGCGCGGCCATGCGCCCGCATTCGACGTTGTCGATTCCCACCACATGCACTTCGGGCGAGGTGGCCGAGCGGCCAAATGTATGCACCACCGGTACGCCCGCATCGTGGAACGCCTTGGCAAAGCTGGGCGGCAGCGTCGAAGACGCAACGATGGCCGCGTCAACCGAATACTGGCGCAGCATGCGGACCGAGTTTGCGGGCTCGGTCTCATCCGTCAGGTTCACGATTAAAGGACGCAGCCCGCGTTCCTGCAAGGCGCGGGTAAACTGATCGAACACCTCAAGAAAAATCGGGTTGTGAAAGTTGTTCGAAATCAACCCAATCAGTTTGGTGCGCCCGGTTGTCAGGGACGAGGCGAGGGCATTGGGGCTGTAGCCAAGCTCTCGCGCGGCCTTTTCAACTTTACTGCGTGTTTTTGCAGAGACCGAGGCGCCTTCGGTGAAGGTGCGCGACACCGCAGATCGCGATACGCCAGCCAAGGCGGCGACGTCTTTCAGGGTCACGCTCACGCAGTGCGGCTCCGGTCGTTGATGGTCAGAGATATCAAGGTGTTTTGCATCAGAGCTTCATTATGCACCATCGCAAAAGTCTTGCAACCGGTTGCAGGTCGCACTCGGCGGACGAGATCATCGACAGCCACCTATGTTTATGAGCGATTGGCGGGAAAGGAAAGACCGGTACGGGCGACAGTTTTCGCAAGAAACACCAAGGATCGAACGCTACCGGTTACACTCCTAAAATCTTAGCGAAAGGCAGGACATTCCTCCATCCAGCTTTGCGCAGTCGATGTTGTCGATTTCAACGACCTCATACCCTTCACGATCTAACATCTCAGCTGTGCGTGGGAAGCCAGCGGCCATCAGCACCAGATTGTTGAAGCGGATCGCATTGGCGGCAGCTTCCTCTCCGTCCGCAACATGCAGCACCCGGTAGCCCTCGAAACAGCCCGAGGCATCCAGCCGTCGGGTCGACAGTATTGTTTCGGCGTCCATCAGTGAACAATCTGTCTTGAAGTGTAAGACGCCCTCGGGCGTGAACACCTCGCGCAGTTTGTGCCCCCACTCCGAGGTGATTTTCGCCAGCTCGGCGACACCTTCCGCGTCGGTACGGTCTGACCGGCCCACCAGAATTTCGCGACCGGTAACAAGGATATCTCCACCCTCGATATGGCCGGGGCCCTGGATTTCCAGAACCGTATCGTAGCAGCCGAGAAGGGTCGGTGCCATTTCAGCCACTTCACCCATCCGCGAAGGTGCGCCAGGTCGCATCAGTATCGCACCTTGCGGCAGGCAAAGGGCTGTATCCTCGACAAATTGTGCGTCGGGAAACGCGTTCAGGGGATCCAGTTCGATCACCTCGGCCCCGGTGCTTTTCAGTGCTGCCACATATGCCTTATGCGCCGCTCTCATCCCGTCGAAATCCGGGTTTCCGATATCTTCTGCACGCAACCCGCCTGCAATAGTCGGAGCCGGACGGCGGGTGATGGCGCGAGAAAACTCAAAGGTTGGGTCTGACATGTTTCAATCTTTCTGAGCTGCGAATTTCGGAGTGGTGACTTCGATCATTACCGGCCCGTTCTGGGCGGCAGTTTGGCGCAATGCCTGCGCGACAGCCTGCGGTTCAGCTGGAACCGAAGCGAATGGAATGCCGTATGACTTGGCCGTTGCTGAAAAATCGGGAGGCGAGGGATCACATCCTATGACTGTTACGCCCGCATCCTGCATTGACGTGGCAATTTCCTGGTATCCGTGATTGTTCCAGATCACGAAGGTGACCGGCAGGTCTTCGTCGACTGCGGCCATAATCTCAGGCAGAGAAAACTGCGCGCCTCCATCGCCCGCGATGCATATCACACGTGCTGTGGGATCGGCGACCGAAGCGCCGATGGCTGCGGGGATTCCATAGCCCAGTGCGCCGTACCCAGTTGCCGCGTTAAACCAGCCTCCGGCCCGGTCGTGGTCGTAGAAAAGATTGCCGGCATAGATCGGTTGGGTGGAATCTCCGACCATTAGCGCGTTCGGGAGCGCAGAGCGCATTGCGTTGAGGATTTCTACCTGTTTGCGATAGTCCGGACCAATCTCCGCCCAGGCGGCGTCACGTGTTTTGCCTGCACGTTCCGTACCATCGCTTTGCTTTGGCTTGTGCGGTAAAGCGTCAACCAGCGCTGATACAGCCAAGTTGACGTCACCTTGAATGATGAGCGCTGCCTCATGTCGCGTCAGTTGCTCGCTGCATCGATCAACCCGTATCAACCCTGACATTTCAGCAATTTGGCCGGTGGCATACATATCATAGTCGGTTGGCCCCAACTCAGTTCCCAGCGCAAGGATGCAATTGGCGCTTTCTATTAAGCCGCGTACCGCGTTCAGGCTGGGGCTGGCCGGAACGGTCAGTGGATGCCTGTGCATCAGGCCGCGCGCGTTGACGGTTTGCACCACGGGGGCATCCAGAGCTTCGGCCAGTGCCTGCAATCCAGCCTCTGCATGCTTTGCGCCGCCGCCCGCCAGAATGACAACGTTCTTCGCTTTGGCCAGTTGCTTTGCGGCTTGGGTGATCAAAGCCGGGTCAATCGGTGAGACTGAGACAGGCGGTTCGACCGGTGTTTCCTGATATTCTGAAGCTGCGATATCCAACGGAACTTCGATATGCACCGGTCCGGGTCGACCGTTGGCGATGGTGTGGAACACGCGGTTTAAGACCGGGTCCAGAGCGTTGGTGGCGGAAACCTGTTCGGACAGCAACGCAACGGCCCTGGCCAGTCCCAACTGGTCTGGCAATTCATGCAGATGCCCTAAACCCCTGCCAAGAGATGCGGTTTTGTTGACACCGGACACCACCAGCATCGGTATTGAATCCGCGCGGGCCTGCGCCATCGGCGTCAATGTATTGGTCAATCCAGGCCCGGTGATCACAAAGGCCACACCCGGTTTGCCTGACACGCGCGCATAGCCGTCGGCCATAAACCCTGCGCCCTGTTCGTGTCTGGGTGTAACGTGACGAATGCCCGAGCCTGCAAGCCCGCGGTAAAGCTCGACCGTATGAACGCCCGGAATTCCGAACACGCAGGTCACATCCTTTTGGCGAAGCCTGGCAACCAATGCTTCGCCCACGGTCATTTCACTCATGCAACCTCGCGTGATTTTCTGTTGGCGTGATCGATGATGCGAGAGACCGCAGTGGCAAAGTTGGTGTCACTGATCGTCAGGGCGACCCGCACCCAGTCTTTCAAGCTGTCCCCAAAGGCGGAACCCGGCATGACAGCCACCCCGGTCTGCAACAGGTCCCAGGCATAGGCTTCGCCGTCCAGCCCGGTGGCGGAGACGTTGATCATGGCGAACATTCCCGCCTGAGGCCGGTGAACGGTCAGATCCGTTTCTGCTTCGAGGCGATCAGCCAAAAGCGTGGCGCGCGCTGAAAAACGGGCGGCCATGCCGGAGGCAACCTCGGACCCGTCGCGGATCGCCTTTTCAGTCATATCGGCGATAAAGGGCTGATTGCCGAAAAGCATGGTCTCGGAATAGGGCAGTAGCGCTTCGCAAAACGCGGCTGGCCCGACACACCAGCCACTGCGGAACCCCGGCGCGGCATGTGATTTCGAGATGGATGATACGCCTATGACACGATCCGCCAGTTCCGGGTCTGCCAGTGGCGACACAAATCTGGCCCCGTCAAAGATCAGTTCTTCATAGACCTCGTCCGAGATAATCCACAAATCATGCGCAATCGCGAGCTGTCCGATCTCGGCTAGCTCCTCGGCGGTCAGGATCGCGCCCGTTGGGTTGTGTGGCGTGGTCAGAAGAATGGCGCGGCTGCGCGGTGTTACGCGTACGGCGATATCTTTGGCCTGCATGCGAAACCCGTGTTCCGGGCGCAGCGGTACGGGCACCATTTCCGCCCCGGAAGCACGCACGACCCCTTCGTAGGTTGCATACATCGGATCACCGACCAGAACTTCGTCACCGGCCTCGGCAACGCCGGCCATGGCAGCGAACAATGCGGTCTGCGTTCCGGGAAAGCACAGAAAATTCTCGGGCCCGAAAACGCGTCCGCGGGAAGCCGAGTAACGGGCGGAAAGCGCGTCAAGCAAGCCAGCTTCGCCACGGCCATTGGAGTAGCCCGTTCGCTGGGCCCGTAGTGAGGTTACGGTGGCTTCGACCAGCGCGTCCGGCACCGGCACGTCCGGTTCACCTATCGTCATTTCGACGATGTCCGCTCCGGCCTTAATAAGGTCGCGCGCTTTCAGATGTACGCCCCATTTGGCGCCACCCAAGCCCGCTAACCGTTCTGTCACAGATGTGGTCTTCATGGTTGTTCCACCTCTTTGATCAATGGGATACCGACGATAGCACTGACGGAATCCAATCCGATCTGCGCCAATTGACCTTCGGAAAATTCATCTGGAAGCGCACCGCCTTCCAGCCAAAGACCATCGATAACCGCGTTGCAGGCAATGGCCAGTTGCACGGCTTGCGGCGTGGTGACTGGACGTCCGGTTTCTTGCAATGCGGCGACGATCAGCTTTTCAAGCTGATCCCGGAAATAGTTATAGGTTTGCTGGTGGATGCGTTGCATTTTCGGATCACGCTGCACCTTGTTCAGGAAGCCGGCCCACAAGGCCACAGCGCTTGGATCAACGATTGGCGGTCGCAGCGACGCATCAACGAAGTTGGTCAACTGAGATACTGCGCTGCCTTTCCCTGACGACGCAGCTGTCTGATCGGTCAGCGTATTCATGTGATGTTCGTACGCAGCCTGAACCAGTTCCTCCTTGGATGAGAAATAGTGCCGGATCAGCCCTTGGGTCACGTTCGCGCGGGCCGCGATCTGACGCACAGTGGCACCCCGAACGCCCATCTCGGCAATCAGGTCCAAAGTCGCCAGGATAAGCGCCTCGCGCCGAAACTCGGCAGATTCACGTGTAAATTTACGGCTGTCGTCCTGCACGTCCGGGCCATCCATGGTACGGAATTATTATACACTTGCATAATTGCGAGATTCGAGGCTTACTGCAAGCTGAAATCAGAAGATTCTTGGATATGGACACAGCCAAAGCAGCAACACCCGCACGCGAAGCAACCACGTCTAAAGAGGCGATAAGGGTTGAGGACCTGCACAAGTCTTTCGGCACGCTGGAGGTTTTGAAAGGTGTCTCGCTGACAGCGAACAAGGGCGATGTCGTTGCCATCATCGGGGGCTCAGGCTCGGGCAAATCCACGATGCTGCGCTGTATCAACTTTCTGGAAACACCAAGCTCGGGAAAGATCACGATCGGCGGTGAGCTGGTTGAAATGCATGCCGACGGCAGCCCCTCGAACCGCCGCCAGATCGAACGTATCCGTACACGGCTGGCGATGGTTTTCCAGCAGTTCAATCTGTGGACACACCGTACGCTTCTGGAAAACGTGATCGAGGTGCCGGTATATGTCCTTAAGGTACCAAAGGCCGAAGCTATCGCTCGGGCGCATGACCTGCTGAAAAGGGTAGGGCTGGGGGACAAGGCCGACACGTATCCGGCCTATCTGTCAGGCGGTCAGCAACAGCGCGCTGCCATCGCACGCGCGCTTGCGGTGGATCCTTCCGTAATGCTTTTCGATGAGCCAACTTCGGCGCTTGATCCAGAGCTTGTAGGCGAAGTTCTGACCGTAATCCGGGATCTTGCAGCGGAAGGGCGCACAATGCTGCTTGTGACCCACGAAATGAAATTTGCGCGCGAAGTCGCGAACCACGTCGTCTATCTTTTCGAGGGCCGCATTGAAGAGCAAGGCCCACCTTCCGAAGTCTTCGGAAATCCAAAATCAGAGCGATTGAAGCAGTTCCTCAGCTCGGTCGCCTGATCCAGAAAAACAACATAATGAACCAAAGGGAGTAACAAAATGAACGTCAAAAAACTGCTCGCGTCCGGTCTTGCCGCCGCTGTCCTTTCGGCTGGTGTTGCCAGTGCAGAAGAGGTCAAGATCGGCATCGCGGCCGAGCCTTATCCGCCCTTCGCGTCGCTGGACAGCTCAGGCAACTGGGTTGGTTGGGAGATCGATGTCATCAATGCTGTTTGCGCCGCCGCGGAACTTGACTGTGTTATCACGCCGGTGGCCTGGGACGGTATTATCCCCTCGCTGACCGGACAGCAGATCGACGCCATCATGGCCTCGATGTCGATCACCGAGGAACGGTTGAAAACCATTGATTTCAGCGATCCTTACTATAACACACCTGCGGTTATCGTTGCCGATAAATCGATGGATATCGAAGCAACCCCGGAATCGCTGGCGGGTAAAGTCATTGGCATTCAGGCTTCGACGATCCACCAAGCCTATGCGCAGGAATACTTCAAGGATTCCGAACTGCGCGTCTATCAAACTCAGGATGAGGCCAATCAGGACTTGTTTGCCGGTCGGATCGACGCCACACAAGCTGACAGCATTGCGATGGCCGATTTTGTGAATTCGGATGCCGGTGCTTGCTGCGAAATCAAAGGTGCCGTGAAGGACGATCCCGCCATTTTGGGGCGTGGTGTCGGTGCGGGCGTTCGTAAAGGGCAGGATGACCTGCTTGCGGCGTTGAACAAGGGCATCGCGGCAATTCTTGCCGATGGAACGCACGAGAAGATCACGTCGAACTATTTCTCGACCAGCATCTACTAAGCCGTTGCCGTGACCGGATTTCTGGAATCACTTGGTTTGGCGCAGAGCGCAGAGCTTCTGTCGCTCTCGCCACCGGGGTGGGGGGCCAATCTGCTACGCGGATTGTCCCACTCATTGCAGATCGCTTTTGGCGCATATGCACTGGGCCTCGTGATCGGATTGTTCGGAGCGTATGGCAAACTTTACGGCGGGAAGGTCACGCGCGACCTTCTTGCCATTTACACGACCGTGATCCGGGCCGTGCCGGAACTGGTCCTTATCCTGATCCTGTATTACGTAGGATCCGATATTATCAACAAAATATCTGCTGCCATGGGTGGTGGCCGGGTTGAGATCAACGGAGTTGCCGCAGGCATTTGGGTGCTGGGCGTCGTTCAGGGCGCGTATGCGACCGAGATTCTGCGCGGTGCCATTCAGGCGGTTCCGCCCGGTCAGATCGAAGCGGCGAAATCCTACGGAATGCCGGCATTCATGACCATGCGGCGCGTCACGATCCCCGCCATGATGAGCTTTGCGGTACCGGGTCTGGCCAACTTGTGGCTGATTGCAACCAAAGACACCGCATTGCTGGCCGTTGTCGGCTTTAACGAGCTGACACTGGAAACGCGCCAGGCGGCCAGCAGCACGCGGGCCTACTTTACCTTTTTCCTGGCGGCGGGCTTCCTTTATCTGATGGTTACGCTGTTTTCGGGTGGAATCTTTGCGCGGATTGAGAAATGGGCCCGTCGCGGTCAACCCGCTCTGAACGGAGGCAGCAGATGATCGACCTCAGATCTCTGATGCAACCCCATCGTATCGTGATGATGCTGATCTTTGCCGGGATCGCGGTTTGGTGCGCGATGACATTGCGGTGGGATTGGATACCCAATTATACGCCTCTTGCATTGAAGGGTATCTGGACCACGCTCTGGCTGCTGGTTGTTACGATCGTTCTTGGTTTTTTACTGGCTGTACCCCTTGGGTTAGCGCAGGCAGTTGGGCCATGGTACCTTGCGGCACCTGCAAAGGCGTTTTGCACTATCATTCGCGGCACGCCGCTGCTTCTGCAGCTTTGGCTGCTGTATTATGGCCTCGGCTCTCTGTTTCCGCAGTTTCCATGGATACGATCGTCTGATTTTTGGCCGTACCTGCGTCAGGCTTGGCCCTATGCGGTGCTGGCGTTGACACTTTCTTATGCGGGTTACGAAGGTGAGGTCATGCGCGGAGCCTTCAAGGGCGTTGCCAAAGGACAGCTGGAGGCGGCCAAGGCGTTTGGTATGCCAAGGCTGACGATGTTTCGCCGTATCTGGTTACCACAGGCAATCCGCAATGTTCTGCCGACTTTGGGCGGTGAAACCATCCTGCAATTAAAGGCAACACCGCTGGTCGCCACAATAACCGTGGTTGATATCTATGCCGTGTCGTCCCGTGTGCGCGCCGATACGTTTATCGTCTACGAACCGCTTATCCTGTTGGCCGTATTCTACATTCTCGTAGCGGGCGTAATTGCCTTGGTGTTCCACTGGCTGGAGGTGAAGGTTTTGGGAACCGGACGCCGCAATGGGCCCGTCGGATAGTTCTAGCAAGAAGCCGAAGGAAACTTGCTCTGCGATTAGCGAAGCGGTTATTCGATGAATTGCTCCTAGCGACCGAGATTGCAGGCTTAAGCGTAAAACAGGTGTTTGAAACGGGATCAGGGAAGTTGATTTCGTTCGCGATCCGTAAATTCAACGCGCTTGTGGTACAGCATCTAGGATAGCTGCACAAAAAGAGGGCATGATTGCCAGCGCGGCCATAGGTGAGAGGAACCGCTTGGCGCGATTATTGGCAAGCGACACAATTTGCGTGGTGCTAAGACAAGAGTCTCAACATCAATGCCGATCGGATACTACCACTATGGTTGTCTTACGTTGGTAGAATATTGTGGTTCATCCTGAACAAATTGGTGGGATCGTACTTTCCTTTGATCTTGGAAAGTTTTTCGCCGTTCACACCATAAGCGCCGGTCACGTGGTCTGCCTGGTCTTCAGGCATGAAGTTCACATAGGCACTGCCTGTTGAGTATGGTTTCATCTGTTCGTACAGCTGGCGTGCCCACCCGATGCAGGTGTCATCCTTGTCAGGGTCCTCCCATCGTGTGTGGACATTCATGATGAAATGCGCAGATCTTTGCGGGTAGGCGGTAGAAGCGGGTTCAACGCGGGCCATCGCGCCACCGACATGAGCAATGAAAACCTCGCAAGCGGGATCAGGAAGAGTGGAAATCGCGTCCAGCAGGTCCGTGATGGCGGCCGGGGGCAACGTATTGAAGTCATGACTTTTCCAATAGTTGCGGACGCCCGGCGACAACAGGGGATCAAAAGCCGCCTGCCAGTCCACGAACCTGTGCGGTGAAATGACATCCACAATCGGTTCACCCAGCGCGCGCAAGGCCGACATCGCTTTTTCACCCTCATCCATCGGGCCGCTATAGCACGCCGCGAAAATCAGCACCTCGCGCCCGTGCCAATCTTCCGGCAGGAACGGGAGCGGCGGCGCTTTTCGCATCACGCTCCAGACGGTGAGCTCATCGGGGGAGGTGTCTGCAATGGCCACAAACGCGGAAAGCAATTCTGGTGCCTTTTCGATCGGGTGCACGATCAGGCCGGACAGGACATCCGGCCCAAGATCATGCAACTGGAATTCGAATGAGGTGACGACACCGAAGTTTCCGCCACCACCACGAATGGCCCAGAAAAGTTCCGGGTGGCTCGTGGACGAGGCGGTGACGATCGCGCCATCCGCCGTCACGACTTCTGCCGACAGAAGGTTGTCGATCGTCATGCCGAATTTCCGCGTCGTCCAGCCAAAACCGCCACCCAAGGTCAGCCCTGCGATGCCGGTTGTCGAGTTGATGCCTGTGGGGACAACAAGACCATGGGCCTGTGTTTCGCGATCAACGTCGCCAAGCAACGCACCCGGTGCAACCCGGACAGTTTTGCCGGCAGGGTCCACGTGAACCGAACGCATCTGGGACAGATCCAGCATGACGGCCTTGTCCGCGACGGCGTGCCCTGCAATCTGGTGTCCACCTGATCGAACGGTCATCATGAAGCCTGCTTGTCGGACGAAGTTTATTGCCTTCTGGACATCGCTTGCCCCCATCGCACGGATCACGAAGGCGGGGTAACGCTCGAACATGCTGTTCCAGGTAATCCTGGCTTCTTCATATTCCGGGGTCCCCGGCAGGTAGACCCCACCGCGCAGTGAAGTGTCAAGCGCGTCCAAATCGCCTTGATCCACAGTCGCGATACGTCCGTCGAGTGCTTTCAGGTCAAACATGCTTAGGCCTCCCTTGTTTCAGGAAAGGTTTCGCGCACGGCTGCCTCGTGAGTTTGTTATTGCCCTGAGAAGGGGATACTTGGTTGTGGGGGAAAGCTGTCGTCAGGCAAATATTCCCGGATCGATCCGATCTACCGGCGTGATGACATCGGCAGGAATGTTTAGACGCTCGGCCGCTTTTCGCAGGCTTTCTTCATCCGGGGCTTCGTAAAGGCAGTATGTTTTGCGCTTATCTGCGCTGAGGAAGGAAAAGATCCATTCAATGCCGACTTCGTCGTTGATTTCTTTGATGTGAATTTTGTCGTTGTCGCTGATATTCAGCTGTTCCGCAAAATTTCGTTCAATGATGTATCGTGGCATTATGCCCCCCAAGCATTTTCCGGACCTTAACTGGCTACCCCTTCGAGCTTTGACTTAAGGGAAACCATACTCAATTTCTGTGATATTGCCAACGCTTCCCCTTCCAGTTGAAACGCCAGTTCCAAATCGCTGGGGCGGCCCTGTTGTCTGAGTGCTGATGCATACGCTGCCTTGGAATGCGCAATCCAAGGTGGGCAATTCATCCGCGTGTCAATCTCGATGGCTTTCCGGAACATCTTCCCGGCAATTTCCCAGTCTTTCAGCACCGTTGCCAGTCTCCCCAAGCGTCTGGCTGCGGCACCTGTGCAGACTGTGGTTGCCCCTGCGGTGATCGTCAGGTCTTCGTAAGGTTGCAGCATACTGTAAAGCGTCTGGGCATGACCCGGATGCCCGACAGCCACGCAGATGTCAGCAAGATAGGACAGAGTTGTTGAATACATGGCATCTGGCGGTAGGTCGAAGCCGTTTTCCGCCATTTCATTCAGTATTCTTTCAGCCGGTTCCGTGTATCCCAGTTCGGCTGCGATAAGGCCAAAACCCGGCTTCCACGAGATGTCTTCGGGGCTGTCGGTCATCAGTTTCTTGATCACAGGCGCGACCTCGTGCAGGCGGTTCTGCTCGCGGCGGATGGTAAACATCTGAACGCCGAAAACGCCCTCGACATGTTCGCCGTGCGTTTTTCGACCGATCTTGACCGCTTCAGTGGCGTGCTTTTCAGCCTGAACAAAGTCGCCGTCCATGATTGCAACCATGGCGCGTGCGTGTTTTTGAACCCAATAGAGTTGCAGATGATTGTCCTTTTCGGAAATCGCTGTCAGCAATTCGAGTGAGTTGTCCAACAGGTCGCGGTCGGCCATTTCAGCGCCGACAAACAGGCTGAGCGTCCGGTCGCGGCCCTGATCAATACTGCCAAGGTGTTCCGCTACCTGATGCATGGCGTCCAGGTTTTCACGCCAATGTCGTGCCTCTTGCCCGTTGCGCGCAACGAATGGCGCCCCAAAATGCATCATCATTACCGAAAACTGGGATTTATGATCCCCAAGCTTCGCCGCCAGTTCCATGGATTGCTGACCAAAGCGGGTGCCTACGGAAAACTGGCCGACAAACATATACGCCCGCGCAAGTTGGCTCATCAACCGGCACCGCCTGACTTCGTCATTGTCAGACAGGTCTTTTAGCGCCTTTTCACAAAGGTCAATCGCTTCGTGATGTCGCTTGCTCGTCATCATGCACGAGTCAGCAAAATGATTGGCTGCATCGGCTGCTAGCTCCACATCGTGGAGTTTCTGGGCAGCGTTAGATGCACTTTTCAGAACCGCTATCGCCTCGGACAACTGACCCTGGCTGTCATGGCTGCGGCCAACCAGGATCATGCCCCTGACCATTTCCCGGCCGGTTTCCGAGTTCAGCTGCTTAGCCGCCTTGAGCGTCTCCTGCGCATTAGTCATCGCTTCCTGGCTGGCTGACCGGGCCAACGCCATTTCAGCCGCAGCTTCCCATTTGTCAAATGCGGCGCGCCATTCTTCTGCTTCTGACAGATGACGGGCCACCAGCTCGGGCCGGCGTTCGATTTCAGCAGATCGCATCGCGATCAGTGCGCGGGCAACGTCTGAATGTTGCTGCCTGCGGGTAGAGCTTAACATGGATTGATATGCCGTATCGCGGATAAGGGCGTGGCGGAACACGAAATGCCCGCGGTTGTTTCCGCTTTCAAAGATCAGTCCCGTTCGCGACAGTTCTTCGAGGCGAAGATTGATATCTGCGCGTTCCAGCCCCATCGCGGCACTTAACAAATCTGGTTCAAATTCCCGCCCAATGACTGACCCCGTCAACGCGACCTGTTTGGCCTCGGGCGAAACTGCATCAAGCCGCGCCATCAAGGCGCCCTTCAGCGACGATGGTATGCGGACTTGTCCCTGCTCATCTGCATTCACGATCGCCTGGGTCAATTCTTCGACAAACAGGGGCACACCGTCAGTCTTTTCGATGATCGTCGCGATCAAGGCATCGTCCGGGTCCTTGCCAGTGATATTGCGGACCAGATCCGAGACATCAGCAGAACCGAACCGGCGCAGCAGGAGTGTTTGAACATGCGTGTCCCCGTCATCGCGGGCCAAGTCCCACCCGGGTCTGTGGGTCATCAGGATCATCAGGGGAAGATCGGTGCAAATCGCCTTGAACCGCTCCAGCAGGGCTTGCGTCGAGGGATCGATCCAATGTGCATCCTCAACACACAGAATAACCGGGCGCACGCTTGCCCGGACCTGCACCGTATGGATCAGGGTTTGGATCGTTATGTCGCGTTGCTCCTGCGGCGACATCTCGAGAACTTCACGAGCCAGTGCGCTGCGCGGCGCGACCAGCGCTGCAAAGACAGGCAGAACCTGTTCCCAGTCCAGACCTTCCCGGCCTTCCAGCAGCTTCCTGACATGCTCCAGAATTTGATTGTCATCAAAATCCGGTTCAACACCTGCATCCTGCGAGATTCGCTGGGTGACCGGATGAAAGGGGCTGCTGGTCAGATAGGGAGAGCAGTTCAGCCTTATCACATCGGCCTGTCCGGTTGCCGTGACATCCGCAAGAAACCCCTCAGTCAGGCGCGATTTTCCTATTCCCGCCTCACCCGACAGCAGAACCACCTCACCATGACCGCTTTGGGCGCGCTGCCACGATTGCAACAGGATACCCTTTTCGTAGTCCCGGCCAATCATGGTACTGTCGGCGTCATCCTTGTACGACGCGCGAAACCGGCTTTCCGCGCTGCGTTCCGATACGACCTTCAACAAGGTCCGAGGGTCTTTGAACCCCTTCAATTGAGTTGATCCAAGGGTCTCGAACTCGAATATCCGGTGCAAGGCGGCTTCGGTTTCTTCCGCAGACAAAACCACCGAGTTCGGCAGGCCGTGTTCCTGTATCCGCGCCGCCAGATTGACCGCCGGCCCGGTCATGGCACCTTCCTCGTACGAGTTTTCGCCGATCGTGTCGCCGACCACGACATCGCCGCTCGCGATACCCAGTCTGACCGACAAACGCTCACCGTCAGGAGTGTTGAGCTCTTCAACCCGGTGGACGCACTCAAGCCCCGCCTTTATTGCGCGAATGGCGTGATCTTCGTAGGCTGTTGGCCAGCCGAAAAACACAAGAAGACCGTCGCCAAGGTATTTCGCAACATAGCCACCATACCTGCTCACTGCCCCCGCGACGGTATCCTGATAGTTCTGTAGCAGATTCCGCATGTCTTCGGGATCAAAACGGTTGGTCAGCTCTGTCGAGCCGACCAGATCCGCAAACAAGACTGTCAGATGACGCCGTTCAGCCGCGGGCGCGATGGGCTTTTTCGTCGGTGCAGCTTCGCCCTGCACGACATCAACGGCGGATGGCCGAGTATTCTCGCGGGTGGGCTCTCCTGCGGCAGGCGCTGATGAAGACAGGTGACTAGAGCCAGCCAAATCCTGAACTGCCGCAAGGATGATCTTTCGGTGACCAAGACTTACCCCAAGCTCTTTCAGGTCGTCGCCTGTCAGCAGTGGCAGAACCCGCGCATCAATGTCGTTTACCGCAAAAACATCTGCGTACTGACCCAGTCCGAGGTCGTTAAGCCACGTGTCCATTTCAACCGACATATTCGGATCATGCTGAGATACGCGTCACTAATCAAGAAAACGCTATTTAAACTGCCGGGCGATCAATGCGCAGCGGACACGGTTTCATGCGCAGCATAGCAATAGATGCCAGTCGCGTAAGACCTTGATACACTGTGGGGAAAGGATGGTGGGTGATGAGAGACTCGAACTCCCGACATCTTCGGTGTAAACGAAGCGCTCTACCAACTGAGCTAATCACCCGTGACGCTGCATGTAGCCAAGCCAGCGGGCGTGCGCAAGAGGGTCTGTGAGATTTTTATTCCGCGATGGGTTGCGGATAGGAAATGCCGCCCCCATCAACGCGTGCCTGGGGTGACCACAGGTTGACGAGGCTGGCCGGGGTGGGTTGCCAGCGCCTGATCTGGATCAGCGGGTGTAAAAGATCAAAGGCGCTTGCAAGCGCCCTATGGCCTCCGATATGCCCGAAGAGACTGCAACTTTCCGGTCGGGAGCACACATGATCCTACCCTTCGCCTGCCGTATCTGGATGGTGGCACTGGTCCTTGGCGCATTTGTGCTGGCTCCGGTCCGGGCCGGGGCAGAAGGGGTTTTGGTTTTTGCCGCAGCCAGCCTCAAGACCGCTTTGGACGAAATCGCGACGGAATACACAGAGCGGACGGGTCACGATGTCACCGTGTCCTACGCAGCGTCTTCAGTGCTGGCGCGGCAGATTCAGCAGGGTGCGCCTGCGGACGTGTTCATCTCGGCCAATCCCGAATGGATGGATTATCTGGAACAGCAGGGTTTGTTGCGGCCAGGGACACGGTCGGATTTGCTGGGCAACAGTCTGGTTCTGATCGGTGCTGCGGGGCGTCCTGTTCTGGGCGATATTCACGAGGTTCGAGACCTCTCGGCCGAGCTGGGTGAAGGCTTTCTGGCCATGGCGCTGGTCGATGCGGTGCCCGCCGGTATCTACGGCAAGGCGGCTTTGCAGGGGCTGAACCAGTGGGAGGCGGTGCAGGACCGAGTGGCACAAACCGACAATGTGCGCGCTGCGCTGGCCCTTGTGGCAACGGGTGCCGCGCCTCTGGGGATCGTTTATCGATCAGATGCGCAGGCGGAACAGCGGGTCAGTGTTGTGGCCAGTTTTCCCACCGACCTGCACCCTCCGATCATCTATCCGGCGGCGATGACAGGTAATGCCACAGGTGCGGCGCGGGCTTTTCTGGATCATCTGCACGGCGATGCGGCTTTGGCAACTTTTCAGGAGCAGGGATTTTCCCTGCCGGGCGGGTGATCGCGTTGGAGTGGTTGGGCCCCGCTGAAGCTGAAGCGCTGAAGCTGTCGCTGCGCGTGTCGTTCTGGGCGACGCTGGCCACTTTGCCGTTCGGCATTTTTGTTGCCTACATTCTGGCCCGCTGGCGGTTCCCCGGGCGGCAGGTTCTGAATGGTCTGGTGCATTTGCCTTTGATCCTGCCGCCGGTAGTGACGGGGTATCTGCTGTTGCTGACTTTCGGCATTCAGGGGCCGTTGGGGCTGTTTTTGGCCGAGTTCGGCATTGTGGTCGCCTTTCGCTGGACTGGGGCCGCGCTGGCCGCTGGCATCATGGCGTTTCCGCTGATGGTCCGGGCGATACGTCTGTCGATCGAGGCGGTTGACCCGAAGCTGGAACAGGCTGGGGCGACGCTGGGGGCGTCGCGGCCTATGGTGTTTCTGACCGTAACCTTGCCGATGATCCTGCCCGGTGTCATCGCCGGGGCCATTCTGGCCTTTGCCAAGGCCATGGGTGAGTTTGGGGCCACGATTACATTCGTGTCGAATATTCCGGGACAGACGCAGACATTGCCATCGGCTGTTTACGCCTTTTTGCAGGTACCGGGGGGCGAGGCTGCTGCAACAAGGCTGGTCCTGATCTCGATCGTCATCGCCATGGGCGCGTTGCTGCTGTCGGAATATGTGGGACGGCGCGCCGCCGCGCGGGTGGCCGGATCATGAGCTTGTCTGTTCGTTTGCACCATCAGCTGCCGGGGATCGATCTGGAGGTTAGTTTTGACGCCCCACCCGGTGTGACCGTGCTGTTCGGGCGCTCCGGGTCGGGCAAGACCACAATTGTCAACGCGGTGGCCGGATTGCTGCGGCCGCGCGCGGGCAGGGTGGCCGTGGATGACTGGGTGTTGTTTGACACCGATAGAGGGCATTGGCTGCCGCCGCACCGGAGGCGGTTGGGTTATATTTTTCAGGAGGGGCGGTTATTCCCGCATCTGACCGTGCGCCAGAACCTTGCCTATGGCCGCTGGTTCGCCCCCAAAAGCGCGCGGCGTGAAGATCCGGAAAAGGTCATCGAGATGCTGGGGATCGGCCACCTTCTGAACCGCCGTCCAGCCGGGTTGTCAGGGGGCGAAAAACAGCGAGTGTCGATAGGCAGGGCGTTGCTGGCCAGCCCGCGACTAATCCTTGCAGATGAACCGCTTGCGGCGCTGGACGAGGCCCGCAAGGCGGAGATCCTGCCCTATTTCGAGCGTCTCAGGGATGAGGTGTCTGTCCCGATCCTGTATGTGACCCACTCGGCCGACGAGGTGGCCCGTCTGGCCACATCGGTTGTCGCTTTGCAGGATGGCAGGGTCGTCCGCCACGGCCCCGCGTCCGAGGTTCTGTCTGACCCGACTGTGGCACCGGCAGGTGTGCGCGCGATCGGTGCCGTGCTGGAGGTGCAGGTGCTGAAGCACCACACCGACGGGTTGACCGAGCTGAACGCAAATGGCGCGCGTCTGTTTCTGCCACGTATCGGGCAGGAGGTCGGCACGCATCTGCGAATTCGCATTCCGGCGCAGGAGGTGATCCTGTCCGTCCAAAAACCCGAGGGTCTGTCGGCATTGAACGTGCTCAGCGGGACGGTCGACTCGATCCGGTCGGGCGAAGGTCCCGGTGCGATCGTGTCGGTCAGGACACCGGCAGGGACTGTTCTGGCGCGGGTCACGCGCCGGTCGGTTGCGGCGTTGAACTTGCAGCCGGGCAGCACATGCCATGCCGTGATCAAGACGGTTGCGCTGGCCCCGCAGAATGTCGGTGGCCGCATCGGGACCGGCACCTGACCTCAGGCAAGTGCGCGGGCTTCGTGTTCCAGCAGGATAAGGCGTGCGGCGCGTCCAAACCCCTGATGTCCAGAGCAGGGACGGTCGGGGAATATTGCGGCCAGTTCCTGAAGCGCGTCGGATGAAAGTGTATGTAGCGCCTCTTCCCCCAGAAACAGGCTTTCTGCTTGTGCTCCATCCGCCGAAAGGATTTCGTGCCGATCCAGCAGGATGTGCAAATACTCGACCGTTTCAACCGAGGTATCGAGCCCTATTCCATTCCATCGGCACAGGTGCTTGGCGGCAACCAGCGCTTCGGCGGTTCCGAAAAGCAGCTCAACCCAGGGGCCCTTCACCAGAATACGGTGCTGCTGAGACACCAGCAGGTCTCGCGCGGGGGTGTTAGGCCCCAGACTGCCTGCCGAGATGCGAACGGGCCGTATCGCAGGTTCGGTGCGCAATCGGTCGGGCGGGATCGTGCTGCTTTCGATCCAACGAACAGGTTGCAACCCGTGATCGGCTGTCGCCACCTTGTCCCCGACGTTCAGGGACTCGATGGCACGGGGACCGTCCTCAGCCTCGATCAGGGTTCCAGCTGCGAAACAGACGCCTTCGATCCTTATGACCACTTCGACCGGATCCGGAGAGCCGGTAAACGGAAGTGTGACAGGACCGGTTTGCGTTGTCCCTGAGACGCTGATGAAGAAGGAGTCAAAGACAACTTCACCATTGTCGAGGCTGTCGAAATACGTCGGATCGACCGTATAGGTCCACTCTCCGGTATTTGGGTCTATCGTCGCGGTGCCGTTGGCAGGAGGCGTCGCAATCGTCCAGGTTTGGGTCAGCGGCGTGAAGTTTCCGTTGTTCAGGGTGGGTTGCCCCATCGCCACATTGGGTGGGGACCCGGTCACGTCGCCGGTCAATTCACCAGTGATCGGAACTGAAACCAACTAGACCTCGCCTTGTTGCAACACCCGCTCAAATTCCTTTTTTCGGTACAGGCGCATATGAACCTCGCCTGCTTCGTCCCGCGTCCATTCGACAATCCGGTTGCGTGTCATGTCGCTGTCCATTCGGTTGGTGCGCACGCGCGGATGCGGGATCTCTTGCTTGAGGATATCAACAATCTGACTGGTCTGTCCAAACGGCGCGACAAGGTCGATGATCCAAAAGGATGACCCGCTGGTAAAATCCTTGTCCGTCAGAGAGGTTTCTTTCACCGCATAGCGATACTCGGCCTCGGGGCTGAGACCGGCAAAAGTGACAAATCCGCGGGGAAAGCCATTTTGCCTGAAGATCTGGTATTGGCCCAGACGAAACGGGGTTTCGAACGCATAAAGAACCTGCGCAAGGTTACGTTTCTGGTGCGTTTTCGTAAGCCCCGCGAGATAGAACATCGCACCCAGATCCGCATATTTCTCAGGCGGGAAATCGAACCAGTCTTTTGGAAAGCTCTTGGTCAACGGAATTGCCGATAGTTTGATGCGTTATAAATGCTTTCGGGTAGTGTACTCGTTTCCGGCGATATGAATAGTGGGAATTCCCCAAATAACTGTGTCCGCGTAGCTGGCGTGCCCCACTTTACTCGTAGGGTGTCGTGGTTATGCTATCGGTATTGGTGCCATTGTTTTGGGATATCTGGATCATGCGTTTTCTCAAGCCATTCATCGCTGCCACATTTATTTTAGCGCCTGCGGTGGCCGGGGCCGTTGGGTTCGGCCTGTCAGTCCGGCCGCAGTTCCGTACCGAGATCACGCCCTTGCCGAACGGCGTTTACGAGGTGAAGGCTGTCGGATCATCCGCGCCTGTCAATTATTGGTGCGGGATCGGAGATTATGCCATTCGCACACTTGGCGTTCCGAACTCGCAGAGGATCTATATCTGGCGGGCGTATGAACCCGGCGTGCGAACAGTGCAGTTCTCCATGACCCCGCCGCCGGGGGCCGATACGAAACCCGGCTATTCGATCACGGTCAAGAAAGTCGGAGCAAACATGTCGGCGGTGTCGGCGCAGAACTACTGCTACGACAATTTCATCACGGACCCGTTCTGATCGTCAGACCCATTTTGCCATCGGCGGCAAGCTCATCAGAACGGCATCCGGGTCATGCCCGGTTTCCAGACCGAACTTTGTGCCCCGGTCATAGACAAGGTTGTATTCCGCATAAAGGCCGCGATGCACCAGTTGGGTGGTCTTGTCCGCCTCTGAGAAGTTCTGAACGCGGCGCTTTTCAACCAAGGGCAGGAAGGCGGGCAGAAAGGCTCTGCCAATATCCTGTGTCAGGGCGAAATCCGCCTGCCAGTCACCGGTGCAATAGTCGTCCATGAAGATCCCGCCGACGCCGCGCGCGCGTTTGCGGTGAGGGATGTAGAAATATTCGTCGGCCCAGTCCTTGAGGCGCGGGTAATGGGCGGGTCCGTGCGGGTCCAGATGCGCCTTTTGCGTGGCGTGGAAATGCGCGGTGTCCTCGCGATACTCGATGCAGGGGTTGAGGTCCGAGCCGCCACCGAACCACCAGGCATGGGGTGTCCAAAACATGCGTGTGTTCATGTGAACCGCCGGGGTATGGGGGTTCTGCATATGGGCCACAAGGCTGATCCCCGACGCCCAGAAGCGCGGGTCTTCGGTCATTCCGGGGATGCCTTTGCGCGCCGCCATTGCCTGTTGCGCACGTTCGCCCAGCGTGCCGTAGACGGTCGAGACATTGACACCTACTTTTTCAAACACTCGACCGCCGCGCATGACCGACATCAACCCGCCGCCCGCGTCTGACCCATCGTCCGACTGGCGTTTGGTTTCCTTGACCTCGAACCGCCCGGGTGCGGCATCGGCAAACGGCCCGTTGGTGTGGCTGTCTTCGAGGGCTTCGAACGCTGCAACGATGTCATCGCGCAATTGGCGAAACCAGGCGGAGGCGGTAGATTTTTCTGTTTTGAACATGGGTCTTAATGTGCAGGGGCCGCGACCGGGTCAAGCAGGGTACGGCCACCGTCGATTGTCAGGATCTGCCCGGTGACGAAACCGGCGGCATCAGACGCAAGATATTGCGCGGTTTCCGTCAGTTCCGTGGCCGAGGCGATACGGGCTAGGGGCGTGTGCTTTTCGATATCGACGCGGTAGTCGCGATTGTCCTTGAGGGTCGATTGCAGCGATGCGCTCATGACCGAACCCAGCGCAATCGAGTTGACGCGGATACGTTTCGGAGCCAGCGCAACCGCAAGGGACCGGGTCAGCTGATCCAGCGCTGCGGTCGAGACGGAATAGGCCATCAGATCGGGGTGGGTCCGTCGGGCAGCGATCGAGGACAGGTTGATGATCGTCCCTGCCGGGTTTTCGAGATCGCCGTCGGCCTGCTTGATCATGCGCTTTGCAACCAGTTGGCTGAGCCGCAAGGCGGGCATCAGGTTCTGGTTCAGCAGGGTGCGCATCGAATCGTCATCCGGATCCAGCGGATCAGACGGGATCACTTGCCGTGCACCGTTGACCAGAATATCCACCTGGTCGAACGCATCCAGCGTCGCAGATAACAGGTTGGCAATGGTCAGCTTTTCGCGCAGATCGCCCGCAAAATATCGGATATTGCTGTCTTCGGCTTGTTCTCCAAGTTCGTCGATCAGGCGTTTTTCGTCTATGTCGGCAAACATGACATTTGCGCCCGCATCCGCGAAATGCCGCCCGATGGCCAGGCCGATGCCACTTGCCCCGCCCGTTACGATTGCTGTCTTGCCAGCGATGGAAAAGGACATCCGAATCCTCCTGAATTGGGGCGCAGGTTAACGGGCCTTAACGCCGAGGGCGAGAGGCCTGGAATACCTTGAACCGGTTGTCGCCGGCAATTTCACCGACCTGAGCGAAATGTTCGTTCAGTGTAGCTTCGTAGGGAAGGTGCCGGTTGGCGACCATCCAAAGGGTTCCGTTGCGTGTCAGATTGCGGGCGGCGGAGGTTATAAACGCTTGCCCCAAGGCGGGATCCGCGCTGCGCGACGTGTGAAATGGCGGGTTCATCACAACGGTGTCGATAGGCTCCGGCGCGGTCCAGGATACGGCATCGCTCCAGTGAAAATGCGCCTGGGATTGGGTGACATTAAGCCGCGCGCAGGTCAGCGCCGCATGGTCCGCTTCGACCAGATGCAGCGAGGTTACCCCGCCGCGTTTCAGGATCTCCGCAGACAGATATCCCCATCCCGCCCCCAGATCCGCCACGCGGGGGCCAAGCCGGTCAGGCAAGGTCTTCAGTAACAGGGCCGAGGCAGGATCAACTCCGTCCGCTGAAAACACACCCGGTGCCGTGTAGTATCCGCCAACCATCTGCTGTTTCTGCGCGGCCCAGTCCACAAAGGCCAGATCATCGGCCTGAAACCAGAAAATCTTACCATGTGCTTTGGAAATCGGTCCCTCGACCGGAACCCGCTTGCGCACATCCTTCAATATGCTGTCCACACCATCGGTCTTGGCACCGTCGATGACAACCAGGCCGCTCGCCCGCGCACAGGCCTGTTGAATCAGCGACCGTGCCAGTGCCTTGGCGCGGGGCAGAAAGACAATGGCGTCCTGACAAGGACCGTCCGCGTCGGGCACCGTTGCAAAACCCTGCGCGGCGAAATGGTCGTGAAAGGGTTTGAAGGGCTGCACAATCTGCGCACCGTCCCCCAGAGCAGACAGATCATGGTCGGGCGTGGGGCAGATCACACTAAGAGGGGGGGACAGCGTCAGGCCGTTTTGCAAGGCAAGTTCCAGACGAGGGGACATGGGCAATTCCGGCTGAGTGAAGGGAAAACGTCAGGCCAAAGGCCTTACTCTTCGCGTTCCATTGTGCATTGCAAAGGGTGCTGGTGCCTGCGGGCAAAATCCATCACCTGACCAACTTTGGTCTCGGCAATCTCGTGGCTGAAAACCCCGACAACGGCTACACCTTTCTTGTGAACGGTCAGCATGATCTCGAACGCCTGTGCATGGGTCATGCCGAAGAAGCGTTCAAGTACATGCACCACAAACTCCATCGGTGTATAGTCGTCGTTCAGCAACAGGACCTTGTATAAAGGCGGACGCTTGGTTTTTGGGCGTGTCTGTACCAGGACGGACGCGTCACTGTCGTCGTCCGGCTTGTCAGACATCATCCAGGTCATTTCAAGCATCGTGTGCAACTGTCCGATTCAGGCTTGGGGTTTATCTTGGCGCTTATATAACGTGTGCATGGCCGGTGAAAAGAGCAAGCGGACGTAAACAGGATGACGACCAAGCTGACGACAATCGGGTTTGATGCGGACGATACCCTTTGGCATAACGAACGGTTTTTTCAGCTGACGCAGGCTCGTTTTGCTGAACTCTTGGCCGATCATGCCAATCGTGATCACCTGTTGGAGCGACTTCTTGCTGCTGAAAAACGCAACATTCAGCGCTATGGGTATGGCATCAAGGGGTTTGTCCTGTCGATGATCGAAACTGCGATAGAAGTTACCGAAAGCCTCGTTCCTGCGTCGGTCATCCGGCAGCTGATCGAAGCAGGGCAAGAAATGTTGGCCCATCCGATCGAGCTGTTGCCCCATGCCCGCGAGGCCGTCGAAGGTGTTGCCGATGCGTACCGGGTCATTCTGATCACCAAGGGCGACCTGATCGATCAGGAACGCAAACTGGCCCAGTCCGGGCTGGGCGATCTGTTCGATGGTGTCGAAATCGTATCCGAAAAGACCCCCGAAACCTATCGGTTCGTATTCGACCGTCACGGTGATGGCCCGACTGCCGCGATGATGATCGGCAATTCCATGCGCTCGGATGTCGTGGCCCCCATTCAGGCCGGGTGCTGGGGTGTCTATGTGCCCCACGGTCTGGTCTGGGAGGTGGAACATGCCGAAGCCCCTGTCGACAGCCCCCGATTCCGCGAGTTGAGAGATTTGGGCGATCTGACCGATCTGCTGGGCAACCTGAAGTGATGTTGCCTTTTCGCCTCAGTTTCGCATAAACCCAGCCGCATCCTGACGCAGCTTCGCTTTTATCGCGCATCTGGTGGTCTTGATGGCTGTATCCGCAAGATATAGCCTCTGCCGGGACATGAAACGAAACCGCGAAAACCTCAGCTTTCGGTTTATTTCATTGGGTCGCTGTGATAGCCTTGGGGACAATAAAATAATTTTTGCTGACCGGGAAAACCCGGCGGCGCGAGGCAGACAGAGGCAAAGATCGTGCAGATTCGGCGGACAGTTCCGGCCCGAATGGGCTTTTTCCTTATAGCGTTGCTATGTGTGCTGGCGTTTGCGCCGCTCAGGTCCATGGCGGCGCCTTATGCAGCTATGGTGATCGACGCCCGAACTGGCGAGGAGCTGCATTCACGCAATGCGGATGCGCGCTTGCACCCGGCCTCGCTGACCAAGATGATGACGCTGTATATCGCGTTTGAGGCGGTGCGAAACGGCGAGATCACGCTGGATACACCCGTTCGGATTACCCAGAAGGCAGCGGCCGAGCCCCCGTCGAAACTGGGCCTGCGCGCGGGCCAGACGATTGCGTTCCGCTATCTGATCCGTGCTGCTGCGGTAAAATCGGCCAATGACGCGGCTACGGCGATCGGCATTGCCATCAGTGGCTCGGAAGCGGCCTTTGCCCGCCGCATGACCCGAACCGCCAAAGCGATGGGCATGAGCCGCACGACCTTCAAGAATGCGCATGGTCTGACTGAGGCAGGGCACCTGTCCAGCGCGCGCGACATGACCACGCTGGGACGGCATCTGCTGTATGATTACCCGCAGTATTATAACCTGTTCTCGCGCCAATCGACGGATGCCGGTATCAAGACTGTTCCCAACACCAACCGCCGCCTGCTGGCAGCCTATAAGGGTGCGGACGGAATAAAAACCGGATACACACGTGCGGCGGGGTTCAACCTGGTGGCGTCGGCCAAACGCAAGGATGAGCGTATCATCGCAACTGTCTTTGGCGGAAAATCCGGAGAGTCGCGGAACGCCAAGGTTGCGGAACTGCTGGATCTGGGGTTTCGCCTTGCCCCGTCGCGCGCACCCATTCGCAAGCCTGAGCGCCCGGTTTATGCGGGCAATGCCGGGTTGGGGGGCGATACCCAGGTCGCAGCGCTGAGCGGCGCACCGAAATCCAGCCTGCGCCCGCTTGGGCGCCCCAGCGCCGCGACACAGGTTGCAAGTGCGGTTGCGGCATCGGCAGACCAGAACAGCGACCGTATCAGCAGCGGCATTGCCGCAGCGATTGCCGAAGCGGATATAACCCCAGCCGCCCCACCAGTTGAAACATCCGATACCCGACCGGCGCTGCGCCCGGACAATCTGGTGCTGGCCTCGACCGAGCCCGTCAGCCAGCCAGAGCCCGAGCAGGAAGTGGTTACCCGCCTGTCTTCGTCCGGTGGGCATCTGTGGGGGGTCAATGTGGGCCGCTACACCACACGATACGAGGCCGAGAAGGTTCTGCTGAAAACGGCGCTGTCGGAGATGACCACGCTGGATGGCAGTCTGCGCAAGGTCAGTCAGAGCTCGCGCGGATTTGATGCGACATTCCAGGGCATGACGCGGGAACAGGCCGATCTGGCGTGTCGTCGTCTGCAAGCCCGCAATGTCACCTGTTTCATGATCGGGCCATCATAAGGTCCGGCATAATCTCTCCTGTTGGGTCTGGGCTGCGGTCATCCGCGGCCCTTTTTTAATCGAAGACGTGACCGTGCTGATATTGCTCGTCCTGTCCCGCGGCGGCGGTCAGGGCGGCGACATTGTCCTTGGTGAAGAACCCGTCATACTTGTGACACCGTTCGATATATTCAGTGATCAGCAGCGTGTTCTTCGAGTGTTTCGAGAAGATCTGTTTCAGGTTCGGGTCGTCTTTGCATTCGCCCACCACATGGGCCAGGAACGGCACGCCCTTGTCCTTAAGCGTGTTCACGACAAAGTCGACATTCTTTTCCCCGGCACCATGGTCGCCATCCTTGATCTCGACGGCCATGTGATGCAGGCGACGGCCAAAATTGCGCACAAAATCCTCGGTCGGCATCGGCAGCTTGGCGAATGAGTTGACGAAGGACGGCGTGTTGTTGGCGGTGAAAACCTTGGCCGGGGATTTCTTGTCATCGTCCACATTGGCGTTGCGGTTCACATTGGTGGACGAGTTCATGTCGAAGATGTTGTAAGCCCCCCAGAAATAATAGGGCACCATGGTCAGGAATTCGAGGATCGCATCCTCGCGCTCACCCGCCAGCACGCGCGTCGCCAGATGATCGATGCCCAGCATCAAAGGAGCGATTTTGCTGTCAGATCCGAACGCGGCTGCCTGATCCAGCCGGGCTTGTTCCGCGTCGCTCAATAACACGCGATCACCAAGGCCCAGGCTGTCTGTGTCGTTGAAATCATGTGTCGAATATCCGACCCGGTTGCAGGTGAAATCCGAAGGGGTCGTGAACCGGAAGCCGTCCAATGTGTAGAACGGGTTTTCGGTGTCTCCGGCATATTCGAAGCGGATGTTCTGATCCTCAAGCGTCCCGGTCAGCGCCTTCAGATCACAGGCCGCGAAAACCTCGCCAACATACCGCGTTTGGGGTGTGTTGCGGGCCAGCGGGTACATGCGATTGATGCGGGGAATAAAGTCTTCGAAACCCGGGCTGAGCGGGGCCATCACGATCAGCGCGGGATAGTCGGGATGCGAATGCAGGATCGAGAATTTGTGGGTCTGCCCCAGATAGCTGGCGGTGTGGCGATAGGGTGTCATGACGTAAAGCTCGACGAGGGTATCGAACAGCGCGTCGGTTTCGATCTGCATACAGATTGCGCGCATTGGCCCGACCTGATCGGCGATGCCCGAGCTCGTCCGGCGCTCGTAGATTTTCGGAAGGTATTGCGCAAAGAAGTCCGAGTTCTTCTTGTCGCCCCGGGGTTGATAGGACATCAGATCAAAGGACATTCGACTACCTCCTTGCGCGGAACCCCGACCGGGGCGAGCTATCGTTTGAAATTGTAGGTTTCAGAACATGTGCTTGCCCGTCATGCTAGGCGCTGAGACCTGTACGGGCAACAGTCGTAAAATTGGGTTGCCGACGTTAACGCATGATGTTCAGCGGGTGAATTTCGTGACCTCGACACCGCCCCCGATCAGGTTGTCGCGAACCGAGCGAGCGATTTGAACCGCGGTCGGGCCGTCTCCATGAAGGCAGATCGTGTCGATGGATGTTTCCAGCCGCTTGCCGCTTTCGGTGATGATCGCACCTTCGCGGACCATGTTCAGGATGCGCGGGCCTGCGACCTCGGCATCGTGGATGACGGCGCCGGGCAGGCTGCGGTCAACCAGTGTTCCGTCGTCATTATATGCACGGTCGGCAAAAATCTCGCCCACCCAGCTGCACCCGAGCTCACGCACGGCCTCTTCCTGTTTTGTCGCGGCCAGCACCATGACGATGATATCGGGATCAACATCCAATGCGCCCTGATAACAGGCGCGCGCCATATCGATATCGGCTGAACACATATTGGCCAGCGCCCCGTGCAGTTTCAGGTGCCGTACTTTGGTGCCAACCGCGTTGGCCATGCCGATTGCGGCCCCCAACTGATACCGGACCAGATTGCGGAGGTTGTCATGGGGCAGCTTCATGTTCCGCCGACCAAATCCCTGCAGATCGGGAAAGCCGGGATGCGCGCCGATGCCGACGTCGTTTTCGGCCGCCAGTTTCATCGTTGATGCCATCACATCCGGATCACCGGCATGAAACCCACAGGCGATGTTGGCCGAGGTGATGATTTTCAAAAGGCTTTTGTCATCGCCCATTTTCCAGGGGCCAAAGCTTTCCCCCATATCGGCATTCAGATCGACGCTTGGCATTGGCACATCTCCTTAGTCGGTGGCAGAGATCACTCCGCCGATCAATTGGTAGGACAACAGGTCCGGTATGTCATGGGGATCACGCACCAGCGCCTCGACTTTTGAGGGCAGGCGCGCAAGGTCTGACAGGAACGTTTTATGCATTTCTTCTGCCTGTTCCATGCTGACAAATTCGAACCGGATGTCGCCGCCTGCGGGTGTCTGTGCCGC
Source organism: Ruegeria sp. AG7 (assembly GCF_056541545.1). Taxonomy (NCBI): domain Bacteria; kingdom Pseudomonadati; phylum Pseudomonadota; class Alphaproteobacteria; order Rhodobacterales; family Roseobacteraceae; genus Ruegeria; species Ruegeria sp. AG7. The sequence goes on from NZ_JBQFYP010000020.1 coordinate 44,069, forward strand.
GCGGGGCATATCGCATGGCAGAACGGTCGCGATACGAGGGTACCCGCCCGTGGTCTGACATTCCGGCAACAGGATGAACGGGTCGCCAGTACCGGTCATCTGGATATCGCCGGGGGTGATCACCTCGGACAGGATATTCAGCTGGCCTGAGGCAGCAAAGCCGTCGCCGTCGCTGTCCAGCTGCATGCCCATCCGGTTGGCGCGTGCGCCGCGCCGGAAATTGGATTGGGCAAACCGTTCAAGTGTTGCGCCATCAAACAAAGGGGTCTGAAAGCTGGCAATCACATGCAGCACCCCGCCCGAATACCGCTCGGCAGCAGCCAGTTTCATCCCGCTGTTGCCTGCATCCGGTCCACAGGTCAGCCTGTCTCCCTGCTGTAGCGCCCGGCCTATCCGCGCTGTCAGATGGGTTGAGCGGGACCCCAGAAAAACCTCGGCATCGATGCCGCCGCCCAGATGCAGATAGCCATAGTTTCCAGCTAGCGTCGCCCCGATAACCAGCCTTTGCCCGGCGATCAGTTGGTGTGACGCGTTCCAGGCCACAGGGCCGCCATCAATACTGGCCTGCATCCGCGCGCCAGTCAGGGCGATGCGCATGTTATGCGTCGCCTCGAACTCGCCCCCCATCCCGGCCATTTCCAGCGCCGCAAGTTTTGCGCTTTGATCCAGCAACGCCGCCCCTTCGTGCAAGGCCAGAATGTCCGCCGCCCCCGACCGGGACAGCCCCTGATCCAGATAGCCTGTGCGCCCCTGATCCTGAATGGTGCAGGCCGGGCCAATCCGGTGGACGATCAGGCTCATGGTGCAATCTCCTCACAGGTTGCGCCGCCTGTGCCGTCCTCGTTGTTGGCCTTGATGTGTTCCAGAACGTCGCGGGAAACGGGCTTGAACAACAGCTCATCGCCGGGTCTAAGGGTAAAGGCCTCGGCCCTTTCGGGGCGGAAACACCGAAAGGCGGTCTGTCCGATATGCCGCCACCCGGTTGGTGTCGGCCCGGAAAACAGAACAAATTGCGAGATCGCCAGAACCAAAGCGCCTTCCGGCACCATGGGGGTCAGGCTTTGCAGCCGGGGAATGTTGAACTCGGGCCCCAGAGGTCCAAGGTAAGGCTGCCCCGGAGCGAAGCCGATGGTCAGAACCCGTACGCGGGACTGTCCAAGCCTTCGTATTGCTTCGTCTGGTGTCAGGCCGGCAGCAGCGGCGGCATTGTCAAGCTGGGGCGCAAGGTCGGTCCCGTAAACCGTCGGAACGCGCCACAACCTGCGGCCCGCAGGCAGCGGTGTAGTGTACCAGTCCTTTTGCTCAACCAGTTCCCTAAGCTTTTGCAGCATCTTCTGATGAGAGATGCGTTGCGTGTCGAACCGAACAAAGGCCGAGCCCAGGGAGGCTGACGACTCGGTCACCTCATTCCAGTGCAGACGATCCACTTCGGCCCGAAACGCCAGCGCCGCCCGGTTCGCGGTGTCGGTCATCTTGTCTGCAAAGGTCACCAGCGCGCCATCAAATCCGACGGTTCTGACCAAAGGAAACTGAACATTGCGCGCCATTGCTGATCTGCTTTCGGATCGAAGAGTGAATTGGTGGAACCTGACCGCATCTTTAGGGGATACGCAAGACAGGGCGTTCAATAGCCGACATTGTGCCTGATGCGTCCACATCCCGGCAGGGAGCGACCCGCAGTACAAGGCGTCCGACGGGGTGAGAGGTTTTTGACCGTATTCTGGCCGCAAATCCGACTCGTTTTCCCGTTTCGAGTCGCCCTGACTTGTATCTTGAAATTGCGGAGTCTCTATATCTTGTGTCGGCCCCTTTTGTTTTTAGGGGCTTGCCGGTCAGATCATGCCTAATAGCACCCGGACGGAAGGGTGGCGGGCAATTGTGATTGCATATAAGTTATTGAAATTAAGTAATAAACAAAGAAAACTCAAAAAAAAGATCAATATCGTCATTTTCCGCTTGCGGGTAGGGATTCTAATCCGTAAATACCCCTTCACCGGCGCAGCTGAGGTTGGCCTGACGGACTGGAAAGACGGTTGAGACGCACCGGAGAGACGGTGGGCATCTGAG
>NZ_JBQFYP010000021.1:0-45936 GCF_056541545.1 Ruegeria sp. AG7
AGATCGGGCGATACAAACAGGTCATCGGACTGGAACTGCGCAGCCGCAACATGGAGACCCAGACAACCGAAGCCCGCATCGCTGTCAAAGCCCTCAACCGCATGACCCGTCTAGGTCGTGCGACCTATGAACGTGTCGCATAACGAACCGGGGAAAGGGGCAAATGCGGCCCAAGCGCTATTCGTGCAACGCGGTCGGCCGGATGCGTCTTTTGATGAAACGATGGTCCTGTTCCACGATGTTGTTCAAGGCGTTCGCTTCAGCGGCGGCAACCCTCGACGGAATCGAAGTGGCACACATGATCCGCAAAGGTCAAATCACGCCCGGAGTCTGTCCGTTTCGGCAGTTTGCAGAGCTGGCCGCTTAGCCCGCCGGTACAACACTATCGCTGTCGCCAGTCAAAACTTCGCAACAGATCCTTTCGTCCATTCGCCAGGAGCGGTCGCATGGGCCTTTGCGGCGGCGTGCTGTTTCAGCGATTGCGCAAGAGTACCGTGTCACCCAGCGGTTCAGCGTGGTGTGATCGACCGAAACACCGCGCTCTGCCATGATCTCTTCCAGATCGCGGTAGGAAACGCCGTATCGAACGTAGAAGAATACTGCGAATAAGATCACATCTTTCGGATACTGTGCACCTTTGAAGGAAATCATGAGCTGGCTTTCGACTTGATACGACCGACGAGTCATTCACTCGTTAATTCCGAAAGCGTCAATGGCCGAAAGTTTGCAACGGAACCTTCAGCAGTTATGCAAGCGCTGGTCCTACAAGGGGCAAGTAGAATTTGATGTAACTGAAGGGAAAGTTTCATTTGAAAACGGGTGCGCGGTCGCGATGAAAGCGACGGACGAGGGGCTAGACATAGTTGCTTCAGTCGGCCCACGTGGTGACTTGAACTCGTGGAAAGTTGTCATAGAAGACCACCTGAAACGCTTTGCATTTCGCGAAGAGTTCACGGTTGATTGGAATGCATAACGCTGGAATGCAGGGGCAACCGAGCGACCTCCTGACATTCGGACACCGCCGCAGGCTACGATTTGTAGTCTGCGGATATTCGACAAGACCCTGCACCGGATTCTGACTCGGGTAAGACAAGCCGCAACTGAGGATTTTCCAAACCTAAAGCGGCATCATCCTCGACAAACGTCCTGACAGCGGAAACAGACAGGCTTGCAACGAGTGGTAGATGTCCGGCTTGCCGTCAAAAATAGATGTCACTACAGCCCCTGCCCCATCCACTGCTGGAAACCAGCCGCCATGTCGATGATCCACAAGTGTTTCACTCGCATAGGTCCAGAGCTTTCTGTACCACTCCTCGTCTTCTGGCCTTCTGTCTAGCGCGATCAGAGCGGCAACCGCCCCTATGGCTTCGGTGATGGGCCACCAGAACCGCGAAGCATTGGCAACGCGACCATCAAAATCAAGAGTATAGGCCAACCCGCCGCCAGGCAGCCACGCATCATTCAAAGCCTGCGCAATCAAGCGGCGCGCCCTGTACGGAGCATTGGGGTTCGTTCGGCCTGACAAATCCCAATGCTGAAGCTGAAGCCGACCCAATTCGAACGAATGCCCCGGCGTTGTTCCGTAAGGTCTGAACATCGGGTCACCCGCATAATCCCGGTTGATCTGCCAATCAGACGAATAGTGTTCGGGAAGCCGCCAGTTTTCACCGGGTGCAATTTTGCCAATGAAGAAGTCCAGAATGCGACCGGCGCGGGACAGGAAGATTTCGTCTCCTGTGGCTTCAAAGGCGGCCAGCATTGCCTCAACGCCGTGCATATTTGCATTCATTCCGCGATATGTGGAAAACGGCGTCCAATCCCTGTTCCATTCATCGCGAAACAGGCCTGCTTCTTCGTCCCAGAAGTGTTTTTCCAGAACACTTTGGACATCTGTCATTAGCTTGTCTGCATCCGGGTGACCCGCCAGTTTCGCACTTGCCGAGGCAAGAAGGACAAAGACGTGCCCATAGGCAAGCTTGCGGTCATCCTTGATCTGATCCCCATCCAACGCCCAGAGATATCCGCCGTGGTCGCGATCTCGGTGATGGCTATCGAGATATGTCATGCCGTGATCAATGATCCGTTCAGCACCTTGGAAACCGGACAGAAGTCCTAATGCATAAGAATGAACCAACCGGGTCGTCGTGTGCAGCTCCTGCGGCTTGCCGGGCAACGGGCGGCCATCGTGACCAAGTGTATAGAACCCGGACTCATCCCGGCAGCTCGCGCTGAAGAACGTAAGTTGCCGCATGGCCTGATTCATCAACCAATCGCGATGTCTTGACGTTTCAACCCAAAACCCGGCTTCGGACTGCGACCCCGGCAGCAATAACTGGTTATCGTTCATCTAAAGATCCCGCGGATGGAGTTTTATCGCATGCGGCGAAGCCCAATCTTCCAAATTATCCACCATCTCAGCAAGCCCGTCTCAACGCTGTACCATCCGAGGCAAACAGATGTGCATTCTGTGCTTGAATGCGCAAACCGAGGCGATCCCCGGATTTCACCGGGATATTGCCATGCTTGCGCACCATCATGGGGCCGATCCCCTCGGCATTGACGTAGATGTTCGTGTCCGACCCCAGATGTTCCACAACATCCGCCACGGCCGACAGATCACCGGTGCCGTTGTCCACAACATCGATATGTTCCGGCCTTACACCCAGTTCTTTCGCCTGAGCGGTAAGGGGTTGATCGAGTATCCTGATTTCAACCCCATTCCCGACATTCACACCTGTTTTGGTTCCCAATACAGGCACAACATTCATGGTGGGTGAGCCGATAAACTGGGCAACAAATTTGTTGGCCGGCCTTTCATAAAGCTCGAGCGGACTGCCGACTTGCTGGATATCCCCTGCGTTGAGAACAACGATCCGGTCTGCCAGCGTCAACGCTTCGACCTGATCATGGGTCACATAGATCATGGTCGCACCTAGTTTTTGATGAAGCCGCGCGATCTCCAGCCGCATCTCGACACGCAGAGCCGCATCAAGGTTTGACAATGGCTCGTCAAACAGAAATGCGCGTGGGTCTCGGATGATGGCCCGCCCCATGGCAACCCGCTGACGTTGACCTCCTGAAAGGGCCTTGGGCAAGCGATCCGTCAATTTGGTCAACCCCAGCGTCTCTGCCGCCTGGGCGACCTTTGATATGCGTTCAGCAGCCGGAGCTTTGCGGATTTCCATTGAGAAGCCCATGTTCCGAGCGACATCCATATGCGGATAGAGAGCGTAGGACTGGAACACCATCGCGATGTCCCGATCCCTTGGCCTCTCATCATTCATGCGCTCGCCATCGATCAGAAAGTCGCCGCTTGATATCGGTTCAAGACCAGCAACCATGCGCAGCAAAGTGGACTTGCCGCAGCCTGACGGGCCGACCAGAACGATGAACTCACCATCCTGAATCTCAAGGTTGATGTTGCGCAGAACCTCGACGGATCCATAGCGTTTTGCAACGTCACGAAGTTCGATACGTGCCATGATCTGGCCTCCTATCCTTTGACCGCGCCGGACGTGAGGCCCTGCACGAGATAGCGTTGAATGAAGATGAAGAAGAGGCAACTTGGGATCAGTGCCAGCACGCCGGCCGCCATCATTTGCCCCCAATCGACGGAGAATTTGGAAACAAATGTCAACAAGCCAACCGGGAATGTCATCGCGTCGTTCTTTGAAATCAGCATCAACGCAAACAACAGCTCGGACCATGCGGCAGTAAAGACAAATCCAAGCGTCGCCCCGAGACCGGGCAATGTCAGCGGGAACACCACTTTGCGCAGCGCCTGAAACCGTGTACAGCCATCCATCATCGCCGCGTCTTCAAGATCTTTGGGAATGCCGTCAAAGAATGACTGCATCAGGAATGTTGCAAAGGGGATGTTGAACGCGGTGTAGACAACAATCAGGCTTGTCAGCGAATTCAGCAGCCCCAGGTCCGCGATGATCTTGTAGATGGGTGCGATGATCATCAGCAGCGGGAACATCTGGGTGACCAGCATCAAGGCAATGATGATCCGTTTGCCCGCGAAAACAAAGCGGGAAAAGGCATAACCCGCCCCAGCCGCGAACAATGTCGTAAAGAACGCCGCCCCCAGCGACACCACAAGAGAGTTCCGGAAATAGGCCACAAAATCGGTCTGAAAAATGACTGTTTTGAAGTTTGAAAAGGTCACTTCGCTTGGAAACAGCCGGGTGCCCTCTGAAAAGATCAGTGCGTCCGGGGTCAACCCGATCTTGAGCAACCAGTAAAGCGGGAACAACGCAAAGATCAGATAGAACGCAAGTGCCGCGTATTTGCCCACAACCAGCAGGGGGTTGGGTTTCCTGACAGCTGACATGGCCTACTCCTCAAATCTTGACCAGCTTCTTGCGAAGCCAGAGCAGGATAACGGCGTAAATCAGAAGGATCACCAGCAGCGCCACAGCAATGGTTGACGCGTAGCCGAAGTCCAATTTTCGAAAAGCTGTGGTGAAGATGTAAGTCGACAGGATTTGGGTCGAATTGGCAGGCCCGCCGCCGGTCATCACGTAAATCAGGTCGGCGAAATTGGCGATCCAGATCGTCCGCAGCATCACGGTGATCGCGATCATCGGAGCAAGGAACGGCAAGGTGATCTTGGTGAAGGTCTGCCATGGGGTCGCGCCATCGACTTCTGCAGCCTCATAAAGCTCACCGGGTATCGATTGCAAAGCCGCCAACAGCGTGATCGCAAAGAAAGGAACGCCGAACCAGATATTTGCAGTGATCGGGCCCCATATGGCAAGCTCGGGATCGCCAAGGATATTGTAGGGCTCTGACAGAATGCCAAGGGCGGCCAGCCAATGCGGTAGCGGGCCGATGACAGGGTTAAAAAGCCACGCCCATGTCAGCGCAGAAAGGAAGGTCGGGACAGCCCAGGGTAGGAAAACAAGCGCCTGAAAAAGTTTCTTTCCATAGAACTGCGTATTCAAAAGCATGGCAAGACCAAGGCCAAGCAGAAACTGGAATGTTATCGACCAAAAGGTCCAAAACAGCGTGTTCTCCATCGCGATCCAGAACTTGCGGTCTCCCCACAGATCAACGTAGTTTTCAAACCCGATCCAGCCAGAAGCAAAAGGCTTCAACAGCTCAATGGATTGGAACGAATATGAGATTCCGATGATTAGCGGAACCATGATCACCGCACCGATCAGAAGAATAGCGGGTGACAAATAGAAAAACGGCTCGACCATGTATTGTAGGTAGAGCGAGCGTCGTGCCCGGGTGTCCCCGGGCCTGACAGTTTTCTGAGTGCGCGAAATCACTGTCTTGCCTTCCACTTGGCGTGTTCGTCAGTGAGGAACTCAGCCCACTCATCCGCGACGTCCTGCGCGCTGCGCTGCCCCAACAGGGCTTCCTGACTGGTTTCCAGCAGAAGCGTGCTGCCAAAATAGCCCCACTGTTCCAGGTTGGTTGGCATTGTTGTCGGCACATATTGCTCGCCGTTCAGTTCCTCAAACCAGCCTTTGAATTGCTCGGTCTGGAAATGAGGATCCTGATCGGCGCCTTTGTGGATCGGAATGACGCCAACGCGTTTTGCCCACGTGGCGTTGGCTTCGGGCGTCGACAAGGCCGCAACCAGATCAAAGGCTTCGTCTTCATGTTCAGTCGCATTGAAGATCGACCAGCCTGCGAACCCAATTGTTGGGAAAGCTTTGCCCGAAGGTCCGACAGGCATCGGAATGACCGCAAAATCTTCGGCAGGCATCCGCTCGGCAATAGCGATCAGTGCGTCCGGGTCCTGATCGAGGAATGCACATGTACCGGAATAGAAACCGGCCACGATCTCGTTAAAGCCCCAACTGACGGCGTCCTTGGGCGCATATCCGTTCTGATACATGTCGATCATGAACTGGATACCTTCGACCGAGCCGGGCTCGTTGATGCGGCTGACACCGTCTTCTGTGAAGAACTCGTTGGTGCCGTTCATGGCTGCGGCCAACATGATCCAGCCATTTGTTCCACCGGGACCACCGCGCAAACAGTACCCATACTTGCCCTCAAGCTCGGACACTGCGGCAGAGGCAGCCTTGAACTCCTCCATCGTTGTCGGGGGAGTGTCGATACCCGCTTCGGCCAGCAGTTTCTTGTTGTAGAACATCGCCCGCAGATAGAATCCGTACGGGATCATATAGAGATCACCCGCCTGGCTGCCCATAGCGACTGTCTTGTCAGTCAGCGAAGCCCCGTGTTCCCATCCGGCGACATGATCCTTGAGACTGACCAGCTGATCGGACCCAGCATAAAGAGCCTGCCAGGTATCGGGCATTTCCACCACATCAGGGATGTCGCCACCTGCCACCATTGTTGCCAGCTTTTCGAACGCGTTACCCCAAGGTAGCGATACAATTTCGACAGTGACGTCGGGATTATTGGCTTCAAATTCATCCACCAGTCCCTGAAGCACCTCTGTACGCTCAGGGCTTGTAATAACCTCGACCAGTTTCAGTGTGGTCTCGGCGTAAGATGCCGATCCCATGAGCACGGCCGCAGCCGTCATTCCAGTTAGTAGTTTCTTCATGTTTTCCTCCTGTTGATTTTATTGAGCGAACGGTTCTAAGCCGTGCTTTCGGCGAGCGCCGAAGAAAAATCGGCCCATAGATCTTCTGCCGACTCGAGCCCCAGACTCAGGCGCACTAGATTGGGTGAGACCCCAAATTTCTGCATTGAGTTTTGTTCACCGGCCTGAGCAAGCCCGACGCGCGCAGGCAGGATCAGACTTTCGAAGCCACCCCAGCTCACACCGAGGCGGAAAAGGTTCAAGGCATCAGAAAGTTTGGCGATGTCGACACTGTCATCAAACTCAACCGACATAAGTCCGGACCGCCCCGTCAGCCCGGGCACGTCGTTGGCGCCTGGTGAGTTGACCTGCCTGACCTGCGGAACAGTGGCTAGGCGATCAACAAACATGTTGGCCGTCGCTTGATGCTGCATCATGCGTGCGTTCAGCGTGCGCAGGCCGCGCGTCAGCAGGAAGGCCTCAAAAGGTGCCAGTTTGGCCCCAAGCAAAGGAAGTGTCAGATCACGGATGCGGGCGATATGGTCCCGGGAGGCAACCACCACGCCCGCAACCGTGTCCGAGTGCCCCGAAATGTACTTCGAGGCCGAGTGGATGACGATGTCGATGCCCAGTGCGAGGGGGCGTTGGAACACCGGGCTTGCCCATGAATTATCGATTATCGTCAACACATTGTGGCGTCTGGCATGCTCTGCGACACGACGTAGATCCATCGCCTCAAAAACAATCGATCCGGGGCTCTCCAGATAGGCCACCGTTACATCGGCAAGCAGATCGGGGTCGTTCTCGAAACGCTCCGGCGCATGGTAGTCGATATGCACCCCGAACGGGCGCAGGATGCGCTCCATAAACCGGAATGAATCCGGATAGACGTGTTCGACGCAGGCAATCCGGTCACCGGGTTTGACAAATGCCAGCAGCGTTGAGGAAATGGCCGCCATCCCGGAAGCAAATGCAACGGCAGCCTGACCTTGTTCGGCTTCAGCCATGAGCGTTTCAAACGCGGCGACGGTCGGGTTTTCCACGCGCGTGTAGATGGCTGTTTCTGATCTTCCGGCCATCCGGTCTTCAAAACTCTGATAATTGTCAAAGGTGAATAGTGACGTTTGAACAATAGGAGGCGTGACCGAACCTGCCTCTTCCGGGAAGATAGTTGCAAGACGCGTTGCAAGGTCTCTGTAATCAGACATTCTGACTTTCCATGATTTCTAGGACTTCTGCTTCGACCATGTCCATGATCTCGCCGATAATACGCGCGGCTTCATCTGCACGGCCTGCGACAATTGCTTCAGCCAGCTGCGCATGTATTGGAATTGAGGCTTGACCCAAGTGTGGTTGGCCGAATGGGGTGTCATATACTTCGTGAAATGCTTTCTGAATTTGCCGTATCAACTGCCCGAAAAGTGGGTTTCCGCACGCTTCATGCAGTGCCGCGTGAAACCGGTAGTCGGCCGGTCGCCAATCCTCACCCGCAGAATGAACAGCTATGAGCTCGGCAACGCGGGCCGAAATCAAAAGCCGCTGCGCGTCTGAGCAATTCAATGCAGCCAACCTTGCAGCCTCGATTTCCAGTGGCCGGCGCACGGCGTGTGTCCGCAAAAGGCTTTCGGCTTCAAGCTTCAGCGTGAGTGGGAGATGGATCGTGTTGGCAGATACCTCGGCTGCCAAACGTGTCCCGGCTTTCTTGTTCCGCACAACGATGCCCATGTTCTGCCAACTTGTCAGGGCCTCGCGAACCTTCGCCCGTCCGATTCCAAGCTGATTTGCAATTTTGATCTCTGGCGGCAGGCGATCGCCTACTTTCAAACCTTCCGCTTCGATCATTCCAGAGAGAGCTTCCAGAACGTCCCGGCCACTGCTGCCAGCTGGTAGCACCTTCAAGGTGTTGCCGACACTCTCAGCTTTTTCCTTTGGGGGCGTTCTTTTGGCCACGTGCGACTTCTCCGATTCGTGTTTCATTCACTTCTACATTTAATGTAGGACAAAATAAACAATAATGTCCGACAATATAACAACACTTGCCATCCCTACAGATAAAGTCGAAAAAATTTGGTCTCGGTCATTTCGCGGCCGGATCGATACAGCCTTCCTCGCCTGCGGCTTGTTGGCGGGTTGTGGTCTTTGCGTGACCGTCTTTCTTGCTGTATTCCGCCCGAATTGCCGTTATCCTGAAGCGCCCGCCTAACGGTGCCCATAATCGCCGTTAGGTTTTTTTGTCAGCTACGGCTGAATAGTGCTTCTTTACGCCAAGGACCCGCGGTTTCTTGCCCAAAAAAAGATGTGCAAACTTGGCAAGGCTGATCTAACTTTTTAAGTGCGGGGTCGCATCTCCGAATAATATGGATTTAAAACATTGAAACCTGAACACCGCGTATCCGCGGCCCCCCGAAATGAACTGCGCAATGTGCGCAATCAGGGGATCGCGTTCCTTGCTTTGGCGTTCTTGTTCAGCATTTTTGTGAACCTGCTTATGCTGACGGGCCCATTGTTTATGTTGCAGGTGTATGACCGGGTATTGGGCTCGCGTGCGGTGGAAACACTGACAGCGTTGTTTTTGTTGGTGGCGTTGCTTTATGCGCTGATGGCGATGCTGGATTTTGCCCGCGGACGCATCGTTGCCCGGTTCGGCGCACGGTTCCAGTCACAGTTGGATGAGCGCGTCTTCGAAGCAACGCTGCGGCGTTCACTTATGCCGCAAATACGATCTGCCCCGGCGACGGCCTTGCGTGATCTGGAATCCATTCGAAACCTGTGTTCGTCCCCTGTTCTGCTGGCGGTGATGGATATTCCATGGACGCCTGTTTTTCTGAGCGCGATTTTCCTGTTTCATCCCCTGCTGGGTTGGCTGGCCGTGACAAGCGGTGTTCTACTTGTCGTGATTGCACTCCTCAATCAGGCGCTGACCAGCAGGAAAGTCGCCGAGGCACAATCTGCAGCAGCGCGGGCAAACGCCTTTGCGGAACATGCGAGACAAGCGGCAGAGGTTGTGCGCTCTCAAGGTATGCAGGCGGACGTGACAAAGCGGTGGTTGGACCAGCGTTCGAATGCCTTACGCCAAACCATTTCTGCCAGCGATTGGACAGGCAGTTTTACATCTCTGACCAAGTCGCTACGACTGTTTCTTCAATCTGCAATGCTTGCCTTGGGCGCGTGGCTGGTTCTGCAAAATGAAATGACACCGGGCGCGATGATTGCGGGCTCAATCCTTTTGGGTCGGGCCCTCGCCCCGGTCGAACAAGCGGTTGGCCAATGGGGCATGATCGAACGTGCGCGAACAGCCTGGACTTCCCTCAGCCGGTTTTTGGATCAGACCCCACCCGAAGAGCAGCGGATCCGCTTGCCCATCCCGAAGGCGCAGCTGGAAGCAAAATCGCTGACTGTCATTCCCCCTGGGGCAACAACGCCAACGTTGCGGAACGTCAATCTGAAACTGCAACCGGGCAAGGCGCTGGGTGTCATCGGCAAAAGCGGGTCGGGAAAGACGACACTGGCCAAGGCGTTGCTGGGGCTTTGGAATCCGGCAGCCGGGGAAATTCGGCTGGGTGGTGCCACTCTGGATCAATATGACTCCAACGATTTGGGCAGCCATATCGGATATTTGCCGCAGCAGGTTACCCTATTTAACGGAACGGTGGCCGAGAACATCGCCCGGATGTCGGAGAACCCGGATTCCGAAGCGGTGGTGGCCGCGGCCAAAAAAGCCAATGCACACGACCTGATCCTGTCTTTGGAGAAAGGTTATGGCACCTTCCTTGAAGGCAATGACAGTCAGTTGTCAGGTGGACAGAAACAGCGCATCGCTCTGGCCCGCGCCCTCTATGGCGACCCTGTTCTGCTTATTCTGGACGAACCAAACTCGGCACTGGACGCGGATGGCACCGAAGCCTTGAACGCGGCCGTGAGGGGGCTCAAGGCGGCAGGCAAAGCCGCCATCATCATGACACACCGTCCGCAGGCCATTTCGGAATGTGACGATCTGGCCGTTGTCGAAAAAGGACAAGTGGTCAGGTTCGGTAGTCGTGACGAGGTTCTCGGCGCAATGGTGCAGAATGCGGGCGCGATTAAGCGCAAGCTTAGCCCCGTAGGTGAATAATGGCAAAAAACACGACCAAGAAGCAGGCGCAGGCCTGGAGTATGAGAATCCCCGCCCTGGTAGGATTCGCCGCGCTTGCCATTTTGGTCGGCGGACTGGGCCTTTGGGCAGTGAAGACACGCCTAGCTGGTGCGATCGTATCCTCAGGCGTGATCGAAGTGCAAAGCAACCGTCAGGTGGTCGAACACCCTGATGGCGGCGTTGTTGGCGAAATCTTTGTACGCGATGGTGATGTGGTCGCCTCGGGCGAGATGCTGCTGAGACTGGATGATACTTTCCTATTGTCCGAACAGACGATTGTGGAAGCGCAGCTTTTCGAACTTCTGGTCCGGCGTGCCCGGCTTCAAGCCGAACGCGACGGGCTTTCGTCGCAAGAGCTGTCGGCGCAGTTGCACGAGGTACAGGAGGAATACAGCATTGATCCCGACCTGATAGTAGGGCAACAAAACTTGTTCGACGCGCGGGTGGAAACAATGTCCAAGCAGCACGAACAACTGAAAAAGCAGTTGGTTCAGATCGAAAGTGAGATCGAAGGCACACAAGCCCAACTCGTTTCCCTGCGCCGTCAGGTTGAATTGATCGAGGATGAGCTGGAAGACCAACAAAGCCTGTTGAAACGTGGATTGACCCAAACCAGTCGCGTGCTGGCCCTGCAACGGGAAGAAGCCAGCCTGACAGGTGAAATAGGTCGACTGGAAGCCGCTGTCGCCCGCCTCAAAGGGCAGATCGCATCAACCGAGATCCAGATCGTTGAACTGACTGCAACCCGCCGGGAGGAGGCGATTACCACTTTGCGAGACGTACAGGCCCAAATTGCTGAACTATCGGAACGCCGACTATCCCTGTCCGAGCGGATGGCACGTTTGGACATCCGCGCACCTGTCAACGGAACCGTTTACGGCAGTCAGGTCTTTGCCCTGCAGTCGGTGATTCAGCCGGGCGAACCCATGATGTATGTGGTCCCACAGGATACGCCATTGCTGGTCGCCGCGCGTGTGGACGCAATCCATGTGGATCAGCTGCACGTGGGCCAACCTGTCGCCCTGCGATTTCCGGCCTTCAATCAGCGCGAAACACCTGAATTGGACGGGCAGGTCAAAAACGTGTCTGCCGACACTTTCACGGATGAACAGTCCGGCTTCACTTTCTACCGCGCCGAGGTGATTATGAATGATGGTGAAATGGACCGTCTCAACGGTCAGGAACTTTTGCCGGGTATGCCTGTTGAGACACTGATCAAAACCGATGAGCGCACTCCGTTGTCCTATCTTGTCAAGCCGATGGCCGATTACTTCAATCGTGCATTTAGGGAATAACGGCAGGGCTATCTCTGGATTACCGCGCTTTCCCATTCGGCCAGAAACCGGCGGCGTTTTAATCTGTCCAAAAACGTCATCAACGCTGGATCCAGCCCGATCGTTTCACGTTCTTCGTCCGTGTCATAAGGCGCCAAAGGCGGGAGGGTATGGCTGCCACCTGCCCGGCTGGATTGACTGGATACAAGGTGACGGACAAAAGACGCGGCAAATTCAGGTACGGGTGTACCTTCAAGCACCATTGCCGTGCGCATCATGGTCGTCTGAAAATCCGACGGCAGAATAACCTCAAGCGTATCCTTGTGCCCGGCGCGCGCATCCGCGTAGCTGCCAAGTACATTGTAGGCGACGGCGATCTCGCCTTTAACAAGGTCGTCAATCATGTCACCCGAACAGCAGTACAGACGCACATCCAAACCGCCCATGACTTCCATCAGACGCCAGAACGTTTCTGACGCACGGGCATCCTGCGTCGCAAACAGATACCCTAGACCGGACTGGCGGATGTCATAAGTTCCCACCCGGCCCCGAAAACTGTCCGGTCGCATTCGAAGTGCTTCGATCAGTTGCTGTCGGGTCTCCGGGATAGGCGTGCCGGAAAAGGCGGCACGGTTGATCACGATGGTCGCGGGCTCAAACGTGAAGGCGAAAAGACTGCGATGCCACTGCGCCCAGGACGGCAGAGATATGTCATCGATCACGCGTCCATATCCGTCATTGGCCAGTTTCAGTTGCAGGTCCATAGCGCTGGAAATGACAATATCGAAATCTTCCGGTGCGGCACGCACGATTCGATCGATGTCGGCAGTACCCGTCACCATATACTCGACAGAAATGTCAGGGTTCTCCTTGATAAAACCGGAAATCATAGGCTCAAACAAAAACGTATCCGTGCTCGAGATGACCCGAATATGCGCCTCGTCTGCTTCGGCGTTGAATACTTGCCGGTCCTCCCAGATTTGCGCCAGTGTGACAGCAGGAAACCAAAGGAAGACTAAAGCGATAATGTAACGCAAGCGCCGCCTCCCTGCCTGTTGGACAAGTCAAGCGTTCCACCATGCGCTGTTGCAACGTCCCGCGCGATGGTCAGGCCCAGACCGGACCCGATGGTGCCACTTGCGTTCTTACCCCGTTCGAAACGGCGCGTGAGAGTGTCAATTTCGTTTATGGGGAACCCCGTGCCACGATCTTTTACCCGGATTTGAACCCGTGGTTCCGAAGTGACTTCGATGCGAACAGAACTGTCGGCCGGAGCATATTTCAGTGCATTGTCAATCATGTTGCGTACGGCGTTTTGAATGAGGATGGGGTCACCTGAATACATGACCTGTGGGTCGCCACAAAGCGACAGTGACAGGTCCTTCATCTCGGCAATTGGTGTTAGGCGCTGCACAAGGTCACGGACCAAGGCGTTCAGGTCTATGTCTTCCCGCTCAAGATGATCAGCCCGGAACGTGATCATTGCGTGATCCAACAGCTGACCAGCTGCACGTGAGCTTTCGTCAATGGCGCGCACCATCGAACGCAGCGCCTCGCGGTTTTCTTCTTTTTCAACCCTTTGCAAAGTAGCATCAGCATATGACCTGACAGTGGCTAGCGGGGTGCGAACGCGGTGAGCCGCTTCGGCGATAAAATCTTCTGACTGGCTCAGTGACTGATCAAGCCGACCCATCAATGAGTTCAGTGAAGCAACCAAAGGGGCCATTTCGCGGGGTACCGGCTTTTTGAACGGGCTCAAGTCCTGTGGGCCACGGCGGGTGACAGAGGTTGTCAACCTGTTCAACTGCCCGATGGTCGAGGACGTCGCCCAAAAGGAAAGAGCGGCGGCAAGGGCAAAGAACCCTACGCCCAGAATCGCCGCATTGCGCGAAATCTGGTCCAGAGTCTCCGCCAACGCATCTTGCGTTTGCCCCAGCGCGACCACGAGCTCGATTTGCTTATCCAATCCCACCAAAGTCCGGCTGGCGCTGACCTGACGAATGGTTTCACCGCGAATCTGGCTGAACCTGAAAAGCGACTTGCCGTCATGCGGTCCTATGGTCGGTGGAAAATCCTCGTATCCGGACAGAAACGACCCGTCCTGAAAGATAGAATAGAAGATTCTGTCGTCCGCAGGGGTGCTTAGCATCGCGAAGGCCGCATACGGGATATCGACCTCCAACACGCCTTCCCGCAAAGCGGCCGCATCGAGGATAGAGGCCACTGATGCGCCAAGTATGTTGTCTTGCCCCTGTAGCGCGACCTGCGCAGCATAGTTTTGTACTGCGACAAACAGCAGGAACGCAAGTATGGCCGCGCCACCGATCAGTGTCAGAACCAGCCTGTTCCGCAGTGATCCTGACACATTGGGATCAGGAGGCATGATCCAACCTGTATCCCAGCCCACGCAACGTGGTGATCTTTAGGTCCGAGGGTTCTAGATGCTTGCGCAAGCGGCCCACATAAACTTCGATCGCGTTATCAGAGACATCATCATCATAAGAAAACAGCCGGTCGGTTAGTTTTTGTTTCGAAAAAACTTGACCAGGTGCGCTAATGAACAATTCCAGCAGGCGCAGTTCACGGTTACGCAGCGACACGGTCTCGTCACCCACCGTCAGATGGCCTGCCAGAGGGTCGAATACGATGCCGCCGACTTCTATCGTTGTCTTCGTATTCCCGGATTTGCGACGCAGAACTGCGCGGCAGCGCGCTTCAAGCTCGGCGTGATCAAACGGTTTGGTGACATAGTCGTCAGCGCCCAGATCAAGCGAGCCGATTCGATCAGAAACCTGACTGCGGGCCGTCAAAACGATTACTGGCGTGTCCAAATGGCTCGCGCGATGCCGCTTGAGGAAATCGCGACCGTCCCCATCCGGCAGCATGATATCCAGCAGGATCAGATCGTATTCCTGAGTTTCAACAAAGGCAGTTGCATCGCCTAATGTGGACGCGTTATCAACCACATGCCCGTCCAACCTCATGCGGGAACTGATCGCGTTTGCGAGGTCTAGATTGTCTTCGACAAGCAGAAATTTCATCGGGCTTTAATACTATTCTCGCGCGTGACAGGTTGATGTCAGGTTGGTGTGTTTTTGTTCTTCCTAATCTGAGCCGCCATGCGGCCCGTTGTCAAATGGGAGGACATCATGACAACTTTCGAACTGGGCCGTCGCGCCCTGATCGCAGCTGTTGCTGCTGTAGGTCTTGCAGGACCCGTTCTGGCTGAAGACCAGCTGGTGGACAGCATCCACTTTCTGATCCCCGGCGGCGCCGGTGGTGGTTGGGACGGTACCGCTCGCGGCACCGGCGAAGCGCTTACCAACGCCGGTCTTGTGGGCACCGCGTCTTATGAAAACATGTCAGGCGGTGGTGGCGGCAAAGCCATCGGCTATCTGATTGAAAACGCCGACAGCAACCACGGGACGTTGATGGTAAACTCCACGCCAATCGTGATCCGTTCGTTGACTGGCGTGTTCCCTCACAACTTCCGCGACCTGACGTTGGTGTCGGGCACGATTGGAGATTACGCAGCAATTGTTGTCGGCAAAGACAGCCCTATCAACTCTATGAGTGATCTACTTGCTGCATTCGACGCCGACCCGGGCAACACGGCCATTGGCGGTGGCTCAGTTCCTGGTGGCATGGACCACCTGGTCGCAGCAATGGTGATGGAAGCCGCTGGGAAGGATGCTCTTGGCGTGAAATACATCCCATATGATGCAGGTGGCAAAGCCATGGCTGCCCTTCTGTCCGGTGAGATCGCAGCCCTGTCTACGGGTTTTTCGGAGGCCGTCGATTTGGCCAACGCAGGTGAAGTCAAGATCATTGGCGTTACATCGGCAGATCGTGTTGACGCCGCCCCAGACGCGATGACCATGAAAGAACAGGGCATCGACACCACCTTTGTGAACTGGCGTGGCTTCTTCGCGGCCCCGGGCCTGCCCGAGGACAAGCTTGCAGCCTATCAGGCCGCGATTGCAAAGATGTACGACACCCCGGAATGGGAAGAGGTTCGTGCACGCAACGGTTGGGTGAACATCCACAACTCGGGCGATGATTTCCGGTCATTTCTTGAGCAGCAAGAACAACAGATTGGTGATCTGATGAAGAAGCTGGGCTTCCTCTGAATACAACTTTGGCAGAGCGGTAACCCGCTCTGCCATCTCTGACGACCAAAAAAGGAGGGGGTCCCATGGCGCTGGATCGCTGGATCGCGCTCATTCTTCTGGGTGTTTGTATAACATATGGCTACGCCGCTTGGTTCACGATGGACAGTAGTCTGCCTCCTTTCATGCAAAGAAATCCCATCTGGCCAAGCACTTTTCCCAAAGTGCTGTCGATTCTGGGCATCATCACGGCCACGATCATTCTGCTGGGCTTTGAAAAGGCTGAACCCAGCGAACCTGAAATCGATTATCGGCGGTTGGGCGATTACCATCTTGGTCAGGCGATCATGCTGCTAGTTCTGATGGTCGTCTACGCATTGTGCCTGCGCCCTGTTGGGTTTCTGATCTCAACCTCGGCCTTCCTGATCTTAGGATCATTTATATTGGGCGAACGCAAATGGCATCTCATGTTTCTCGTCGCCCTGATTGCCACCGGTACAGTCTGGTATCTGGTTCAGGAAATCCTTGGCATTTACATGCGCCCCTTGCCCGGCATTTTCGGAGGCTGACATGCTTGAAGGACTTCTGATTGGCCTGCAAACGGCATTCTCACTGCAAAACCTGCTGATGGTCGTCGCAGGCTGTCTGATCGGCACATTCATCGGAATGCTTCCGGGTCTGGGCCCGATGTCGATCATCGCCATCATGATCCCAGTAGCAATTTCCATGGGTGACCCGTCCGCCGCGCTGATCCTGCTGGCCGGCGTGTATTATGGCGCCATTTTTGGTGGCTCGACCTCTTCTATTCTGCTGAATGCGCCGGGGGTCGCGGGTACCGTCGCGTCCAGCTTTGACGGCTACCCGATGGCCCGTCAGGGCAAAGCGGGCAAAGCCTTGACCATTGCCGCAATCGCGAGCTTTGCAGGTGGCACGTTCGGTGCGTTGCTGTTGATGGTCTTCGCTCCTGCCCTGTCCTCTGTTGCGTTGCTTTTCCACTCGGCCGAGTATTTCGCGCTGATGGTTGTCGGTTTGTCCGCCATTGCCGCTTTCGCGGGAACAGGTCAGGTTGCCAAGGCTATCATAATGACAATCCTTGGATTGATTATGGCAACCGTCGGCGAAGGCGCGCTGTTCAACATGCCCCGCTTCACCATGGGCATCATGGATTTGCAGTCGGGTTTTGGCTTTATCACACTTGCAATGGCCATGTTCGCGTTACCCGAAGCTCTGTTTCTTGTTCTCAAACCCAAGGACCTTAAGGGCGAAGAAGGCGAAATCAAGGACCTGCGCATAAGCAGGGAGGAAGCCAAAGCCATTGCTCCGGTGATTGGCCGCCAGTCTATCCAAGGGTTTTTCATCGGCGTTCTGCCGGGTGCCGGTGCAACGATTGCCAGTTTTCTGGGCTATGCGGTCGAGCGTAACATCGCCCCAAAAGCCGAGCAGGACGAATTCGGCAAAGGGTCAATCAAAGGGCTGGCCGCGCCTGAAACAGCAAACAACGCCGCCTGTACCGGCTCGTTCGTACCGCTGCTGACCCTGGGCATTCCCGGATCGGGTACGACGGCGATCCTGCTTGGCGCATTGATTGCGCTGAACGTGACGCCGGGCCCACGCCTTATGCTGGACGAGCCGCAGATCTTTTGGGCGGTCATCATGTCCATGTTCATTGGCAATCTGGTGCTTCTGATCCTGAATCTGCCGCTGATCCCCTACATTGCCAAAGTTCTCTCGGTGCCGCGCAACTATCTGATCCCCTTTATTTTGTTCTTTACTCTGATGGGGGCCTATATCGGGCAGAACAATGCAACCGAACTGCTGATACTGGTAGGTTTTGGGGTATGCGCAACGGCGTTGAAATTCGCTGATTACCCATTGGCACCACTGCTGATTGGTTTCATCCTCGGCGGCATGATGGAAGACAACTTCTCACGGTCCATGCAGTTGTACGATGGCATCGCCTTTATCTGGGAACGCCCGATGACGCTGGGTCTGCTGGTTATCGCGGCGCTTCTGGTGCTCCTGCCCAGCTACCGCGCGCGCCGTGCACAGGCCCGGGCGGAAGGGGTTGCCGAAGGTGACTGACCCGCTGGCGGGAATACGGGTTCTCGATCTGACCAATGTCCTCGCGGGTCCGTATTGCTGCTACCAACTGGCATTGATGGGTGCCGACGTGATCAAGGTCGAACGCCCCGATGGTGGCGACCTTGCTCGCGTTCTGGGAGCCGATCCTGCCAGAAACAAGGCGGGGATGGGGATCAGTTTTCTGGCGCAGAATGCCGGGAAAAAATCTGTCACGCTGGACATGAAATCGGAAAAGGGCAAGGCGCTGCTGAAACGCCTTGTCCAGTCAGCCGATGTTCTGGTGGAAAACTTCCGGCCCGGAGTAATGGATCGTCTTGGTCTTGGTTACGAAGTTCTGCGCAACGTCAATTCCAACCTGATCTATTGCGCCATCAGCGGGTTCGGGCAGGATGGCCCCCGGCGCGGCGATCCGGCTTATGACCAGATTGTGCAGGGTATCAGCGGCGTGATGTCAATCACCGGCGCCCCCGACACGGCACCTTATCGCGTCGGCTATCCGTTGGCAGACACGGTCGGGGGGATGACGGCTGCCTTTGCAGTCGCGGCGGCATTGAACGCCAACCCGCGCGGCGCGTATCTGGATGTTGCGATGTCCGAAGCCGTAATTTCGACGATGGGCTGGGTTGTTTCAAATTATCTGGTGGGCGGCGTAACACCCGGAGCACACGGGAATGAGAACACAACCTCGGCCCCCTCAGGGACATTTGCCACGCTGGACAGCCCGATCAACATCGCGGCCAATCGGGACGAGCAATGGCAGGCACTTGCCCGCTGTCTGGGGCGGGATGATCTTCTGGACAACGCTGATTACGCAACGCGCGAAGACCGCAAAAGAAACCGCCACGCCTTACGTACAAAACTGGAACGAACCCTGAAAACGAAGGCTGCGGCCGAATGGGTGAGTGAATTAAACGCTTTGGGTGTTCCAGCTGGGCAAGTTCTGACCGTACCAGAGGCCCTTGCAGACCCGCAACTTTACGATCGCGGTCTGATTGGCTCTTTACAGGTTCACGGCGAACAGATGCAGCTTGCAGGTAGTCCCGTCGTAATGGATGGCACCCGGCGAATGCCGCAAATCGCGCCACCAAAACTTGGGGCCGACAACAAGGCAGTGTGGTCTGAAATCGGATTGACCGACGCGGAAATCGACGCGCTGCGCAGAGAGGGGATCATATGAACGATGTGTCAGATTGGTGGGCAACATCCATCATCGATATGGAACCTGGCCGGATCGACCTGCGCGGAGAGCCGATTCAAAACCTGATCGGACGCCTGGGTTTCGCGGAGATGATCTGGTTCATGGTACGCGGCGACCACCCATCAAAAGCGCAGGCCCAATTGTTCGAAGCCGCGCTGGTCGCGGCAGTCGACCACGGTCCGCAGGCCCCATCGATTGCGACCGCGCGCATGGCGGTGACCTGTGGCCTGCCTCTCAACAACGCGATGGCGAGCGCCGTGAACATGTTGGGCGACATTCATGGAGGGGCTGGCGAGCAAACCGTGGAACTCTACCACTTTGTGGGCCTTTACCCTGGCACTTTGGAGCAGGCAATCAATGCGAGGATCGAAAGCCACGGAAAGATACTTCCGGGTTTTGGTCACAGGTTTCACACACCCACAGACCCTCGTGCGCCGCGCCTGATGGAACTGGTCGCCGAAGCGGTGAAAACCGGTGCTTGCGATGGGCAGGTCATGCGCATTGCGCAGCAGATCGAGGCAGAGCTTGCGCGGCGTAAGGGTAAACCCGTCCCGATGAACATCGATGGCGCAACCGCAGTTATTTATGCCGAGCTTGGGTTTGCGCCACCATTGGCGCGCGGCCTTTTCTGCCTGTCCCGATCAGTGGGTATTCTGGCACATGCCTGGGAGCAGATGCAGCAAGGTGGTCGCAACAAAGGGCCGACCCCACCCTCGTATCGCTGGACGTACCAGCCGGGCTAAGCACTTTTCCGATGGGATCGATTTGTCAACAGATCTGCGGCAGCACGGGCAATAACCAGCTCTTCGTTTGTCGGAATAACCATGGCCACCACACGGGACAGATTTGTCGAGATTATCCGATCATTGTCCGCGTTGGCATCGGGATCCAGTTCAATCCCCAGCCACCCCATTCCGGAACATACCCTGTCGCGTACAAGACGCGAGTTTTCTCCGATACCACCAGTGAAGATCAGGGCATCAATACCGCCCAATATTGCGGCCATTGCCCCAAGTTCGCGGCGGATGCGGAAAGTGAAATAGCTGATGGCCTGTCGGCTTTCACGGGTATCTGCTTTTTCAAGAGTGCGCATGTCGCTTGAAAGTCCGGACAGACCCAGCAAACCTGATTTGCGAAACAGAAGGTCGGAAATCTCTGAGGCGCTCAACCCTTCCTGATCCATCAGATACAACAAAACACCTGGATCGAGCTGACCGCAACGTGATCCCATCGGCAGCCCGTCCAACGACGAAAACCCCATGGTCGAACCGACGGATCGCCCCCCGATCATGGCACACATCGACGCACCGTTACCCAAATGCGCGACCACAACCCGCCCCGCGTGCAAAAGTGGCGCGGTTTTGGCCAAATGGTCCGAGATGTACTCATAACTAAGCCCGTGAAAACCATAGCGGCGGACGCCTTTGTCGTAATACTCGCGCGGCAGGGCGAATACGTCGTTCTCCCAGGGGTGATTGCGATGAAAGGCCGTGTCAAAACAGGCAATCTGGGCGGCATTTGGAAAGCGTTCCATAGCTGCCTTGACGCCAGCCAGGTTGTGCGGCTGGTGCAGAGGTGCATACGGAGAGAGCTTGTCCAACTCCTCCAAAGCAGCGGCGGTCAACGGCAATGGCGTATCGATCTCAGGTCCGCCGTGAACAATACGATGCCCAACCGCGGTGACCTCGCAACTGGGGAAGGCACGTGACAACAGGTTCAGTACCCAGTCCAGGGCGGCGGCATGATCGTGAATATCTCCTGCCGTGCCATTCGCCAGAACTCCGCCGCCAGATGACCGCGCCTTGACGGTTGGCTCAGGCTCGCCGATCCGTTCGACCACACCGGTGCACACCATGATTGGATCGTCTTCTGTCAGTTCGAACAGGCCGAACTTCATCGAAGACGATCCGGCATTCAGTGTCACGACATGTGTCATGCATACCCTCTGGTTTACGAAAAGGTGAAGCTCAGGAAGTTTACAGATCCGCATTGGGCCAAGGTTGTGCTTCAGACGTTATACAAGAGACTACGAACCAGCCCACCGCGACAACCCCGGTCTTTTCGAACTTTCAAGAAAGAAAAGATCAATTAGCACAGCCGTTTCTGTAGCGCCAACATCACCTTCATTCCGGTCGTCCCAGTCGTAATCATGGATTGAACCACGTGCAAGATACTAAGCTGACGCCCCTCAAAACGCGGTTTCAAGAAGGCAGCGCACTTCATCACGCGTCGTTTTGCGATCACGCGCGACGATGTCCGCCGCCACTTTGTTTTCGCATGGTCAACCCAATGCGCTTTCTCGGGACATCAACATCGACAACACGTACTTTAACCACCTGCCCGGTCTTAACCACGTCATGCGGATCTTTGACAAACCGGTCCGCCAGCTGGCTGACATGAACAAGCCCATCCTGATGCACACCGATATCCACAAAAGCGCCAAAAGCCGCGACGTTGGTGACTGTGCCTTCCAAAACCATTCCGGGTTTCAGATCGGTGATTTCTTCGATACCATCGGTGAATGATGCGGTGACGAAACTGGGTCTGGGGTCGCGTCCGGGCTTTTCAAGTTCGGCAAAGATGTCCCGAACCGTCGGCAGGCCGAAATCCTGAGTTACAAATTGTTCCGCCCGCAACCCCTTTAAAGCGCCATTATGGCCCATGATGCTTCGGATATCACGGCCGCAGGCGGCAACAACCCGGCGCGCAACGTCATAGGCTTCGGGGTGTACCGAAGACGCATCCAGCGGCTCGGAACCGTCCCTGATGCGCAGGAAGCCGGCGCATTGTTCGAACGCGCGCGGTCCAAGGCGGGCGACGGACAGCAAATCCTTCCGCGATAGGAAGGGCCCATTCAGATCGCGGTGGGTGACAATCGCTTCGGCTTGCGCTGGCCCCAGACCTGATACGCGTGACAGCAAAGGGGCGGACGCTGTGTTCAGATCGACCCCGACAGCATTCACCACATCCTCGATCGCGGAATCCAGCGACTGTGACAGGCGATGCTGATCCACATCATGCTGATACTGGCCGACACCAATGGATTTCGGTTCGATTTTTACAAGCTCGGCCAAAGGGTCCTGCAATCGGCGCGCAATCGAGACCGCACCACGTAGCGAGACATCCAGATCCGGAAACTCGCGCGCAGCCAGTTCAGAGGCGGAATAGACCGAAGCCCCAGCTTCTGACACCACCACTTTTGTTGGTGCTTTCACCTTCTTGGGTAGTAGCGCAAGAGTGTCTGCAACCAATTTTTCGGTTTCACGGCTGGCAGTCCCGTTCCCGATTGCGATCAGTTCGATCTGATGAGCAGATATCAGATTGAGGATACTGGCCTGTGCGCCACGCAAATCATTTTTCGGCTGAAATGGGTACAAGGTGTCAGTGGCAACGACCTTGCCGGTCGCATCAACGACAGCAGCCTTTACGCCCGTACGAATGCCCGGATCCAGACCCAATGTCGCCTTGGCACCTGCCGGCGCGGCAAACAGCAGGTCTTTGAGGTTTCGCGAGAAGACCTGAATGGCTTCGTCCTGCGCCCGGCTGCGCAGATCAGCCATCAGTTCGACCATCATGGACAGCGAAAGCTTTACCCGCCATGTCCAGCCCGCGACTTTGCGCAACCATGCGTCTGCCGGCCCCGTGCCACGTGTCTGTAGATGAGCGGCAACAATCGTCTCGGCCCGCGCGGCACCAAATTCCGGTTCAGGCGCGATATCCAGCGTGACGATGCCCTCTTTGGATGCCCGCAGCATCGCCAATGCCCGATGCGACGGCACGTCTGCCCACAATTCGGCATGGTCAAAGTAGTCGCTGAACTTTGCGCCGTCCTTTTCCTTGCCTTCGATGACCTTTGCGCTGAGCAGAGCCTCGCGCTGCATGAAGCTGCGCAATTCGCCCAGCAGTGCGGCGTTTTCCGTCAGCCGCTCGGTCAAAATGTCCCGCGCGCCGTTCAATGCATCCCGGGTCGTCGTTACCGCCTCGGTGAGGTACGCCGCGGCCAATGTTTCAGGGTCGCAGTTGCGGTCCGCCAGAATAGCGTCAACCAAAGGTTCAAGCCCATTTTCGCGCGCAATCATCGCCTTGGTGCGCCGTTTTGGCTTGTATGGCAGATAAATGTCTTCCAACTGCGCTTTGGTTTCGGCACGTGCTATGGATTGGCTCAGATCTTCTGTCAGTTTGCCCTGATCCTTGATCGAGTTCAGGACGGTCTCACGCCGCGCTTCAAGCTCGCGCAGATAGGTCAGCCGCTCGGACAGCAGACGCAACTGGGTGTCGTCCAATCCTCCGGTTGCTTCTTTTCGATACCGGGCGACAAAAGGCACGGTTGCTCCGTCGTCCAGTAGCTTGATCGCGGCACCGACCTGCTCGGATCGTGCATTAATCTCGGTGGCGATGGTGCGGGCGATACGGTCCAATGGGGCCTCCTGAAACGACGCTGGAAGAACTTCTTAACCAGCTGTTTCGGCAAGGGGAAGACCCTTGGTTCAATCTGAACCGGTCACAGATTGACGCCGCTCAGTTGCGGCGTGCAATCGACGATTCCAGCGTTGAGCGCAGTAGTTGCGCATCTAGCGGTTTGTAGAGCAAAGGCAGATTGGCGCGCTTGCAACGCTCGGCCAGTTCAGGTGATCGGTTGGCCGAGATAATGCAGCCGGGCAGAGGGCCAAACTCGTGCGTCAGGGCATGTATCGCGTCAACACCGGTTCTATCGTGATTTAACTGAAAATCGGCAACTATTGCGTCAGGCAGAATGTCAATTTCACGAAGTAGATTGATTGCTTCGTCTTCGCTTTCGCTCTCCAGAACCTCAACCCCCCAGGATTCGATGGTCATGGTCAGTGCACTACGGAGGTTTTCATCATTCTCAATCAACAATACGACCGTGTTACCAAGGACCTTGGAGCCCGGATCGCGGGCCGCAGGGGCGCTGCTGCAAATGGTCTGCTCTTCCTGCGCCAACGGAACTTCGACCGAGAATCCAGTTCCTTTGCCTACTTCGGAATACAGCTGGATTGGATGTTGCAACAGCCCACAGGCGCGCTCCACGATTGCAAGGCCCAATCCCATACCCTCTGCGGCGCTGGCATCAGAATGCAGGCGCTGAAATTCCTGAAAGACGAGGTCTCTTTGGTCTGACGCGATACCGATACCTGTATCCCAGACCTGCAAGGCAATTGCGCCTTTGCGACGCCGCACTCCGACCAGAACCTTTCCGGCCTCGGTATACCTGATCGCGTTCGAAAGCAGGTTCTGCAAAATCCGACGCAAATAGCTGGCGTCGCTGGTCACGCGCGCGTTCGTGTCAACAAAAGACAGCTCAAGCCCTTTTGCCTGCGCCACCGGGCGAAACGCATCTTCCATCTGCGAAAACAGCGTACTCACTGTTATGGTCGACAAATGCGCGGTGGCCCGCCCTGAATCAAGTTTCGAGATATCCAGCAGCGCTTCCAGAATGTGTTCAACACTGTTCAGCGCACTTTCAGCCTTTCCTGCAACGGTTCTTGCGTCGTCTTTGTCCAGACCGCTGCCCAGCGATGCAACATAAAGCTTTGCCGCTGACAGAGGTTGCAACAGGTCGTGACTGGCCGCTGCCACAAATCGCGACTTGGATGCGTTTGCACGCTCGGCCTCGTTCAAAGCGTCAGCCAGTTCCATCGTGCGCGATGTTACGCGCTGTTCCAGCAATTCTTTGGCCTCATATAAGGCCTGGGCGGATTTTCGTTCTGCGGTTACATCGGTGAAGGATATCACAAAACCGCGGTCGGGCATTTCCTGCGCAAAAACAGAAAGTATCTTCGACCTTCCACGGTGCATCTGAAATTGCAGAGGACGGCGATAGGTTTGCCGCGTCACCCAGTTCAGAAGATCGGCTTCCGTTACCCCCTTCTGGAACCTGATGTTCGCGCCAAGGCGATTGGACAGCGATTCAAACCGGGTTCCCGTCTGAAACTGTGCGATTGGAATGGCCAGCAACTCGCTAGCGCGGTTGTTCCACCCGATCAGACGGTGTTTGTTGTCAAAAATGCAAACGCCCTGTTCAATATGTTCAAGCGTTGCGCGGATCAGCCTGGCCTTGTCATCCAGTATCCGGTCACGCTCCTGCCGTTCGATCCGCATGATATCGGTCACATCGGTTTGCAGAATAACAGTGCCGCCATCCGGCGTGCGGTGTTCGGACACTTGTGACCACCGATTGCCAACAAGCCGGACGTTGAACACCACATGATCGTCCGTGTGCCGATCCAGGCGGCTTTTGGCCCATTCTGTCGGTGTCATTGTTTCAGGCAGGGACAGAAACCCTGATCGGCTGACCAGTTCGACATATTCGGCAAAGCTCAATCCCGGGCTCAGCCGCTCCTGAATGTCGGGCATATGCAGACCAAAACGGCTGTTACACAGCACCAGTTTTTCGTCGCGATTGAAAAGGGCAAACCCCTCTTGCACCGTTTCGATTGCATTGGCCAGATCCGCGCGTGCGGCTTCGGTGTCCTTGTTCGCCTGTGCCAATCTGGCATTGGAATCGTTCAGCAATTCAAGGGCACGTTCCAGATCATTCGTCCGGGCGCGGACCTCTTGTTCAAGCACGGCCGCACGCTGAAACTGCGCATAAGCTGCGCCTGACGCATCG
The DNA here is from genome assembly GCF_056541545.1 of Ruegeria sp. AG7. Classification (NCBI taxonomy): domain Bacteria; kingdom Pseudomonadati; phylum Pseudomonadota; class Alphaproteobacteria; order Rhodobacterales; family Roseobacteraceae; genus Ruegeria; species Ruegeria sp. AG7. Next base: position 25,944 of record NZ_JBQFYP010000021.1, read on the forward strand.
GTGGATTCTTCTACCCGACGCATCAGCGCTTCGGCGATCTTGCGAAGTTTCTCGTTCTGGCGGTCAACCGAGTCCGTGGGATCTGTAAGATGCTCGATCATGCGTTACTCTTTCTCGGGCGGATAAATCGCAACACCCGTCAGAGTTTGGTTCACATGGATAGAGTTGTACTGCTCTCCGTAAGTTGAAAATCCGACAACGTGATTGCGGGCCAGAATGTCCGAGATTTCGCGTGTCTTTTGCTTTTCCTGCGCTTCCAGTCGGCGGAGAATGCAATCACAGCCCAGAATTGTGTCGGGTTGCCGTTTCTCGGTCAGAAGGCCGATTTCTTCCTCAAGGTGCTCTACCATGTCCCTTGGTTCGGCCAGCGTCAGCACAAGCCCTTCATCAATGGCCGAGAAAAAGACAAGGTCCCCGTTGCCCGCCACCTGCTGAATGGCGCGGACGTGATGCTGCCCACCAATCTGCACAACAACGGGGTGCGCCGCAAAGGTGAATGTCGTCAGTTGTTCCGGATCCTTGCCAAGGATACGGGCGTACTCGCGGGCGGCGGGCTCGGCATTGATCTCCTGAACGATGCGTTTTGCCGGATCCGCCTTGGTTACGACCATACGCCGGGTCGTTGGAACCAGATGATCCGTTTTGAACACCTTGATCGGGCACCGCGTACGAACCTGAGTCAGTATGGCAGCATTGCTCAGTGCCTTGCCCTGATGCAGCACATAGGTACGCCCGAACCGGGTTCCATCACCGGCCGATCCGCCAAACAATGGCACCGGCCCCAAGCCGACGGCCAACTCGGAGGTCAACGCATCCTCTTTGGTCGACAATCCGTCGATCATCAGGAACGTAAACTCATGGCTCCAGTCGGGCGCCGTGACCATCATGGCATTTCGGTTGTGGATCATCTCGTTGATGATGCTTTCCGCCTCAAAATCGTTCAGATCGGAAACTAGGACCGTACGCGTGTCGAAATGGGATTGCGGGAGGCCGATTGCGACGATCTGGTCTTCGCAATAACCGCTATCCGCAAGTTCTCCGGCGGTGGTGCAGCCAACCACCGGCGTAGGCGCAAACACCTGCTCGGCTTTGGCAATGACCGCAGCGGCGTCCGCGTTCGGACTGACGAACAATATCACCAGCGCAAGTGGCTCAGCCCCGATTTGACGTTCGAGCACCCCAAGCGCCTGCCCGGTGTCGTAACGCACGAAAGCCGTTTTGACGATGCCTGTTGCACCGGTCCGGGCTGTCGCCCACCCGACTGCTTGGTCCATCGAGCCTCCTCCCTAAAGCGCGACGATGTGGTGAGAGTATGACGCTTAGCCTTGGTCTTGCAAGACGCTGGCAAACGAAGCTTTCTTTGCAATCAGAACGGCTTGCGTCCGGCTTTGCACACCCAGTTTCCGCATGATTGCCGTGACATGCGCTTTGACCGTGGGTTCCGCAATGGACAGGTCATAGGCAATCTGCTTGTTCAGTTTACCTTCGCAAATCAGTTGCAGGATGCGGGCTTGCTGATTTGTCAGTGTCGCAAGCCGATTGACCGCGTCGGCGTGTTCATCCTCTTCAACATTGATCAGAACGCATCCTTCGGGCACAAAAACTTTGCCGGAATGCACTGTCTCGAATGCCAGGCGAAACACATCGCGTTGGCTATGCTTGGGTACATAACCCGATGCACCCGCCTGAATCACCTGACTGACAACGCGATTATCCGTCATCGAGGACACCACAATAACCGGGGCATTCGCAGCAGCCTTCAGACGGACAAGGCCGTCCAGCCCTTCCACATCCGGCAGGTTGAGGTCCAGCATGACCGCGTCCGGTTTCAGCCCCCCTGATAGAAGTTCCATCGCGCCTTCCAGTCGGTCTGCGGTATGGATTTCGCCGATCTGCGCCACGCTTTGCAAGGTCATCGACAGCGCGTCGCAAAACAGGGGGTGGTCATCGACGATCAGCACTTTCTCGAAGCCAGACCTTACAACGGAGTCAGCAAGCATTTGGTATTGCCTTTTTTCAATCAGATTGTCCCCAGCTTACCCAATCCTAACAACGAAAGTAATCTGCGCCTACTGGCCCAAAGTCGTACATAAGACCGGCTCGGCGTCACCTACACCCAAGGTCTAATAGGCAGGGCGAAAAACACCACGTAGCGTAAGAAAAAACACCTGGAGAAGAGAAATGGAGCTTAGCGACAGCCGCGTCATCGCCGCGCCGCGATCCAAGGTCTGGGATGCGCTTTTGTCGGTTGAGGTTCTGAAAGAATGCGTTCCGGGATGTCAGGAAATGACGGGCTCGGTCGATGACGGGTTCGAAGCGACGGTGGTGCAGAAAGTTGGCCCCGTCAAAGCGACCTTCAAAGGGGCCGTTACCCTTTCTGATATCGTAACGCTTGAAAGCGTGAAGCTCTCGGGTGAAGGTAAGGGTGGGGCTGCGGGTTTTGCCAAGGGTGCGGCCGATGTCAGTTTGTCTGATGTGCCCGAAGGTACTCTGCTGACCTATACCGTCGACGCACGTGTCGGTGGCAAGCTGGCCCAGCTTGGCAGCCGGGTCATTGATGGCGTCGCCAGAAAAATGGCCGACCGGTTCTTTGAAAACTTTCAGAACGCGGTCGAACCGGAAAAAACGCCCGATCCGGAAACCTCGGATCAGGTTCAAGCCGAACCTTCGGCCGAAGATGAAGAAGGCGAAGCAAAAAAAGGTTGGTTCAAGCGCGTATTGGGCGGTTGAACCGTTGGAATTCAGGGAGGAGAAAGTCATGAAAATTTCCATGACCGTGAACGGCAAGGCCGTAAGCGGCGAGGTCGAGGGTCGGACATTACTGTCCGGCTTTCTGCGCGAGCAACTGTCATTGACGGGCACGCATGTCGGCTGTGATACGGCCCAGTGCGGCGCTTGCGTTGTACATGTGAATGGTCAGGCCGTGAAGTCGTGCAATATGCTGGCGGTTGAAGCCGACGGCGCTGATGTTGGCACCATCGAAGGTCAGGCAAATGCGGACGGTTCGCTGAACGTGATCCAGCAAGCCTTTCAGGATCATCATGGCCTTCAATGCGGGTTCTGTACTCCGGGTATGGTGATGAGCGCCGCAGCGCTGCTGAAAGACAACCCGCGCCCATCTGAGGCCGAAATCCGGAAATACCTGGAAGGCAACCTGTGCCGCTGCACAGGGTACCACAATATCGTCAAGGCGATCATGGCCGCCTCTGGCCAGGACGTCGGCAGTATCGCCGCGGAATGATGCCGCTGCGGGCGTAAATGTTGCGCCCGTGGGACAAGTGAAGGGTGCAACAGCATCCGTTTATGGGAGGAGAACAAGCAATGCCCAAAGACAGTGGCATCGGAGCCAGCTCCAAGCGGCGCGAGGACGTCCGCTTTCTGACCGGAGCAGGCAACTACACCGACGACATCAATGTACGTGGCCAGGCTTACGTATATTTCCTGCGGTCCGACATCGCGCATGGGCGGATCAATTCTGTGGATACATCAACGGCCGAGGGTATGCCCGGCGTGGTCAGGATATTCACCGGCAAAGACTTTGAAGGCGTGGGCGGAATGCCCTGTGGCTGGGAAGTGACCGACAAGCACGGCGCACCGATGCAGGAACCGCCACATCCCATTCTAGCACAGGGCAAGGTGCGCCACGTGGGCGATCCCATTGCCGCCGTGGTGGCTGACAGTCTGGAACAGGCCCGTGACGCGGCTGAGGCTATTGATATGGATATCGAGGAACTGCCCGCCGTGATCGACATGAAATCCGCCGCGCAGGAAGGCGCGACGCTGGTTCATGACGATCTGAAAAACAACATCTGCTACGACTGGCAGCTGGGTGAGGCCGACGACGCAAAGGTGAACGACGTCTTTGCCAACGCGGCGCACGTTACCAAGCTGGATCTGGTGAACAACCGGCTGGTCGCCAACCCGATGGAACCGCGCGTGGCTGTGGCGGAATACAGCCGGGGCACGGATGAATATACGCTCTATACCACTTCGCAGAACCCGCATGTCATCCGCTTGTTGATGTGCGCCTTCGTTCTGGGTTTGCCGGAACATAAAGTCCGCGTCGTGGCCCCGGATGTGGGTGGTGGATTTGGCACCAAGATATTCCACTATGCGGAAGAAGCGTTCTGCACCTTTGCCGCCAAGGCCTGCAACCGCCCCGTCAAGTGGACCGCCAGCCGGTCCGAGGCGTTCATGTCGGATGCGCAGGGTCGTGACCATGTCAGCACGATTGAACTGGCTCTGGATGCGGATAACAACTTTATCGGGCTGCGGACCAACACCTATGCCAATCTGGGCGCTTATCTTTCGACCTTCTCCAGCTCGGTGCCGACATGGCTGCACGGGACGCTGATGGCAGGCAACTATAAGACCCCGGTCATTCAGGTAAATGTGAAGGCGATGTTTACAAACACGGTGCCGGTGGACGCCTATCGCGGCGCTGGCCGCCCCGAAGCAACCTTCCAGCTGGAGCGTGTCATCGACAAGGCCGCCCGCGAGTTGGGTGTGGATCCGATCGCCCTGCGTCGCCAGAACTTTGTCACGCAGTTCCCCTATGACACGCCAGTGGCGCTGACTTACGACACCGGGGACTACAACGGGACAATGGACAAGCTTGAGGCTGCTGCCGATCTGGCAGGCTTTGCCGCCCGCCGTGCAAAAAGCGAGGCCAACGGCAAGCTGCGGGGCCTGGGTGTCAACTGCTATATCGAGGCCTGCGGTATCGCGCCGTCGAACATCGTTGGCATGCTGGGGGCCCGGGCGGGTCTTTATGATGCCGCGACCGTTCGGGTTAATGCCACCGGTTCGATCAGCGTCATGGTCGGCGCGCACAGCCATGGTCAGGGGCATGAGACGGCCTTCCCGCAGGTTGTGGCCGACATGATCGGCATCGACGAGTCGATGGTCGAGATCGTGCATGGTGACACCTCGAAGATCCCGTTTGGCATGGGCACCTATGGCTCACGCTCGCTGGCGGTTTGTGGATCGGCGATGGTCAAGGCGACCGAAAAAGTGATCGACAAGGCCAAGAAGATCGCCGCCCACCTGTTGGAAGCGTCCGAGGCGGATATCGAGCTGAAGGACGGTCAGTTCAGTGTTGCGGGGACCGACAAGTCGGTGGCATGGGGAGATGTGACCCTCACGGCTTATGTCCCGCACAACTATCCGCTGGAAGTTGAACCGGGACTGGAAGAAACCGCGTTTTATGACCCGGCCAACTTTACTTTCCCGGCAGGGGCTTATGCATGTGAGGTCGAGGTTGATCCGGACACAGGTCAGGTCACGATTGAGAAGTTTACGGCTGCGGATGACTTTGGCAATATCGTCAATCCGATGATCGTTGATGGACAAGTGCATGGCGGTATTGGTCAGGGCATTGGTCAAGCCTTGCTTGAAAACTGTGCCTATGACGAGAATGGCCAACTGCTGAGCGCGTCCTTCATGGACTACGCGATGCCACGCGCTGATGACGTCCCGTTCTACAGCGTCGATCATTCAAGCCAGACGCCCTGTACACACAATCCGCTTGGTGTGAAGGGTTGCGGCGAGGCCGGAGCGATCGGTTCGCCGCCGGCGGTGGTCAACGCGGTTCTGGACGCACTGAATTCGGGCGGAAAGGCTGTTGATCATATCGACATGCCGATGAGCCCGTCACGCGTTTGGACGGCGATGCATGGTTGAGAGGTTGGGGAGCGAGGGGCCAGCCCCTCGCGCTCCCCGGGATATTTATAGCCAGATGAAGGGCGGATCAGCGCCTTTCGGAAAGGAAGAACGAAATGTACAATTTCGAGTTTGAGAAGCCCTCGACCATTGCTGACGCGGTTGCAGCATTGGCAGCAGAGGATGCGCAAGCGTTGGGAGGTGGGCAAACCCTGATCCCGACATTGAAACAACGATTGGCGGCACCGTCCAAACTGGTGTCGATGGGCGGCATAGCAGAGATGCAAGGCGTCTGCGTTGATGATGACGGCTCGGTCTCAGTTGGGGGTGCAACACCCCACGCTGTCGTTGCTCGCGACGCTGCAGGATCTTATCCCGCGCTGGCGGCATTGGCTGGACAAATTGGCGACCCGGCAGTGCGCAATCGTGGAACCATCGGTGGTTCGGTTGCAAACAATGACCCGGCAGCCTGTTATCCGGCGGGCGTGCTGGGATCGGGCGCAACCGTGGTGACCAACGCGCGTAAAATTGCGGCAGATGACTTTTTTCAAGGCATGTTCACCACAGCCCTGGAAGAAGGAGAGATCATCACTTCGATCCGCTTTCCGGTTCCGCAGGCGGCAAGCTATCAGAAGTTCCTGCAGCCAGCGTCGCGGTTTGCACTTGTTGGGGTCTATCTGGCCCGTTTCACGGACGGCGTGCGCGTGGCGGTGACCGGGGCAAGTGAGGACGGCGTCTTCCGTTGGAGCGAAGCCGAGCAGGCGCTGAACAAGGAGTTCCGCCCGGACGCCTTGATGGACCTTCGGATTAACCCTGCCAACATGATCGCTGATTTACATGGCAGCAAGGAATATCGGGCGCATCTTGTGTCGGTCATGACCAAACGCGCCGTTGAAGCCTGCATGTAGGAATTTCACGAAATGATGCTCAAAAGCCCCGGTATTTACCGGGGCTTTTTCGTTGAGATATGGTTTTGGTGTCTCGCCACAGTCGGGCTGGCCAGCACCTTTTCGTTGTTTGAGGGTCGTGGCCAGTGTCTACGCAAAAAATCAGGCCGCCCAATTCCAGACGGCCTGATCACGTCATAAGCTAAGCATTTGCTTATTCGGCGGCTTGTGCACCTGTCGCGGCATGTTTGTCACGCTGACTGTCGCGGAACAAAGCTTTGGCCAATGCAATACACATCAAACCCATTACAGCAGTAAAGGGCAGTGCTCCGATGATCATTGCGTTTCGCAGAGCATCCATCGGGTTGTTTTCGCCCGCTGCGAGGACCAGCGCGCCAATCACAGCCGTCAGGATGACACCCCAGATGATGCGGTGCTTGATGCCCGTCTCCTGGCTGCCGCCCGACATGATGGTGTTCATCACCAGAATGCCCGAGTCTGCCGACGTGACGAGGAATGTCATGATCAGGATCACGCACATCACGTTCAGCAATGACAACAGACCTCCGTCAATCATGTAAGACAGGGTCACGAACAGCTTGTTGGTGTTTGATGCTCCGACGATCGCACCTTCTGCAGCGCCTGCCAGTTCCAGGTCGATCGCGGTGCCGCCCAAAACCGTCATCCAAGCAAAGCACACCAACGCCGGAGCGAACACGCAACCCACGATGAACTCGCGGACAGACCGTCCTTTCGAAATACGGGCAAGGAACAAGCCCACAAAGGGCGAGAACGCGATCCACCAGGCCCAGTAGAACGTGGTCCAGCCCGACTGCCAGCCGAACTGACGCCCCTGCTCACCCGCCGCATAAACGGCCGCCAGCGTTGCTTCATCCAACTCGGCTGCTGCCCCTTCCAGGCCGCTCTTGAAACCGTCAAAGCTGCCCCACGCATTGGTAGCTCCGCCCATCAGATCATTGGCATGGGCTTGTGCTTCGGCGGGCAGAGCCGCAGCGAAGGCTTCAACTGACAGTGGACCATAGGCGTTAAAGCTGAGCGACAGGATATGCAGAATATAGTCGACCATTGCTGTGCCATAAGTGGTCATGGCAAAGACGAACGAGCCGAAGACGATAAATGTGCCCAACAGGATGATCGACAATACGAGGTTCAGGTTCGACAGGTATTTAACACCACGACCAACGCCTGATACGGCCGAAATAATCGACAGACTCATGATGATGACCAGACCGGCGATCAGACCCACTTTGCTTGGGGTTGGAACTTCGCCACCCAGATCCATGACCCATTCCATACCGGTGATGGCATAAAGCCCGTCGATGAATTGGCTGACACCATAGCCGATGGTGACAGAAACACCGAGGATCGTTGCAACAACGCCCAAAACGTCAACCACATGGCCGAAGAAGCCATTGACGAAGCGGCCAAACAGGGGCGTCAGCGCCGAGCGGATGGTGAGAGGCATGTCGCGGGTATAAGCGTAATATGCCAGCGACAACCCGGTAACCACATAGATGGCCCAAGCGTGAAACCCGTAGTGCAAGAAGGTATATCGGTAAGCCGACTGCAGTGCTTCGGGTGTATTTCCCACGACCGCCTCGGACACGACTTCGGGGTTCGAACCCCATAGCCCCAACGGTTCTGCGGTTGCAAAAACCATCAGACCAACACCCAGGCCGGCGCCGAACATCATGGAGAACCATGAGAAGTTCGAAAACTCGGGCTTTTCACCGGGTGTTCCCATCACACGGCGACCCGTGGATGGAATAGCGGCGACAACGGCCAGAAAAACGAGGAACAACCCGACAATGACAATGTAGAAGCTGTTGAAAAGCTCAAGCAACCGCCCGTTTAGGCTGCCAAGCGTACCGTTTGCGTTTGCTGGGAAGATCAGTGCCCACAAAACCAGCGCGACCATGATGGACTTGCTGATCAGGGCAATTGGGACGCTGTAATTTTCGTAAAAACCGGCATCCGCCGTCTTTATCTCAACGTCCGTGAATGGATCGGGTATCGACATATTGCGTTTTCCTCCGTGTGTTCGCCATTTCTTGTTCTTCTGATTTCGGCTTGGGGTGCACCGCGCGGGACGGCGAAAATAACATGCCCAATGCACCAAACGATCAGCGAGTTGGCTGCAACTCAGCTGAGATTTACGGGGAAGACCACACACCATGTGGGATCGCCCACCGCTCTTTTCCTCCCGGATTGTTCTCGCTTGCAAAAGCTGTTGGCTCGAAGTGGCAAGTCTGTCTGCCGTTGAACCTGGTTGCAGCTTCGCAAGAAGTGGTTGCGCCGTTCAATTCGGGGAAACCTATGACAGAGGTTAGGGCAGCTCACCCAAGATTCCGACACATATGCAACTTGAAACGACGCTCACGGTTACTCGAAACAGGTGTTAGCGAGAACAAGTAAAGGGCATGAATGTGGCTCCTTCTACAGTTTCAATACCAGTTTACCCGACTTGGCCCGCGAAACGCATGTGCACAGGAACTCATGCGTTTCCTGCTCTTGCGGGGTAAGTATACCGTCGCGATGATCGACTTCGCCGGAAACGACATCCACGATACATGTTCCGCAAAGCCCTTCGGAGCAGCCGAAATCAACCTGCACACCATTGGATTGCAAAACCTCCAGAATGGATTGGTCCTTGCCAACGGGATAGACAGCACCGGTCGACTGGATCTCGATCTGGAAATCGGCGTTCGGGGCGTGTTCAATGTCCGACGCGGCGGCGAACCGTTCAAAGTGTATCGCGCCGCCGCGCAGCAAGGCACCAGCCTCCAGTACCGCATTCAGCATCGGTTCAGGGCCGCAGGTATAAACGTCTGCGCCCATCGGCATCGATTGCATGACCGATCTCAGGTCGAACACCCCGTCTGTGTTATCACAATGCAAATGATACCATTCATCCAGTCCAAGCGCCCGGAATTGTGCATCCATCGCCGCGTATTCTTTTGATCGAACAAGATAATAGACACGAAAATCCTGCCCTCGGTTCAGCAGCTCACGTGCCATTGCAACCAGTGGAGTGGCCCCGATGCCGCCTGCGATCAAAGTGACGTGCCGATCATGGCTTTCAAGTTTGAAGTGGTTGCGGGGGCCGCCGATTTCCACGGTCGCGCCCTCTTGGAGGTCATGCATCGCCAGTGACCCGCCTCGCCCCTTGTCTTCGCGTTTGACGGCCACGTTGATCAGGCGTCCATCCTGGCTCCAGCTCCACAGCGAGTATTGCCGTATCAGACCGTCTTCAAGATGGATGTCTACATGCGCTCCGGGCTCGAGGCTGGTGAAGCGCCCGCTTTCGATCTCGAAACAGAAGTCAGAGGTGTCGGGGCTGAGCGGTGTTTTTCGCACAAGGCGGGCAACTTGAGTATCCATCACTTGTCCTGTTCGGTCTCACGCGGCGCACATTCCGGGTCGTTCAGCAAACAACAGGAAAAAAGATAGATTTCAATTGCAAAATTTCTAACATTCGGATGAATTGAACTCACCTAGAGTTCAAAAGCCAACAAACCTCCATGTCTCGACGCCACTACAACCTTCCCCCACTTACGACTTTATCGGCCTTTGAAGCCGCCGCTCGGCATCTCAGTTTCAAGGAAGCCGCGAGTGAGCTTTCCGTGACGCCGGGTGCCGTCAGTCATCAGATTAAGGCGCTGGAAGGTGAGCTGGGCGCGACCCTTTTTGTCCGGAAACACCGCGGCGTGGAACTGACCGAGGATGGGCAAGACCTGTTTGAGGCACTCGGCGCTTCGTTCCGGCAGATTTCAAAGGTACTTGAAAAGATTCGCAGCAACGATGTCGAGAACCACGTAACCGTTGGGTCAACCACTGCCGTCGCCGCACTTTGGCTGTCGCCGTCTGTCATCCGGTTCTGGCAGGATTATCCGCACGTGAAAGTGAACCAGATGGCGCAGGACAAGGCGTTCACGGACCGGCCGGATATCGACTTGTTCATCCGCTATGGCCGGGACGCGAACGCGCAACTCACGCACACGAAATTGTATCGCGATATCCTGACACCCGTTTGCAGCCCCCAGATGGCCGCGGACCTTAAAGGGGCCAGTCTTGAAGACCTCGTGCAGCGGCGGCTGATCCATCTTGAAACGCAGGACAGCACCTGGACGACCTGGTCATCCTGGTTCCACGACCTCGGGTTTTCTGGAGTTGTTCCCGTGGAATCGCGGGTGAACAGCTATGCGCTTGCCCTTCAGGTGGCGCGTAAAGGGGCGGGTCTTGCGCTGGGGTGGAAACGTCTGGTCCAGCCCATGCTCGCATCAGGGAAACTCGTTGCATTAGAGGAATTCAGCCTGCCCGCCCCGGACAACTTCTATCTTGTCGGTCGTCCGGACGATCAGCTCTCGGAAGGGGCTCTGGCTCTCAAGAATTGGTTACTTAACGAACTGTCTGAAGGTTCGGTTTAGCCTGCCTCAATTTGCCATTAGGTTTTTTAGTATTGAACGTGGGCGGCCTCGGCCGCCAATGGATGCAGCGATAAACTCATTCAAAATCACTCAGGAGTGGCCGATGAACAAGCACGCACCGCTTTCGTCTGTTCTGACACCGGTAAACACCGCAAAGGGTCTGCCGAACGAGCATTATATTGATCCCGCAGTTTTTGCCGAAGAACGGGATGCGGTCTTGTTTGCGAACTGGTCCGGCATCGGCTTTGGCAAAGACATTCCAGAGGCGGGAGATGCGTATCCGATCGATTTCCTGGGTGTGCCGCTGTTGATGGTACGCGATCGCGACGGTCAGATCGGCGTGTTCCAGAACACCTGTCGCCATCGCGGCATGATTTTGGTCGACAAGCCGCAAAAAATCCGCGGCGCGATCCGCTGCCCCTATCACAGCTGGTGCTATGGCCTGAATGGTGAACTGCGGACTGCCCCTCATGTCGGTGGCCCTGGGCAAAACACCCATGAGGATCTAGATTTCGCCGAGTTGGGCCTTATCCGCATCCGCTCGTATGTCTGGCGGGATGTTGTCTTTGTCAATGTCAGCGGCGATGCTCCGGAATTCGAAAATGTCCATGGCGAGTTGATGGAACGCTGGAAAGAATTCGATCAACCAATGTATCACGGTGGCGCTGGCGCATCGGTTTATCTTGAGTTGAACTCGAACTGGAAACTGGCTGTTGAGAACTACTGCGAAAGCTATCACCTGCCTTGGGTTCATCCCGGCCTGAACAGCTATTCGCGTCTGGAAGATCACTACAACATCAACGAACTGGGCAAGTATTCGGGTCAGGGCACCTATGTCTACCGCCAGTTCGAGGGTCACGATGGCGAAAAGCTGGATGATTTCGAGAACCTGAGTGAGCAGTGGACTGACGGCGCGGAATATATCGTCGTTTACCCGAATACCCTGCTGGGTGTTCAGCGTGACCACGGCTTTGCTTTCCTCATCGATCCGATCACGCATGAGCGTTCGAACGAACGGATTGAGCTCTACTACGCCAAAAAACCCGAAGAGGCGCCCGAACACGAAGCACTGCGTGCCAAGAACGCGCAACTGTGGAAGACGGTGTTCGAGGAAGACGTCTTTGTGGTTGAAGGCATGCAGAAAGGCCGTCACGGCGTGAAATTCGATGGCGGTCGTTTCTCGCCCGCGATGGACGGCCCGACCCATTGTTTTCACCATTGGGTGGCCACGCAGATCGAAAAAGCCCGCGCTGAAGCGTAAGCAATCCTGAAAAGTCGATCTGGTTAGGCCTGACTGACCAGATCGCGGGTCGGTTGCAAACACTATAGACGGGACGGCGTTGCCTTCTTTTCTTTAGTATTGGGCAGCCGGTGTGAATTCGCTGAAAGGATCACAGTGGATCTGAACGAACTCGATAAACAACTCTTGCGAGCCCATGCGGAAAAAGATGTACCCGCATTGATCCGGCTTTATCACGAAGCGGCGATTCTGGCCGAACAACGTCAGGATCATGAAGCCTCGTGTTTTTACCTGACCCACGCATTTGTGTTTGCGTTGGAATATGGCGCGCCGGAAGCAGATGAGTTGAACCTAAAGCTGTTTGAACGTGGCCGCGCACACCGATTGACGTTCTGACGAATTCGTTTGCTTAAGCGTATTGCGCCGTCAGGCATTCTCCAAATTTGAGTTTAGCTGACTTCATTCGATCTCGAATTTTGTCGACATTGTCGATGGGTCAGTCTTCATGAAAGAACAAGCGCGAACGAAAACGCGCGAGATAGCCAAAATGCGAAACGAAGCTCAGGCCGTGGTCATCGGCGGAGGAGTGATCGGGTGCTCGATCCTGTATCATTTGACCAAACTGGGATGGTCCGATGTAGTTCTGTTGGAGCGGAACGAGCTGACCTCGGGGTCAACATGGCACGCAGCCGCCAACATTCACGGATTGCACGACAGTACCAATATCAGCCGCATCCAGCATTACACGATGAGCCTGTATAAAGCGCTGGAAGCTGAAACCGGTCAAAGCTGCGGCGTATTCCAGCCTGGCTCGCTATACCTGGCCCAGACAGAAGAGCGCGAACATCAGCTGAAGCTACAGGCCGCAAAGGCCAGACTGTATGGCATGAACTTCTATGAGATCAGCATCGAAGAAGCTCAAAAGCTGAACCCGCTGGTCAATTACGACGGCATCCGTTGCGTGATGTTCGAACCCGATGGCGGCAATGTGGACCCGTCGGGCGTGACCAACGCCTATGCGGTCGGCGCACGTCAACGCGGGGCGCAGATTCACCGTTTCACGCCGGTCACTGCAACCGAGCAGCAGGAGGATGGCAGCTGGATCGTCAGAACGCCAAAAGGTGACATCAGGACACGCTGGGTGGTGAACGCAGCGGGCCTGTGGGGGCGCGAGGTTGCGGCACTGGCCGGAATCGAACTGCCGCTGCAACCTACAGAGCACCAGTATTTCGTAACCGAATCCATGGCTGATGTGAAAAGCCACGGCACCCGCCTGCCATCTGTGTCAGACCGGGATGGCGAGTATTACCTGCGTCAGGAAGGCAGCGGCCTGCTGGTCGGTGCTTATGAGAAAGATATGAGGTTCTGGGCCGAAGAAGGCACGCCGCTGGATTTTGCCCACGACCTGTTCCCTGATGATCTGGAGCGGATCGAAGAGAACATGATGAACGCCATCGAACGCTTGCCTGCTGTTGGTGAAGCCGGGATCAAGCGTGTCATCAACGGCCCGATGATCTGGTCGCCGGATTCAAATGTTCTGATGGGGCCGGTGCCTGAGGTCGACGGCTATTTCTGCTGCAACGGGATCATCCCCGGCTTCTCGCAATCGGGCGGCATGGGCCTGATGGCGGCGCAGTGGATCATCGAGGGTGAAACGGAATACGACATGTTTGCCTGGGATCTGGCGCGTTTTGACAGCTGGGCCACCAAGGTGTTCACCAAAGCGCGCGTGGCAGATCAGTACAGTCATCGGTTCGCGATCCATTTTCCCAATGAAGAACGCAGCGCCGGTCGTCCGGCACGGGTTCGCCCGATCTATGAGGCGCAGAAGGTCATGGGTGCGGTTTTTGGCCTGAACGCCGGTTGGGAACATCCGCTGTGGTTTGCCGCAACGCCCGGCACCAAAGATACCAATGGCTTTACCCGTCAGAACTGGTGGGGACCGGTGGGTGAGGAATGCAGGATGTTGCGCGACCGTGCCGGGATCATCGATATCTCGAACTTCGCCAAGTATCTCTGCAAGGGTCCGGGTGCGGCAGACTGGTTGAACGCCGTCTTTGCCAATACCATGCCCAAAACCGTCGGCAGATCCTGCCTGACCCCGCTGATCTCGAAACGCGGCGGTATTGCAGGCGACTTTACAGTTACCCGCGTGGCTGATGACGAGTTCTGGGTGATTGGCTCGGGCATGGCAGAGCGGTATCACAAGCGCTTCTTCAAACAGGTTCCGCTGCCTGAGGGAACCACTTTCGAAAGCAAAACCGAAACGATGTGCGGCTTTAACGTGGCCGGCCCTAGGTCCCGCGACATCCTGCAACTTCTGACCAACACATCGCTCGCAACCGAAGATTTCCCGTTCATGCGGTCCGCCAAGATTGAGCTGGCGGGAGTTCAGGTTCTTGCCCTGCGCGTCTCCTTTACTGGCGACCTGGGGTGGGAGCTGCATTGCGCCACCCAAGATCAGGCACGGCTGTACAATGCCTTGCTTGAGGCAGGCAAAGAGTTCGGGGCTGGCCCCGTTGGCAGCCGGGCACTGATGTCTATGCGGGTCGAAAAGGGCTATGGGTCTTGGAGCCGCGAATACAGCCCGGAATATTGGCCGCATGAAGTGGGTCTTGATCGCCTCTGCAAATTCGAAAAGGACTTCCTCAACAAGGCGGCTGCGCAGAAAGTGTTACAGAACCCGGCCCGGGAACACCTGGTGATCCTGCGCCTGAACGAAGCGGATGTGACAGTATCCAACGCGGATGCAACAGGTGGCGAGCCGATCTTCAAGAACGGTGAAGGGATCGGCCGGGTGACCTCGGGCACCTATGGCTACACCGTCGGAATGTCGTTGGCCTTGGGATATGTGAAAAATGCCCAGCTAGGTGATGAGGTCGAGGTTATGGTTCTGGGGCGCCCACACAGGGCCACAATCCTGCATGAACCGCCCTTTGATGCCGCGGGAAAAGCGCTTAGGGCTTAAAACTGCAATAGCTCAAGGCGTTGCCCTTCGGGATATTCCGTCACTTCTGCCGGGATGATCGCCAATCCATCCGCTTGCGCAAGCAAAGCAACACGACCACTGTAGGACGGCTCCATCAGACGCAATCGGGGCTGTCCGTCCAGTGTGTAACCGTCAATCTGAACCGGACGATATTCCTGTCGGCCTGCGGTACGGTACAAAGGTTCCGACAGAACTGATTGTACGGCTGCGTGCGGTGTGTGGTGCAGACCGGCGCGGCGCGCCATCATCTGCGATCCGATTATCTGCCAGGTCACAAAAGCAGAAACCGGGTTGCCCGGCAGGCCAATGTAAAGAGCACCGCCACGCCGACCGAACATGATGGGCTTACCCGGTTTCATTGCGACTTTCATCACATCCGTCACGCCACCGATCTCGGTGAACAGACGCGGCATATGATCTTCATCGCCGACAGAAACACCACCGGTCGTGATGATCAGGTCAGAGGTTTCAGTCGCGTCCAGCAAGACCTGTTTCAAAAGCGCGGGGTCATCTTCAACCGGCCCCCGGTCCGTGAGTTCAATCCAGGGCTTCTGCAACAGCGCAAGCAGCATGTAACGGTTCGAGTTATAGATCTGCCCCGGGCCAAGGGGCTCACCCGGTTGGCGCAACTCACTGCCGGTTGAAAAGATCGCAACCTTCAGCTTGCGGAGAACCACGACCTCGCCATACCCGGCGGATGCAAGGGCTGCCACCTCGCGCGGGCCAATCTCGCAGCCGCGCCGCAGGATCGACGCTCCGGCATGAAGGTCTTCACCGGCACGCCGGATATGTTGCCCGGGCTTTGGACGGCGGCTGAAGCGAATTTGCCCCTCTACAACATCACAATCTTCCTGCATGACGATGGCGTCGTAATCAGAAGGAACAGGCGCTCCGGTAAAAATCCTCACCGCGCTGCCGACAGGTGCAGCATGAGACCCGCTGTCCCCCGCCGCGATGCGACCCTCCACCGGCATCTGGAACAGGTCGTCATCGCCAAGATCTGCGGTTCGAACCGCATAACCATCCATTGCCGAATTGTCGAAAGCGGGCATATCGACCTTGCTGAAACAGTCGCGGGCCAATATTCGCCCTATTGCAGCGGCCAAAGGCAGCGTTTCCGTTTCTGTGATCGGATCAGCAGCGGACAGGCCACGGTGCAGGGCCTCATCCACGCTCAGATACATATGCACGTGTCGATCACAGCCGCATCCATCAGCCATATCCAGCCTCCAACTCTGCGAACATATCTTCCACCCATTCTAAGGTGGGCTAGGTTCGCTCAACCGACACGACATCCGCGGTACTGTCATTGACATAGGTCACGTGTCATCGTGTGGCGCGCTTCGAAACCACGGGTTGGCTGGCTAATCGCGACTTAGTATACAGTGGCTTCTCGGATGGCTCTCAGGCCGGGATCAGCTCTTCCTGATATGCAAACAGCGCCGGTTGCCCACCCGTATGCAACAGCACAACCTTCTGACCCTGTTGAATGGTGCCGTTTTCACGTAATTCCAACAAACCCGCAAATGTTTTGGCCGAGTAGACCGGATCCAGAAAAATACCCTCGGCGCGCGCCATCAGTGCAAGCGCCTTCCGTGTGGACGGGCCTATCCGCCCATATCCAGGAGGTAATGCGCCGTCCCATGTGAGGATGTCTTTCATGACCAGAGCCGGGTCAAACTCCATCATACCCGCCAACCGTTCCAATACCTTTTGCAACCGCGCATGTTGCTGGCGACGGTCGCGGCGAACGCAGATGCCGTAAACAGGTGCCGTGTTGCCAGTCAGACGCAGCCCGGCCAGAAACCCGCCGTGGGTCGAACCGCTGCCGGATGGCACCACTGCGACGTCGAAATCGGCGATCTGATCCAGTAGTTCGGCAGCCCCGGCCACATAACCCAACGCCCCCAAGGGCGGATGATCGATGCCCAAGTTAATTACATATGGCTTTCGGCCCTCAGCGATCAGCTGATCTGCCCGCACGTGAAGGGCATTGTCGGCCCCGGCCTCGTCTTCTCCGGTGTGGTAGTGCATGTGCTCGGCACCCAGAATCCGGGCCAGAAGAACATTCCCCGAGGAATAATAGTGCTCTCCCATATCGGGCACGCGCTCTTCCAATTGAAGTACGGCCTCCATCCCAAGCTTCGACGCAGCCATGGCAGCCGTGCGCACGAAATTGGACTGCACAGCGCCGGTGATCAGAATGGTGTCTGCCCCCTGTTTCTGTGCCTCGCCCATATAGAACTCAAGCTGCCGGGTTTTGTTGCCGCCAAAGCTCAACCCTGTCAGATCATCCCGTTTGATCCACAATTCCAGACCAAGCTGGTCGGACAAACGATCAAGCCGTTCGACCGGCGTGGCAGCTGTCATCAGTCTCGCGCGGGGATAACCGGCTAGTTTCTGTTCAATCGTCATGTCTGCGTTCCATCACCTCACCCATTCAGGATCGCGCCGAATAGGGCATATCCAGCAAGAATAGTAAGGATAGTGATTGCCGGAAAGATCGCAGACCGGAAATGGCCAGTTTACTGCCCAGAGAAACAGCCACACGGCTCTATTTCTCGCTCGGGTCGCTTTCCGCGTAATTCCGTAATACATCCATGTCTGCAATTTCCGCGTGGTTTCGGTTGATCTTCACCCCGACTGGTTTCAACCTCGAAAACGCTCGGCTCAGGCTTTCGGGTTTCATCCCCAGACGTCCGGCGATCAGCATCTTGTCATACGGCAGTTCAACTTCGCACTGGCCGGCATCGCTATCACACAGATTCAGCAGGAATTCTGCGACACGCTGCGCACCTGTCTGGGCCTTGAGCTGTTCGAGCTGCGCCACAAGGGAATGCAGGTGCGTGAATGTGGCCGCCAGAATCGACACGCAGATTTCCGGATCTTGCTTCATCAGCGACAGCAGCACCGGACTTGGAATGTGCATGATCTCGCAGGGAGATACCGCCTCGGCCGAAACGGGATAGGGCACATTGCGCAGCGCAACGGCTTCACCAAAGCTCTCACCGCGCGTGAAAACACTCACCACGGCTTCGGCACCGGTCGGGGAAATGCGAAACAGCTTGACCCAACCAGCCAGTACAACATGTACGGCCCTGGCTTCTTCCTCTTGCAGAAAGATTGTCTCGCCCCGGTCGTATTGCCGCCAGACGGCCTGACGCAGCAGAGTATCGACATGTTGCTCTGGCAGGCTTCGCAAGAGCAGTGACTGCCGTGCAACTATCTTTTGTGCCTCGTGTGACAAGAAGGCAGCCCCTTATTCGTCCGTTCCGGGAACACCCCCGGATGATCAACCCCGTGACATGCTATGCCAAAGCCAGCGCGGGGGTGCCACCCTTTTCTCGGTCTCCAACTTGACTATTGTCATGTAAGGGCGCGAACCACTGGCATAGGTTCAACGAAATTTCAGTTATCCGGGGAGCACGCCAGATGGACTTCGAGCGATTTTTCAGCCACAGCCTCGACACTTTGAAAGACGAAGGCAACTACCGGATTTTCATCGACCTGCAACGCCGCTGTGGCGCGTTTCCGAACGCGCGCCAAACCGACGGACCGGTCCAGCGGGATGTGCGGATCTGGTGCTCCAATGACTATCTGGGCATGGGGCAGCACCCTTCGGTGATCTCTGCCATGCACGACGCTCTGGATCGCTGTGGAGCAGGCGCTGGCGGTACGCGCAATATCTCGGGCACCACGCATGATCACGTTTTGCTTGAGGCTGAGCTGGCCGATCTGCACGGGAAAGAAGCGGCGTTGCTGTTCACCTCAGGATATGTGTCGAACTGGGCTGCTTTGGGGACATTGGCCGCGCGAATTCCCGGGCTGATCGTGTTTTCTGATGCGCTCAACCACGCCTCGATGATCGAAGGTATCCGGCATTCGCGTGCCCAGAAGGTGATTTGGAAACATAACGACCTGGCGGATTTGGACGCCAAACTGGCCGCAGCTGATCCCAACGCACCCAAGATGATCGCCTTTGAATCGGTTTATTCCATGGATGGCGATATCGCCCCCATCAAGGAAATCTGCGATCTGGCGGACAAGTACGGCGCGATGACCTATCTGGACGAGGTTCATGCCGTCGGCCTTTACGGCCCGCACGGGGGCGGAATTGCCGAACGCGAAGGATTGATGGATCGCCTGACGGTCATCGAAGGCACGTTGGGCAAAGCGTTCGGCGTGGTTGGTGGGTATATCGCAGCCTCAGCCGCGCTGTGTGATTTTGTCCGCAGCTTTGCCAGTGGCTTCATCTTCACCACTGCCCTACCCCCATCGATTGCAGCCGGCGCCGCCGCATCGATCCGGCATTTGAAGCATTCAAGTGCCGAGCGTGAATTGCAAAAAACCCGTGTGGCGCAGGTACGCGCCCTTTTGGATGCAGAAGGCATTCCGCATTTGACCAACCCCAGCCATATCATCCCGGTGATGGTTGGCGACCCGGTGAAGTGCAAATTCATTTCGGACACGCTGCTTGAGGAGTTTGGCATCTACATTCAGCCGATCAACTATCCAACAGTTCCAAAAGGAACCGAGCGCCTGCGGATCACACCGTCACCCGTTCATACGGACGAGGATATCGATCATCTGGTGGGCGCATTGTCGGCGCTGTGGCAGCGCTGTCAGATCGCGCGGATGCCAATGGCCGCACAATAACGATACTGTTGAAAAACTCTGCTTGAGCGATGCTTTGGCTGCTGATTCAATTCTCTTGAGTTGCAGGAGAGTTGCTGATGATGGGACCGAGGCAAGTTGCGCAGGGTGCGCT
>NZ_JBQFYP010000022.1:0-35428 GCF_056541545.1 Ruegeria sp. AG7
AAAGCCCTCAACCGCATGACCCGTCTAGGTCGTGCGACCTATGAACGTGTCGCATAACGAACCGGGGAAAGGGGCAAATGCGGCCCAAGCGCTATTCGTGCAACGCGGTCGTACTTAACACGATTTCACGCACCTTTTTTGCCCGGGCGACAGACGGGTAGTAGGCCTGATTATCTTTGCTTTGCGGGAAATAGCCTGTGCTTTGCCACCTGTTTTTCAGTGGCTTGTGTTTCCACGGGCCAATCTAGGTTCTGGACCCTTTAAATCGGTTGCCATGACTTAGACTGCTTGGTTCAAGTGATCAGCCCCACTTGTGCTGCCAGTGGTTGATGGGCTCAAGTTTCAGTCTCAAGCAAAACCCGATGGCCTGGCGTCGCTCGGGTGGAACTGGCGGTTCGAGAAACCCGTCTTCGCAGGTGACACGATCTGGGCTGATCTGATCGTCGTCTCAAAACGCATTACGACATCGGGAAAACGCGGGATCATTGAATTTCAGTTTGATGTTTTCAATCAAGATGATCTGAGAGTTCAGCAGGGAACCAATGAGTTGATCTTTGATCTGCACCTTCATCAAGATTGATGTGCGGACATGTCGACATCACGGATGTGTCAAACTTTTTGAGCGGCCAGAAGCAGCGACTTACCGGGCACACCTATCCCGCAATCTCGGCAAATAGCCGATAGCCAGACCTCGTGGTATAAAAAAAGCCGCTTCGCGATTATTTTGGCGACCGCGATCCCGTTGGTTTTGCAGATCTCGATCAGTGGCGCGATGACTGCCGCAGGTATTTCTTCCATGAAGAGCTTGGTTGAGCGCTTCAGTTGGGCCATTACTCTGAGAGGACGGTGATCAGGAACGCGGTACACCATCTCAATGACCGAGAGCCGAACAGAGCGGTCATGTATTCATTGTCCAGGCCCTGTCCCATGTGTGAAGCGACGTTGGATTTCACCAAATATTCTACGGCCGGGAAATCAGGGTCTGCCAGGGTCAATCCGTTCGCAAGATATGTATCCAAGCCACAACAGAAATGGCTAACCAGACACCCGCGCGAAGGGTCATCGCACCAACGGTGCGCATCTCGTAGGCGTTGCCTTGCAACACATGAACGCCGAAGGCCAGGAAAACCAGAACGGTGGCTACCAGAATGCCTGTTGATATCCAGGCCGCTGACCGGTGCCGAAGAAACAGCCCAATACCGGCCACGACATAGGCGAACCCCGCCAGAAAGTTGAACCACAGCACGAAGGGCACCGCATCGCCAACGGCGGTGCGTGCTTCCTCGCCACCAAACAAGGCCCACCCGCCTGAGAAAACGGTCAACGCGCCGAAAACTAATGCTACGCTTGCCGCTACTTTCAGGGCGCGGTTGCCAAGGGTCGCATTTCTCATGTCACGCCCCCTTCCGTTCCATCAAGTAGGCCGTCGCGCAGGTGGAACAGCTTGTCGAACCGGTCATAAATCTTTTCATCATGCGTCACAGCAATGATGCAGGCGTCTTGCTCAGCCGCGAGCTTGCGCATCAAGTCCATCACGATCCCGGCCCGCTGGCTGTCAAGCGCCGCAGTTGGTTCATCTGCCAGAATGATGCGCGGGCTGTTGGCAAGGGCGCGTGCGATGGCCACACGCTGCGCCTCACCTCCGGACAGAAGCGCGGGCATCGCATCCCTGCGGTGACCGACCTCCAGATAGTCCAGCAGTTCGATAGCGCGCCTTTGCGCTTCGACCGTCGATTTTCCAGCCAGTTTCAGCACCAGGGCAACGTTTTCTTTGGCATCGAGAAATGGCAGAAGATTATGGAACTGAAAGATAAACCCGATCTTGTCGAGCCGTAGCTTGCGCAGATCGTTTCGCAGCCATTGCTTGTCGTAAACCACCTCATTGTCCAGCGTAACCTTCCCCGTACTCGGAGCAATGATGCAGCCAATGACATTCAGAAGCGTCGTTTTACCCGATCCAGACGGGCCGAGTAGTGCCACGACTTCGCCTGCCTGGACTGACAGATCAACACCCTTCAATGCGTCGACGCGAGCATCACCTTCGCCAAAGTGCTTGGAGACATTGGTAACATCTACAATCACGCGGCGCGGATCATTGAGCATGACGTCACCCTCCGATTGCCGTGGCCGGATCGACCTTGAGTGCGGCACGAACGCCAAGGCCGCTGGCGACGATGCAGACAACGAGTATGATCCCTGCCAAAGCGACGGCGTTGATCGGCTCCAACACAACCCGGCGGGGGAAGTAGTCCTTGACTAGCAGGATAAGGATCAGGCCGAAACTCCAGCCAACCGCACCAAGTGCAATGGATTGCTGCACGATCAGCCCGATGATCGTGCGGTCGGGGGCGCCGATCAGTTTGAGTGTGGCGATCTGCTTCAGCTTTTCCATGGTCATCGTGTAGATAATTAGCGCGATTACAACGGCTGAAACGGACAATAGAATGCCCAGAAACAAACCTATCTGCCGCTTTGCTCGATCCACCACAGACATTAGCAAGATAGACTCCTGATCGGCTTGTGTCAGGGCCCCAAGATGTTTCCATTGGCGCACCGACTGCGCCACTTCTTGCGGGTTTGCAAGCGGTTCAAGCCGCGCGATCACAGCCGCAACGCTGTCCTGACTTTCGAGCAACCCCGCGCCTCGTGCCTGCTGAATGCGTTGCGCCGACGGGGCCAGTTGCGTCTGTAGCACCTGCGCATCGCGTAAAGTGATGAACGCAGCCGGATCACCGGCGGAATTCATCGTATCCTCGACCAACCCGACCACAGTGAAAGGATCGCGGCCCAGTCGGATCACATCACCGACGGACAGTCCGGATTTGGCGTCTGCCACGATTTCGAAATGGGACTGGCTGATCCCACGCCCTACCGTGATTGCTTCGGGTCCACCGGGGTGACCTGGCTCGTATCCGATCACGTACAGGCGTAGCGTTTCGCCGCGAAAGGGCGCCTCGACGGTCTGGTATGTGATGCTGCCCGCTTCGGCCACACCATGCAATCGCCCCACGGCATCACGGGTTCCGTCAGGAATTTTTGAGGCTTCTGCAAACGGCCCGCGTGTACCAGTTTCAACAATCCAAAGATCTGCTCGCGGTGCTTTGACAATATTCAGCGCGTCTGCAACCAGTCCATTGTAAATACCAATCATTGCCAGCACGACCGCCATCAGGAGGCTGAGGCCGAGGCAAGTCAGAACGAAGCGGAACAGATTGTGACGCACATCGCGGTAGGCGAGGTTCATGGCGCATTCCTCTCGACGACCCGAACCATGCGCCCTTCAGACAGCCCTTTAACGGGTGCCAAGATGACCTGCGAGCCATTGGGAATACCACTAACCAGCTCGACCCGCGCATCCTCGGTCCGGTGCCCGAAAACTGCCGACACCTGATGCGCACGCCCATCCTGCGCGACCCAGATACGACCTTCATGCCCGTCAAAACCGGTTATTGCGATCTCTGGAACCAACATCGCTTCGACCAGCTCTGTCACTGTGATCCAAACTTCGGCCTGTTCGCCGAGAAAAACCTGTTCCGGGCACCGATTGCATGCAATCCAGACCCGGCGTTCTTCGTTCACCCGGTCGCTTTCTATACCGATCCGCGCGATCTTGCCGGTGAAGACCTTGTGCGGCAAAGACCGCAACCTCACTTCGGCAACTTGTCCGAGTTGCAGGCCCCCGGCCCGCTCCTCATCAATGTAGGCCAATGCCCAGACAGTGTTCGGGTCCACAAGAGTAAAGATAGGTTCACCAGCGACAACAACAGTACCTGCTTCGACATGACGCTCAACAACGACCGCGTCAAACGGTGCCCGCAACACATGATGATCAAGCAGTACACGCTCGTATTGCAGAACTGCCTTGGCGTCATTGTGCATGGATTGGGCAACCTCAACATCACTTTCTGCGACGGCCAGATCAGCGGCTGCAACATCGACATCCCGCTGCGCTTCTTCCGCAGCCTGAGTCGAGACGGCGTTGCGCCCGGCAAGTTCCTGCTGGCGCGCATTTGTCGACTGTCGCTGCGCAAGAATGGCACGCGCGCGGATCACATTTGCCTCAGCCTTGCCCAAGGTGGCCTCTGCGGCGGCAACCCCCGCTTTGGCGCGCGCGACTTTTGCTTGTTGTTCCGTCGGATGAAGCCGGGCAAGGACCTGCTCCGCTTTGATCGTATCACCACTGTCGACCGAAAGTTCTGTCAGCGTGGCACCAACTTCAAATCCAACATCTGAGACGATCCTGGCCTCGACCGTACCCAGCCCATAAACACGTACAGGGACATTCTGTTCAATTGCGGCCGCGGAAACACTGATCGGGCGCTCTGTAAGGACAAACCTGCCAAAGACTGCGAGGACGACAACAAGGCTGACACCCAGGATGATACGGCGGTTCATGGCGAAACCTCTGTACTTGCTATTCGGAATAGCCGCATCTGAGCATCGAGCAATCGGCGTCCTTCGGATTCCAATGCGAAGCCGCGTTTCCCCAAAGTCCAGCGGATCGCCAACCCTTGCACCAGCGAGACCAACAGTAGCGCTCCGTCTTCAGGCGGCAGGTCTGTGTCGAACAGGCCCGCTTTCTGCCCGTTGGTCAGCTCGATGGACAGCAATCCGACCAATTCAGCCATCAGCGTAAGAACAGATTGCCGGAGATCGTCGTTTTCTACCTGTAGCTCGCGCGAGAACAGAATGGACGGGATGGCAGGCATAGTCTCGATCTGGTGCAATTGTGCCAAGATCAACGCTTTGATCCGCTCTGCCGGATCGGCGGATGTCCTAAGCGCGTCACCCCATGCGGTTCGGAGGCGTTCAGAAATCTCTGCTGCCACCGCCAACCATAAATCCTGTTTGGTCGCGAAATGCCGAAAGATTGCGGGCTGCGTCAGCCCGACTGTATCAGCAACCGACTGCGTGGTCAGGCGATCTGGGCCCAAC
Organism: Ruegeria sp. AG7; assembly: GCF_056541545.1. Classification (NCBI taxonomy): domain Bacteria; kingdom Pseudomonadati; phylum Pseudomonadota; class Alphaproteobacteria; order Rhodobacterales; family Roseobacteraceae; genus Ruegeria; species Ruegeria sp. AG7. Next base: position 4,936 of record NZ_JBQFYP010000022.1, read on the forward strand.
TCGTCCGCGAGACGCAGCATTGCCTGTACGATCTCGGTCTTGCGTTCATCTGCGGGCTTGCGTGCAGGCATTGGATATCATTTTGTTAGTGAGTAATAACTAACTATCTAAAACGAGATACACTTGCCGTCAAGCGCACCAGCATTTGATTTCGGCATCGGGGGCGGAAAGAATGGCTTGGCACCTGTTAGGAGCGATATGATCTACAGGAAAATAGCGGAAAGCACCCAATAACCGCGGGGCACCTAAAGACAAACTTCGTGAAAAACACGACATCAAGCCGCTTGGGATCGTCGCAAATAGGCCGCATAATCAAACCAGTCAGATGCGCCGGACCCTCTCTTAGAACAGATAGCCATCTGTACCAAAATCCCTGACGACGGACAACAGGTGGGGGTGAAGTTTGCGACAGATCCCGGCGGCAGTCAGTGTTTTAACAGAACACTGGACGCCGCGTTTGGCGGCATCAATCTGAAATCTCGACCAAATCGACCCAGCGGCTTTCTCGGGCGGATTTGAGAACGGCCTCGCAGAAACGCATTTCATAGTGACCGTCTTCAAATGTTGCCCACGTGCTGCCTTGCCCGCGCGTGCCTGCGCAAATGTCCAGATAAACGCTGTTAAAAAAGTTAAAAAAACTGTCCGCGAAGCCTTCGACATGGCCCGGAGGCAAAGTCGCGGCGCGGATCCCGGCTGCATTCATCAGGGTAAAATCACGCATCAATACCTGATTGGCGGCGTCGCGATGACCTATGAACAGATGATCCGGCTTTTCGCTGTCCCATGCCGCACTGGATTTGCTTCCGGCTATGTCCCAGACTAGGGAGTTCTTGCGTCCGAAATTGATCTGCGACGTCGTCATGACCCCCTTGGCGCCGCCCTCATACCGTATCAGGATTGCTGCGCTGTCGTCTGTATCAATCGCCACGGTCTCGGTTGCGCCACCTGCGTTTGAGAATGTTCCAACTGGCCCCATCGGACGCTGCCGCTCCGGTAGAAATGTCGTCAAATCCGCGAAAACGGATTTTGCCTTTAATCCTGTAATAAAGCCCGTCAAATCGACCCAGTGCGTGCCAATGTCGCCAACCGAACGCAGAACTCCTCCTGACTCGGCCCGCAATCGCCAGTTCCAGTCCGTTTGTTTCGCAAGCCAATCCTGATGGTAGTGGCCTGTGACAAGGCGGATATCGCCCAAATCCCCTTGGTTGACCATTTCGTGTGCGTGCTGGTTCAAGGGATAAAACCGGATATTGTAGCACACCGCGCAAATCTTACCGGACGCAGCCGACATTTCGACCATTTCAGCCGACTGCTGGCTGGTCATTGCTAGTGGTTTCTCGCAGATCACGTGCTTTCCGGCTCTGAGGATGGCCATGACCTGCGGATAATGCGCCTGGTTTGGGGAAGTTACGTGAACCACATCCACGCTATTATCGGCCAGCAACTCCTCCAAGGACGAGTATGCCTGTGCCACACCGAGTTCTGCGGCGCCGGCTGCGCCTCTTTCCGGAGATGAGCCAAGAACGCCAGCTATCTGCACACCCAAGCGGCGCAAGGTCTGCACGTGAACTGTTCCGATAAAACCCGTTCCAATGACTGCCGCACGAACCCCTGATAGGTTTGCCATGTAGCTCTCCTTTTGAATACCGAACACCGTTCATTGACCGGCATACGCGGAGTTAAGATATTCTCAACCAACAAAAAAGTTCTTGCCACTTGGTGCGGTTCACCGCAACAGACACCGGTAACTTCGGACTGCTTTTTGCTGTAAACTTGCGGGTTTCGCAAAGCTTCTGCGCGAATGAAGCCGCTCAAAGCAGTCTCTAGATCATTTGACCATGCGCCAAGCGGGCGATGTGTTCCATCGGGTCGCGCTGCTGGTCTCCGACCAACGTATACTGCCAGGGTCCGTCCTGCCAGAAGACGACAAGATACCCGTCCTCTTGTCGAAACCGAAATGATTGAGTTTGAGTTGTGTCGCCATGCGTGGCCATCAAACTTAACCGATCACCCTCTGCATTCTCGTACATAAATAAAGCTGAGGCTTGGTCTCCTGCGGGCAAAAGGCGTCCTCCAATCAGGGAAAACCCGGTTTCCCCAAGTTGCGGCGCGATAATGGCAGAGCCCAGACGATTGGAGAGCCAGGTTTGCAAGTGGTCTTTTTCCGCAGCGGCGACTTCCACAGGGTGAAGAACTTCAACGGCGAATAGAGAATGCGCCGCCTTTGCGTGTTGCGAAAACAATGCCAGATCGTCGGTTGTTCCACTGTTCCAAGGTTGCAAATAAGATCCCAAGCCGAATCCGACTGTAAAAACCGCGACCGAAGCAACCAGCCTCAAAGAGATTGGCGAAGGTGGCGTGGCCTGTTTCCGCAGACTTCGAAGATGTGCCGCAGAAGGTACAGGGACCGCCTTGTTTATCAGATCAGATTGACGCTGCATTGCACGAACGCGCGCTGCATCGTCCGGGTGACGGGCAAGGTGACGGTCAAGGCGTTCGCTCTCTTCCGGTGACAACTCACCGTCTATGCTACGCTGAACCAGGTCTTCGATGGATGGGGTGTGCGTCATTTCACGCTCCTGATCTTCACGGCGGTCGAAGCGTCCATTTCAGATTTGATTTTAGTACGCGCGCGCGAGATCCGCGACATCAGCGTACCCTTTGGAATGGACAAAGTTGTGGCCGCTTCGTCATAGCTTAACCCACCAATCACAACAGAAAGAAGGGCTTCTCGCTGATCTTGAGGAACAGAATCCAGCGCCTTCCAGACAGCCTTGAGTTCCAACCGTTCTTCGGCCGTGCTTGTTGTAGCTGCCAGCGTCGAAATGTTGTCGAGATCGACAGTGTTGAATCTAGCCTCTCGACGCCACCTGTCCCGATAGAGGTTCAACAATATTTTAGTGAGCCATGGTTTCAACGGCCGTCCCGGAAGCCATAGCAATCGTTTCCGAAGGGCGCGTTCAACACAATCCTGCACCAGATCATCCGCCGCATCCCGATCACGGGTCAGCGACCAGGCATAACGCCAAAGATCGGGAAGGCAGTTTTCAAGCTGGTTTTCAAATGACTGAAGCATGTACGTAAGCCGGGGGAGGAAACTTTCCCCCGGCACCAAGGTTCAGGGGCGTGCGATATGCCAAACACCTTTTACACCGTCCCCTGTCATGTCCCCAGGGTTTTCGTCTTTGAACCATAGGTAAAGCGGCTTTCCTTTGTAGGCGACCTGAACGCTGCCATCCTTGCGTTCAATCAGGCTGTAGCCTTTTTTCAGTTCCATGTTGGAATCACCCATCAGCGGCGGCCATTTGGCGGCACAGTCATCATAGCAATTCGAAACGCCTGTCTCGTCCTTGTCAAAGGTATAGAGCGTCATCTTGTGCGCATCCATCAGGAAGGTTTCTCCGTTGAGCTGGCCAGTTACGGCTGGCGCACCGGTGTGACCATCCGCAAATGAACCGGTTGCAGTCGCAACCAGCGCGACACCGGTAAAAGTGAGGGATTTTAGGGACATTGGATTCTCCGACTTTTTCAGGTCTGCCGGATGGCAGACAATACAACTACGAAGGCGCCTGGAAAAAATTCCCCAAAGTGAAACTTTTTTTGTGGCGTGTAGGCATTGTTGTGGTGGCTAAGCCAAAATCCGAGCCTACAGGAAAGGTCACCCATGTCCGGTTTGGGTACGAATAACCTGTATCTGTCGACAAGTGGACAAGCGCCTTAGGCCCGTGGGGCAGGGGGCTTCGTCACCTGACAGTGTCCCAAGTTTGGGTATGTAAGTAATGGCACGGCAGTCGCAGTTGTTTCAAAACGAAAGCACAGACGAGCTGATTGTATGCGCCCGGAACAATTTTCTCTCAGAAACTTCTGTCTCCGAGTTATCCAACTTGAACTAGAACACCGCCAAGGCTTAAACCTAGAATTTTCCGGGGAAAAGTCCGCATAAAAACCTTCGAACAAGGTTGACAGAGCGGCGGCGTGAAAATCCCTGCATATCGGTTAGGTAATTCACCCACATCCCCTCCAGCAAGGCGAGCGTTCCGCTGGTTGCGTCATCTACTAGGTTCGGGTCACGTCCGTTTTTAGGGGCTATCTCTTTGAACGCGGACCGCAAGGTTTCGACAAGTTTGTCATCCTGAGTGCTGCTGTAACGGGCGATACCTGGATGAGAGCTTGCGATACCCCGAAACGCATGCCAGATTTTTGTACTGCGCGGATTGAGCAGTGCTTCTGACAGGTCGGCCTCAATCACTGCCATAACACGGTCTTCGGGCGTTGCGCTCGCGCCCAGATCCGTCCTTCTGTCCATCTCGGCATAATACTCGGTGCTGAAATGCCGGGCGGCTGCGGTCAGCAAATTGTCCTTACCCCCGAAATGCAAATGGATCATTCCGCGCGACAGGCCGGAGCGCTCGCAGATTCGGCTGACCGAGGTATCGGTAACTCCAATATCGGCAATTGTGTCCAGAGTCGCGTCGATCAGTAGCTGTTTGTTGGCTTCCGGATCCCGCTTTGAACCGCGTTTTTGTTCCTTGGTGCTTTGCACTTTGTTCAATGTTACCAACCGTTTGTGAATGCCTCATAGAGGTAGATCAAAGGAATATTGACACGAAAGGCCTTTCTGGCGCAACATTTAATGGACGATCGTCCATTAGTAACTCGTGAATTTCGGGAAGGGAGGTTGGGTGATCATTCGCAGCGAAGCGTCCCGGGGATATACCCTCAGCGCGCCAGCCACGGCTTACGTGGGGTTTCTGGTCGCGGCGCCATTGTTGATCCTGATTGCCTATTCATTCTGGACCCAAACCTATGTGACGCTCGACAAGACACCGACGCTGAAGAATTACAGCGATGCGTTTGCGGATCCGCTGGTCCGTCACCTGATGCTTCGGTCGATCTGGATTGCCGGAGCGGTGACCGTAGTCACCGTCGCACTGGCCTATCCCATCGCGTATTTTATCGCGATAAAGGCCCAGAAAAAGACCATCTGGCTTCTGCTCATCACCATTCCATTTTGGTCCAGCTATTTGCTGCGCGTATTTGCCTGGAAACTCATTTTGGGTTTCAACGGCGTTATGAACTCTGCACTTCTGGCGCTGGGTCTGATCAGCGAGCCTCTCGACTTCCTGCTCTACAACGAATTCGCAGTCGTGCTGACGCTCGCTCATGCCTGGGCGCCATTTGCGATCCTGCCGATCTATGTCTCATTGCAGAAAATCGATCCCAGTCTGCTTGAGGCTGCAACAGATCTTGGGAACAGCCCCTTTCAACGTTTTATGCGGGTGACGCTGCCGCTGACGATCCCAGGTATCATTGCCGCTTGCCTGATCATCTTCATCCCTACAGTTGGTGATTATGTGACGCCGGCTCTGGTTGGTGGTTCAGATGGGAAGATGATCGCCAATCTTATTCAGGTGCAGTTCGGGGCCGCCAACAACTGGCCCCTTGGGGCTACGCTATCGCTGATCGCAATGCTGTCGGTGGGTTTTGTGGCCATCGTGTTTGTCATGTCCGCAACGCGGCTGGGGAGGCGGATCAGATGAGACGTCCTTCGACACTGACAGCCTATGCGTTCCTTTATCTGCTGTTTCTCTACCTGCCGGTTCTGTTCCTGCCCTTGTTCTCGTTCAACAGCGGCACAATCGTTGCGTTCCCGATCAAGGGCTGGACACTGGACTGGTATCGGAAGCTAGGCGAGCAGGACACGTTGATCCAGGCGCTTTGGAATTCGCTTGCCGTCGGAACTGTTGTTGCCCTTCTATCGACCGCCATGGGATTGTTCGCCGCCCGTGCCTTTGTTCGGTACCGTTTTCGGGGTCAACGCGCGGCAGAAGGTCTGGTGATGCTGCCTTTGGTGATCCCGGGCATAATCGTCGCCTCTTCAATGCTGGTCCTGTTTCTGTTTCTCGGTCTCAAGCCGTCTTTGCTGACCGTCATTCTGGGCCATACGTTTCTCGCGTTGCCGTTCTCTGTCTCGATCCTGAAGTCTGCCTTTGATGACTTCGACGCATCACTGGAGGAAGCATCTTACGATCTGGGCGTCGGTGTGTTCGAAACATTCCGTCGCGTGACGCTGCCGGTCGTTGCCCCCGGTATCGTAGCCAGTGTTTTGGTCACATTCACCGTCAGTTTCGATGAATTCGTCCTCGCCTTTTTCCTGTCCGGTAACCAGCCAACCCTGCCGGTTTATATCTGGAGCCAGATCCGTTTCCCCGCCAAGCTTCCAAATGTTTTGGCACTGGGGTCGATCCTGTTGCTAACCTCGGTTCTGCTTCTGGTTCTGGCTGAATACTTCCGCCGCCGTTCATCCGCATCTGAGGTCCGATGACAAACAGAAACATCATAGAGCTCAGGGATGTCGAAAAGCGCTACGGCACATTTGTGGCCGCGAGCGGCATAAACCTTGACCTCAGAGAGGGCGAGTTCTTTTCGCTCCTCGGTCCTTCGGGATGTGGCAAGACCACGGTTTTACGCATGATCGCGGGCTTTCAGGAACTTACCAGAGGGAAGGTGCTGATTGACGGTCAGGATATGGAAGGAGTGCCCGCCAACAAACGCCCGACGAACATGGTTTTCCAAAGCTACGCAATCTTTCCGCACCTCAATGTCGGGAATAACGTAGCCTACGGGTTGCGGGGCAAAGCGCCTAAGGCCGAGATCGATCAGCGCGTCGCCGAAGCCTTGGAAATGGTCGAACTGGGTGGTCTTCAGGATCGCGGCGCAAGCGAGTTATCGGGCGGGCAACGTCAAAGGGTGGCGCTTGCCCGCGCGCTGATCATGCGGCCAAAGGTGTTGCTTTTGGATGAACCCTTGTCAGCGCTTGACAAGAAGCTGCGTGAACAGATGCAGTTTGAAATGCGCAATCTGCAACAGTCGCTTGGCATTACCTTTGTGATGGTCACGCATGATCAGTACGAAGCGATGACCATGTCCGACCGTATCGGCGTGATGTTCAACGGGCAACTCAAGCAGGTGGACACGCCAACAACGCTTTATGCCCGTCCCTGTGATCAGCAAGTGGCCCGCTTCATCGGTGAGATGAACATATTGCCGGCCCGGTTGCTGGACGAAAGCGGTGACACGTTGTCAATCGATGCGGCTGCCTTCGGGCGGATGGAAATCGAAAGAAATCCCAATGTGGCGACCAGCGCCAGAAACATGAATATCGGTATTCGGCCGGAACAGCTGGAGATTGCTGCGGACCGGCCTGAAGACTACCCATCAACGGTTCAAGGCACTGTCAGCAACGTCGCCTTCTACGGTGAAAATATTCACTACCACATTCAGGTGGCAGGAGCCGAGAAACCAATCTCGGTCTCGGTTCCAAACTATTTTCACACGGTCGATTTCAAACGTGGCGACACCGTTTGGCTGGGGCTTCAGGCGGCCAGTGTGATCGATCTTGGTACGAATTCGGAATAAAACAGAGGGAGGATAGAATGAAACTTCAGGGAATTGCGGCCTTCGCATGTGCGACGGCGTTAACGACAGGCGGTGCCAGTGCAGGTGGCGCTGATCTGACGGTTTTTGACTGGTCGGGATATGAAGATCCTGGGTTCTTTGCCAGTTACATGGAAAAATACGGGGACGAAGCACCAAGCTATTCCTATTTCGGAAGCCAGGAAGAAGCCTTTACCAAGCTGAGTTCCGGTTTTACCGCTGATCTGGCACATCCTTGTTCCGACGCTGTCAGAAAATGGGTCGCAGCTGATCTGATTCAGCCTTTGGACGAAAGCAAGCTGACCAATTGGGCGGATGTGCTGCCCGAGATCAAAGAGGTCGACGCCATCGTTCTGGACGGCCAGCTTTACATGCTGCCGTTTGAATGGGGGAACACGGGCCTTATCTATCGCACCGACAAGATCTCGGGGGATGACATCTCGCTGCAACTGATGGCGGACCCGGCCTTTGCGGGCAAAATCGCCATCCCGGATGCCGCATCGTCTGCTTATGCCCTGGCCGCGCTGGCCACCGGAAACGCGGATGACTACACCAACCTGAGCGATGAGCAATTCAAGGAAGCATCGGATTTCCTGCGCTCGATCCATCCGAACATGCGCTTTTACTGGTCCGATGCGGGTCAGTTTGACCAGGCCATGACCAGTGGCGAGATCGAAATGGGTTGGGCCTGGAACCAGTCCGAACTGAACCTGATCTGGAACGAAGTGCCCGCGGCCATGATGCGCAACGTGGACAAGGGCATCGCGACCTGGGCGTGTGGCTATGTGCATCTGAAATCGTCCACGACACCGGTCGATCAGGTCTATGACCTTTTGAACGCGCTTACGGACCCTGCCAGTGGTCAGTACATCATCGACAACTGGGGCTACCCGCATTCCAACGCAAAAGCGTTTGAAATCGCCGATCAGGCCAATATCGAAGCCTATGGTTTTTCCGATCCCAAAAGCTTCTTCGAAGGCAGCTTGTTTTTTGATGCTGTGAACCCCGAGCTTGAGGCGAAGATGCTGGCCGAATTCGAGCGGATCAAAGCCGGCTTCTAACACAACCCATCATCCGGGGCCTAAGGGCTCCGGAACCCAACTACAGGAAAACGCGTGATTATGTCGAACGCGAACCCATATGCTCTGCTTTTTGAACCGGTCCAGATCGGGCCGGTGACAGCCAGAAACCGCTTTTATCAGGTGCCGCATTGCACCGGGATGGGGCATCTCAGGCCGCGGGCGGACGCTGCCGTGCGGGGAATGAAAGCAGAAGGTGGCTGGGCCGTGGTGTCCAATCAGGAGACCGAGATTCATCCGACCTCGGATTTGTCCCCGTTCCCAGAAGGGCGACTGTGGGATGCGCGCGATGTGCCTGCGCTGCGTCTGATGACGGATGCGGTGCATGCACATGGTGCGTTGGCGGCCATCCAACTGGTTCATAACGGCAACCATGCGCAAAACCTGCTGACCCGCGCTCCGGTTCTTGCACCGTCCGAAATGTCTGTGGATACGACGCAACCAAAGCACGCGCAAGCCATGGACAAGGCTGATATTAGGGAACTTCGCCGCTGGCACCGCGACGCGGCCCTGCGCGCGAAAGAGGCCGGGTTTGACATCGTTTATGTCTATGCCGGGCACAACATGACATTGGCACAGCATTTCATGCTGCCCCATATGAACCAGCGCAGCGATGAATATGGGGGGTCGCTTGAAAATCGTGTGCGGCTGACCCGTGAACTGCTGGAAGACACCCACGATGCCATAGGCGACAGCTGTGCCGTGGCGTTCCGCTTTGCCATTGACGAGATGATGGGCGCCGACGGTATGCAGGCGGCAGAAGAAGGCCGCGCCATTGTCGAGCTATTGGCCGATCTTCCCGACCTGTGGGACGTGAATGTGGCGGATTGGTCCAATGACAGCGCAACGACCCGTTTCCAGCCCGAAGATGGTTATCAGAACGCGTTTCTGTCTCACGTCAAACAGATCACCCGAAAACCTGTTGTTGGCGTTGGCCGACTGACGTCCCCGGACATGATGCTGTCGGTGGTCAAAAAGGGAATTGTCGACCTTATCGGTGCCGCGCGGCCATCCATTGCGGACCCTTTCATACCAAAAAAGATCGAGGAAGGCAGGATCGACGAAATCCGCGAATGCATCGGCTGCAATATCTGCGTGTCGTCGGACAATCTGGGTGTTCCGATCCGCTGCACACAAAACCCAACGATGGGCGAGGAATGGCGCCGCGGCTGGCACCCCGAGATCATTGAGCCGAAAAAAAGCGAGGCAGAAGTGCTGGTCATCGGTGGCGGACCTGCGGGGCTGGAATGCACCATGCAATTGGCACGGCGCGGGTATCAGGTGACACTGGCCGAGGCCTCGACCGAATTTGGTGGACGGGTTGGCAGGGAAAGCAGACTTCCCGGCCTCGCCGCCTGGTCGCGGGTGGTTGACTATCGCCTGAACGATCTGAAGCAGCGGGCCAACGTACAGTTGTTCACGGACAGCAAGCTCGAAGCCGGACAAGTCTCCGAGCTTGGCATCGAACATGTCTTTGTCGCAACCGGCAGCTATTGGCGCGCAGATGGCGTGGGTCGCAACACGCAGCGCCGCCTGCCCACGGTCATGCCGGGTGCCAAGGTGCTGACGCCTGATGAGATCATGAATGGGGTTCTGCCCCCGGGCGGCCCGGTGATGATCTATGATGATGACCACATCTATCTGGCGGGAGTGATTGCCGAGAAACTGGCGACTGCCGGATATCAGGTCATTTTTGCCACGCCAGAGAGTTTGGTTTCGGCCTACGCCGTTCATACTTTGGAACAGTCCCGCATCCAGGCCCGTATGATCGAACTGGGGGTGGATATCCGCTGCAATGAGGTGCTTACGGCGGTTCAGGGCGGCGCGGTGCGGATCGGCTGTGTCTTTACCGGCCGCGAAATTGAAATCCCGTGCGCCTCAACGGTTCTGGTGACCGAGCGCAAGCGTGAAACTGCCCTTTTCGACAGCCTGAAGGGGGCCGGTTTGAAAACCCTTGACCTCATTGGTGATGCCGCGTCGCCGGGATTGATCGCAGACGCGGTTTTTGCCGGCCATCGCGCCGCCCGCGATTTCGAGCGCCCAAAGGCCGATGCAGACAAAGACTGGTTTCGCCGTGAGATTATTGATTTGGCAGAGGATGCGACATGAACAGCACCAATGAAACAACCCGTTCACGTCGTCGCGGGGGCGGCGGGCGCGCAGCGCGTCTGAAGGTACAACAGACGACCACGGGTAACGAAGCCGTACGCGGGGGTCTGAGCGGCGGACGCTATAGACCTCTGACTCAAATCGATATGGAGAACATCCATCATGCAGCCCTGACCGTTCTGGAACAAACCGGTATTACCGACCATTTCCCGGAGTTGCTTGAGCTGGTGCTTCCCAAAGGTGCTATGTTGAGTGACCTCAACCGGCTGTGCTTTCCACGCGCCCTGATGGAAGACATCCTGGCTGGTGCTGCCAAGGAGTTTTATGTCTATGCCCGCGGAGAGCGTGAAGGCAAAGACGACATGCATTGTTCGGCAGAGAGCGTTTACTTCGCCAACTCTGGAACCGCCGTGACAACATTCGATGCCAAAACCAAAACCTATCGTCCGTCGGTTCTGCGTGATGTTTATGATTTCACCCGCCTGGTAGACCGTTTGGAAAACATTCACATGCTGGGCGACACGGTTCTGGCGACGGATGTGACCGATGATTTCACCCATGACATGAACACCATTTACGCCATGCTTGCAGGCAGCCAAAAACCCGCCTGCCTGACATTCCGCGACCGCAGCCACATTCCACATGCCATCCGCATGTTTGACCTGGCTCAGGGCGGCGAGGGGGCTTTCCTGAAAAAGCCAAGCGTCATATTCGGCGGCTGCCCCATTGTTTCCCCTCTGCGGGTCGGCAAGGAAAACATGGAAATCTTGATCGATACGGCCAAGCTGGGCCTGACTGTTGATCTGGCCGTGCCGCCTCAAGCCGGGGCCACGGCTCCGGCGACGCTTGCGGGAACACTGGTTCAAACCGTCGCCGAAACACTTGCCTGCGTCGCCATCGTCAACCTGATCACGCCGGGTTGCCCTATCTGCTTTGCGGCCTGGCCTTTCATAACGGACCTGCGCAGCGGGTCTTTCACCGGCGGCAGTGGTGAACAGGCGCTGATTGGTGCCGCAGCAATTCAGATGGGCAACTTTTACGGCCTTCCCACTTCGGTGGGTGCAGGTATGACCGATGCAAAAATACCTGATGCACAATACGGGTTGGAAAAGGCGCTGACCTTTACCCTTGCAGCGCATGCCGGCGCCAATCGCCTGTGCGAGTTTGGTGGTATGATCGGTAGTCTTATGGGATGCAGCTTTGAAAGCATGGTCATCGATGACGAAGCCGGCGGCATGATCCTGCGATCGTTGCGCGGGATAGAGGTTACCGATGAAACCATGGCGGTGGATGTGATTCACCAATGTGCCATAGATCCGGGTCATTTCCTCGGCAATCCGCACACGCTGAGCTATATGAACAGCGAATTCGTCTACCCTCAGCTTATGGACCGAGAGCGTACGGACACTTGGGAGAACGAGGGGAAAACGGATCTTCTGGACCGCGCCCGCGACAAGGCGAATTCCATCCTCGACAGCCATTTCCCCAACTATTTTGGCGCCTTGGACGCTCGGGTACGCGAAGAATTTCCCATTGTGTTAAGCGCGGAAAGCATGGCGCGCCATGGATAATTCCAACGTAAAGCAATGGGACAACGACCACTTCCTGCACCCGTGGGAAGGGATGGAGGCTTTGGGTGAAAACGACCGCACCTTTATCGAAGGTGCCAGCGGCATTCATCTGATAAACGAAAAAGGTGCACGCCTGATCGACGGACCGGGGGGCATGTGGTGCACCCAGATTGGGTATGGACGCGCGGAAATGGCCGAAGCAATGGCCGAGCAAGCCCGGAACCTTGCCTATTTCTCGCCCTTCAACAACACAAACTCGACTGCGGCACAGTTTGCCCGCGAAATCGCCAAACGTGCGCCGGGTGACCTGAATAATGTCTTCTTTACAACCGGCGGTTCCACTGCGGTTGATACTGCCATCCGGTTTGTCCATTTCCGCAACAACCTAATGGGTTGGCCAGAGAAAAAGAAAATCATTTCAAGGCAAAAAGCCTATCACGGAAGCACATATCTGGCGGCCAGCGTCAGTGGGAAGGAACGTGACAGGCTCTGGCTCGACAAGGCCGACGACCTGGCGCATTTCCTGCCGGACGTGAACCCGCTTTACCGCGCGCCCGGTCAAAGCGATGAAAGCTTTCTGAACGAGAAAGTTGCCGATCTCGAAAACGCCATTGTGGCACTTGGCCCGGAAAATGTTGCCGCTTTTATCGCCGAACCGGTTTTGGCCTCGGGCGGCGTCATCGTACCACCAATTGGGTATCACGCACGCTGCCTGAACATCTGCAGGAAGTATGATGTCTTGTATATTTCCGACGAGGTCGTGACGGCTTTCGGTCGTTTGGGTCATTGGTTCGCCTCCGAGGCTGTCTTTGGCATTCAGCCTGACATAATCACCTGTGCCAAAGGAATGACATCCGGGTATGCGCCGATGGGGGCCGCGATTATTTCTGACAGGTTGATTGCGGATGTTGCGGGAAAAGATGCCACCTTTTCGAATGGCTATACCTATTCGGGCCATCCGGTCAGCGCGGCTGCCGGGTTGAAAAACATCGAGATTATCGAGCGGGAAAGGATACTCGAACACGTTCGAAAAGTCGGCCCGGTTTTTCAGGATCAGTTACAGCAGTTGCGCCAGATTGACATCGTGGCCGATGCGCGTGGGATGGGATTGATGGGGTGTGTTCAGTGCTCAGTCGATGGCGATCCCCAGAGCGAGCTGGGGCGCGACTATGAGATTGGCAGCCGTATCGATATGGAATGCCAGAAACGCGGTCTGCTTGTTCGACCCGTGATCAACATGTGTGTTCTTTCGCCGCCCCTCATCATTACACAAGGCGAAATCGAGCATATGTTTACTATCCTGCGGCAAGGGCTAGAAGCGACATCCGAATGGCTCGGCAGAATCAGTGGCCGGTGACTGGTGTGGGCTGTTTCTGTAATAATCTGGAGATCGGGTAATATAGCGGCATTTCGATCTTAGGGATTGCCAAGTTCATTTTTCGCTTAGGAATTGGCGTATTTGCACTGTCAGAACGATTACGGCATCCTAGCATTGGGTCCAGCGATAGAGCGTTTCGGGTCGATCAGTATAATCCTTTGGTTTTGTCGTGCACGCCACTACAGGACCGGCCATTTTGTCCGGAAAGATCCCAAACAAGGCCAGTGGAAGAATGGTGAATTTGCGGTACATCAAGACAGTGGATACATGTTTAACCTCGGGACAGCGTAATCAAGAGAATTCCCAGTGCGATCAGGCTGGCCCAGCCGATACGGTGCAGAAAGCGGGATTCCTTGAGGATGATCGCTGCGAGGGTCACCGAAACCGGGATTGATGCTTGCCGGACCGCGCTGACTGTGGCGGCCTCAGCCCCAAGCTGAAAAGCGGTTAGGATGAACAGGTAGGACAGATAGGACACGATCCCGGCAAATGCGATCCGCACCGGTGCCTGTGCCCAGCCCCGCACGACCCCCAGGAACGGGGCTGACAAGTGGCGATCTTCCCAGGCCCTGATGCCAGCAAGCAGCGGTGTCACCAGAATATAGGTGAAAAACAGGAAAGGTGCCGGATTGGTCAGCTTCATCGCTTGGGCATCGCTTAGCGAATAAGCGGCAGATCCCAGCATCGCCATACTTGCCAGCGCGAATGCTTTGTGATCATGCAGCAGCCCGCCAGGCGCCTTCTGAATCATCAGGCTGCCTAGCAGGACCAATGCGATCCCCAGCAGGGTGAACCACGAGTAATGCTGATCAAGGGCCAGCCAGCTGAAGGCGACAATGGCAATCGGCGACGAACGGATAATCGGATAATAAACCGACAGGTTCCCACGTCTCAGGGCCGACAATGTGCCGTAGTAATAGAAGGTCAAACCAAGGGCTGAGATTGCGACAAAGGGCCAGGTCTCAAGCGACAGGCTCAATTCCTGACCCATGACCAGCGTATGAACCGCCGCCAGAATCACCCAGGTCAGAGACACTCCGACATAGCACGACACCGGATGCGCAACCCCTTTCAGCGTAAGGTCGCGCAATGGGTGGGTTGCCGCCGAAACCAGAACCAATGCGATCCAATAGGCTTCCATACCTCAGGTCTGATGCAATGGGTTGCGTTGCAGGAAAGTGTTGAAATGCACCGTCAGCTGATCCTCGGCGATCTGTACGACACCGTAAGCCGGAGGTTCGTCGCAGAACTCGCCATCGACACTGGCCGCATTCAACGGAATCTGATGGTTGAGACTGGGCAGGCTGGTAAATGGAATGCCGCGCCAGTTCACATAGGTCATGCGGTGCACATGGCCGTAAAACACATGCCGAATGTTGCGCCCGTGTTTGAGGGCGTCAGCAAAGGCGTCCGCCTCGACCAGCCTGATCTCGTCCACAAGGGGAATGCCAAGGTCAAAGGGCGGGTGGTGCAGGAACACATAGGTTGGCTTGTCCTCGGCTTGGGTCAGTTGCTGCCTGAGCCAGTCCAGCCGGGCAGGGCAAAGCTGCCCTTCATGCACATCGCGCCCGTCTTTGGTTGAATCGAGAAACAAGAAAACCCCCTCATCCGTTTCGAACCGATGCTGGACAAACCCGTTGGCATCCTTTGGATGATCCGGGAAGATCGATTGGAAAACAGTTCTGTCGTCGTGATTTCCAATCAGCAGAAAAGAGCGGAGCGGAAATGCGGCCAGTTTCGCCTTGAGCGCCCGATAGGCCTCATCCTCGGCAAATTCAGCCAAATCGCCAGAGATGACACAGAACGCCGCATCGGAATGGCACCGAACGATATCGTCCAAACAGGCGTCCAGCCGCTGGGATGGAAAGCCGCCGTTTAGCGGGCCGGAGTCGCGGACGAGGTGTATGTCAGTGATGTGAATGAATTTCATCAGCCCTTTTCCCCGAGTATTGCAAGAAATAAGGTATCGACGAAGTTTGCCGATCACACGGATTTAGTAAGAAATTCACTGGGTTCACTCGCTCATACGCGACAAGGTTTGCAGTCGTACACGACAGAGTTCGCGAAACTTCCCCCAAATGATGTGAAGCCGTAGTCCAGATAATCCGGCCGTATCGCTGTCGCGGGTACGCAAGTCTGAAACGGGCGCGGTACCGTGCCTAAACGAACATGTGGAACCCGGGCAGTTTTGCTTAGCAGAGAAAATGGAGAACCAATGTCGCGCACGCCGAGGAGGTAGATACGCTTAGGTTTGCCCTCTGTATGCCGCCGTTTCACACAGCGCAGCCAGTGTCATCACACCGCCTGGCCTGGCTGGGTTGCCGACTTGCGTCCACAGCGGCAGCCTTACGGGCAAGCAGGCTGCCAATCTCTGCACCCACTTGCAGCTCTGAGACCTGGCCAAAGTGATGTGCTGCAATCCGTCCTGACTGATCCAACAGAACAAGGCTGGGCGTGCCGCGCATTCCGTATGCCGCCATGGTTTCCGGCAAAGGCCCGGTGCCCTGTTTGTCGACCGCCACAGGAAATTTGATACGGTATTCGTGAAGAAAGGCTTTCAGTGATACCGGGGTCATCGCGTCATGATGTTCGAAAACGGTGTGCAAACCGATTACGGCGACGTGTTCGTTGGAAAAATGCTCCCGCACAGCTTGTGCCAGAGGGATGCCATGGATGACGCAGCCTGGGCATAGCATCTGGAAAGCCTCAATGACGACAACCTTACCCTGGAAATCCGAAAGCATTAAGTTCTTGTCAGTGTTGAACCATTCACTGACCTGCAGTTCAGGCGCTTGCATATTGATCTCTCCTGTTCAGAGGTCGGCCGCCTGCCTGAGACGACCGGCTGACATCGTTATTGAAGCTTGCCCGGTAGGCTCAGGTCGCCCGAGGCAATGTCGAAAACATCCGTGACGCACAAAAGCGGAGCGTGAATGTTGGCGTTTACCCGCAGAGCAGAGGTTACGCCATCATAAGCGATGCCTTCCAACTGAACGTCGTTGGAAAATCCGGCTTTGACTTGAATTTCCGGACCATCGAACAGCGGTGTGAACCCTGGGCTGTCCAGGAAGATTGGGAATCCAGGCCAGGTTGCAGGAAGCTTTGGCGTCGTCCCTTCAGGGATATCGCGCACTGCAAGGGCGCCCGGGCCGCAAGTTTCGGTCGGGGCGAGAACAACCCAGTGGCTGTGCCATTCGATACCGTCGTTGGCTGGGTCGCCATCGCCGTTTTCATCAAACAGCGGGGTGTCGTCAAAATCCGGGTGGCTGGTTGCAGCCATTGCCAAGATGCCGGCGCCGCCTTCGAAACCTACTGCAGACGTATCCAGGGATGTAGGCCACACATAGGACCAGACGTCTGACCCTCCTACTGCCCCGGTTCCTGCCGGCACCGATGCCCCGGCAGTACCATTGGTGGTCATGTGGAACGTAATGGTATTGCCGTTGCGATGCGCATGCGCTGCAAGGATGTCAAAGTCGGCCACCTTGGCGACATCAGCGGGAGAGACAACAGCCCCCTCCTGATGTATCGCGTGATCGCCTTCTGCGACGGCGGACGAAGCTCCGATCACAACTGCAGCAAGTGATTTCCAGGTGAGTGTCATTTCTTATCTCCGGTAAAGTGATATCGACTCGCTACCAAACGGAGAAACATATTGCAACTTTAATTTCGACTCGCTACTTGTTGGGCATGAGAACCGCCCACAGTATTCGTATCCTTATCAACCGTCTTGCCCGGATAGATTCCGCTGCGGGCTGGACGGGCGACCTGAACCCGACACAAAGGGCGGCGCTGGAGTACCTTTCCGAGGCAAATCAGTTTTCCCGTTCACCGTCACATGTCGCTGAGTACCTTGGGACAACCCGCGGAACGATGTCCCAGACACTGAAAGCGCTTGTGCGCAAGGGATACGCTGCCGAGCACCGACAAAAATCTGACCAGCGGTCGATCTCGTACGAACTGTCCAAGGCGGGCGCCTCTGTTTTGACAGAGGCCAATCCGATTGCTGACGCCATCGGCAATCTGCCCTCCAGCGTTCAGGTGTCTCTCAAGGATGGTCTGCTTCAGAGCTTGATGTTGGCATTGGCAGCGAACGGTGGTCACTCGTTCGGGAAATGCATGACCTGCGCCTATCATGAGACAGGTATGGGAAATGACTATTGCACCTTGCTGAACCTTAGCCTCGAGCGCGGCGAAGAAGAAAAGATATGCATCGAACACAAAGAAGCCTGAATGTTCCTTCCTGAACTATCCTCAGAAATCGGTGGCATTTTCCTGGGTCGTGTCACTAACCGCTGGGAAGCAAGGCCGCCCTCTGCCATTCAAAAGGACCGGGTGCCCGGACGTCAGGTCATTTCTCTTACTGGTTTTTCTGACGATGCACAGGCGGGCCTGACCGTGCATGGCGGTGCAGAGAAAGCCATTCACCATTATGCGCAGGATCACTATGCGGATTGGCAGAGAGAAGGGCAGCTGCCCCCCGGCGCAGTGCCCGCTGCTTTTGGTGAAAACATCTCAACAACCGGTTTGACCGAGGAAAATCTGTGCATTGGCGACATCCTGAGGCTGGGCACGGCAATCGTTCAAATCAGCCAGGGCCGTCAGCCCTGCTGGAAACTGGGACTGCACACTGGAAATGAAAGGATGCCCTACCTGTTTCAGAAAACGGGTCGCACAGGGTGGTACTACAGTGTTCTGGAAACCGGTGAGGTCGAAGCAGGAGATCGAATAACGTTGATTGAAAGGCGCAATCCGGACTGGAGCGTGTTGTACGTGACCCGCGCCCGTCTCACACGACGAGTTTCCCGTGAAGATACCGAAGCCCTCGCAAATCTGACAGACCTTGCCCGAGGCTGGCGGCAAGCCTTCGCGCGCATGGCCATGGGCGATGTAAAAGAAGATACGCGTGCGAGATTGGGGAGCATGCCGAATACGTCGTCCGAGGGGTCCACTGGGTGACGTCGGTATGATGGGCGGACGACTTGGGCAGGTACCCCGCTCGCTGCCGATAAGCTAAGCAAAGACGCACAAACCCAGGCCTCGATCAAACTGGACGAAGGGTTTTGTCGGGATGTTTTGGTTTACCGGAACCTCAACAACTTCGCGTGGTATATTGGCGATACCTATGTTCAGCACGCCACCGCGTGTGGCGAGGGGCCGGTTGAGTTGATCAAGGCTGTTGCCGGTGAACTGGCCGCCGATCCTGATGTTCAGGTCGATCTGTACCGCGTGCTTGCCGAGGGTTCCTATGTTGCAAACCCGGCAATGTGCACAGGCGAGGATTTCTAAACAGGATGGCCGGAGGTTTGACTGCCGCCGCCAGTACAGCGATGATCGCGAATATGCTGGGAACGCGGGCATAGGCCAGCGCGGTTGATGGGAAGGGGGTTTCGAATCTCAGAAAAGGAGTCTTTGGCATGAAAAGCAGTGAAGCCCCCGTGTCAATCGGCCGTGTGGCACTGATTGTGAACGATCTGGACGCTGTTGGGACCTTTTACCAACAAGTGCTCGGCCTTGAGGAATTGGCGCGGGATGGCGAAACCCTGAAACTGGGCGCTGGAAACAACGTTCTGCTCGAGTTGCGCCAAGACCGTACCGCGCGTCGCTATCCGCATGCGGCGGGCCTTTTCCATACAGCTTTTCTAATGCCGGACCGCGATTACCTGGGACGCTGGCTGATCTATGCTGCACAAAACCGCATCCCGTTGACCGGGGCGGCGGATCACGACGTCAGCGAGGCGTTGTATCTCAACGATCCAGAAGACAATGGGATCGAAATCTACGCCGACCGGCCTGTTGATACATGGCAGATGGATGGAAAGTATACCCGCATGGGCTCGCATCATCTGGATCTGGGGGCCATTGCAGGTGCAGCCCGGACAGACTGGTCCGGGGCTCCGGAAAATATGGTGGTCGGACATGTCCACCTTCAGGTCGGGGATATCAATTCGGTCGACGAATTTATGACGCGACATCTAGCGCAGGACTGCATGCTGCACGAAGGTTCAGCAGGGTTCTACAGTTCGGGCGGGTACCACCATCACTTTGCAGGCAATATCTGGAACAGCAATGGTGCAAAAGCTCGTCCAACTGACAGCAGCGGCTTGGACGAGATCGTGCTGTTGACGGATGGGACTGTATTGCAACCGCAAGAGCTGACGGACCCTTGGGGAACGCGGTTCTCTGTCGAAAGGAAGTGAACCTGCATGATTGGCTAAGGACAAAGGCGTATCTTGCAGGTGGGACAGAGGTAAACTCCGGCGGCCTGGCCGGAAGGTGGAAGCCGGGCGCGGCTTCCACCAAGGGGGAATACCAAGCGGGTCATTTCCGCATGTCAGTTGCTATCATTCATGATCCGGTTGAAAACATGCGGATCTGTGACGCCCTCTGACCCGATTAACATCACTCGGGATTTTGGTGTAATTTGAAATTGTTGTCGCAGGTCGGTGCGCAATGACGCGCAGATCAAGCCAATCAGACCGGCTACGGCGCTTTCGCCAGCCTCGATTGGCTCATCTCCGAAAGCGCCGTTTGCCAATAGGCGGACGGCCGGTGCCACAAGCTGATCAGGGATCGTCATGAAACCGCTGGCGGCCTCTCCCAAAACGTTCCATGCCAATTCGGACGGCGCGCCGCAGGATAACCCAGCCATTATGGTTTCTTCGCCTACTTCGACGGCTGTAGGCCGATTTGCCTGGGCGCTTGCAAAAAGGCAGGGGGCCAATTCAGGCTCGACCACGATGACGCGCGGAGCATTCTGCCCCCAATCCTGGAGGAATACCGCGGTGACGGCAGCCGCCAAGCCTCCAACGCCGCCTTGCAGGAAGACATGGGTGGGTGGCAAAGCTAAGTCCTGCACGATCTCACGCGCCATGACCCCATAGCCAGCCATGACATCAAGCGGGGCCTGAGTGTAACCGGGCCAGGAAGTATCCGAAACGATCAACCAGCCGTGTTCTGCTGCATCAATGCGGGTCTGTGCTACGGAAGCGTCGTAATCTCCATCAACTCGGATCACTTCGGCCCCCAGCTGGCGCATTGCGTCGGCGCGAAATTCGCTTACTTCTTTGTGAATGTAAATTCGGCAAGGCGCGCCGAAGCGCTGGGCACCCCAAGCCACTGAACGCCCGTGATTGCCATCTGTTGCGGAGATGACGGTTATGTCTGCAATTTCGGCAGCATGGGTGCCGTTTCGAATCTCATCGGCGGTGACTTCCCGGCCTGCCTTTTCGGTCAATTCACGCTGTAATACCCGCAGAACCGCATAAGCGCCGCCAAGTGCTTTGAAACTGCCCAAGCCAAATCTTAACCCTTCATGCTTGTAACAGACTGTGCCCAGATTCAGCGCATCGGCTAGACCTTGAAGGGATAGCATTGGGGCTCTTTCATATCCATTCCAGCTTTGAATTTCCCGCTGCGCGAGGTCAAAACCCTCGCGGGGTAAAGTGGTTGCGGCGGCATGGCCAAAGCGTGGCTTGGCTGCATGGCTTTCAATTCCGACAGTCTCAAAGTTTGCGAGCATTTTGTGGTCCTTCCATTGTTGGTGCAAAAATAAATCAATGGCGGTGATGTTTTTGCTCTAAGTTGCAGGTAAAATTGAAACAAACTTGCATGAGGTTGCCGTGAAGCAAAAATTTTCATCAGGAAGTCTGGATAGCTTCGATCTCGCGATTCTTAGGGTGTTGCAGCAGGACAATACGGTGCCGCACCGTCAAATCGGTGAAAGCGTGAATCTGTCTGCGCCCAGCGTACAGCGAAGGATCAAACGCATGGAGGCGGAAGGGATCATTGCCGCGCAATCAGCGCATATTGATCCGGCAGCCGTGGGATTGCCGCTGACCATTTTCGTCGAAGTCGAACTAAAAACCGAGACAGGCGGAAAAATTGATGAAATCAAGAACAGCTTCTTTGGTGCCCCTGAGGTTCAGCAATGTTACTATGTTACTGGTGAAGTGGATTTTGTTCTGATCGTTATCGTTCGAGATATGTCGGAATATGAAAAGCTTACCCAACGGTTATTCTTCTCGAACAAGAACATCCGAAAGTTCAGGACATTCGTTGCAATGGACCGAACAAAGTCATCCATGCAGTTGAACATCTGACTTGTTCCCCACTAGCGCAGGTAGTTCGGCGGGGTATTTGACGTTGCGCAGCGAGAACAGGAAACAAAGTGCTTGTGCATTCCAAATCTGCCGGCAACCTGGTGATCTGGACAGTAAATCCTGCCGGGACACCTCTTGGTTTAACTGGAAAATGAACACCTTTCCTGAGGTAATGAGGTTGGGACACATTTGCCCCAACCTCATCCAAGCTACAGGGGTTTGTGTTACGATTTGATACGGTCCATTTTGGGATCGTAAAGCGGTTGAAGTGTAACGTCGCAGGGGACACGTTGGGTCGCAACCTCCAACTCATATGTGCCGGACGTAACAAATTCCGCATCGACACCACCCTGGTTTCGGACATAGCCGTAACCGATGGATTTGCCGGTCGTGTAACCATAGCCACCCGACGTTAGCCAACCCACACGTTCTCCATCCCGGTATATCGTTTCGCGGCCCAACAGCACCACATCAGGGTCGACGGTAAAGCAGGCCAGCATCTTTTTGACGCCCTCGGCCTTTTGCTTTTCGCTTGCCGCGCGACCCTTGAAGTTTATGTTTTTGCGCAGTTTCACAGCCCAGCCCAACCCGCTTTCAAACGGCGTGTGATCGGGCCCGATGTCAGATCCCCAGGCGCGGTAACTCTTTTCTAACCGAAGAGATTCAATTGCGCGGTAGCCTGCATTAACCAACCCGTGTGGCTGCCCTACTTCCATCAGCGCAGTGTAGACTGTTTGTGCATATTCAACAGGCAAGTGCAGTTCCCAGCCAAGCTCGCCCACATATGTCACCCGCAGTGCCCTGACAGGGCAACCGGCGATACCGATTGTCCGGATCGTACCAAACTTGAACCCGTCATTCGACACATCGTCGCGGGTAACCGCCGCCAGAATGTCTCGTGATTTCGGCCCCATCAGCGACAATACTGCGTTTGAGGAGGTGATATCGAACAGCTGGCAGTTTAGCCCGTCCGGAATATTGCGGCTGATCCAGTCGAAATCGTGGGTGGCAAAGCCTGTGCCGGTGACAATGTAGAACTCATCATGCGCTACACGGCCCACGGTCAGGTCGCATTCAATTCCGCCCTTGTCATTCAGCATCTGCGTATAGACCAGAGCGCCCACCGGTTTGTCCACATCATTGGCACATATCCAGTTCATCGCAGCCAGGGCGTCGGGGCCTTTCAGCGCGAATTTGGCGAACGATGTTTGATCGAACAGCACGGCCGCCTCCCGGGCTGCTTTGTGTTCGCGACCAACGGCGGCAAACCAGTTCTGGCGGCCAAAGCTGTATTCGTCCTTTGGCGCCTCGCCCAGCGATGCGTCGGCAAACCAGTTCGGGCGCTCCCAACCCAGTTTTTCGCCAAAGCACGCACCCTGATCCTCAAGCGAATCGTAAAGCGGTGACTTGCGGCAGGGGCGGCCGGATTCGTGTTCTTCGTGTGGCCAGGCCATGGTGTAGTGTTTGCCATATGCTTCGACTGTGCGGGTGCGGACCCAATCGGTGTCGAAATGCGGGCGGCCAAAACGGCGAATGTCGGCGGACCACAGGTCAAAAGGCGGCTCGCCCTTGGCGGCCCATTCTGCCAGCACCATTCCGGCGCCACCGCCCGAGGCGATGCCAAAGGCGTTGAAACCAGCGCCAACAAAGAAATTCTTCAGCTCTGGTGCTTCACCCACGATGAAGTTTCCATCCGGAGTAAAGCTTTCGGGGCCGTTCGTCAGTGTCTTGATCCCCGCAGTTTCCAACGCTGGCACCCGGCCCAGCGACAGCTCCATGATCTGTTCGAAATGGTCGAAATTACTGTCGAGCAAGGTGTAGTGGAAACCTTTCGGTATGCCATTCACCGCCCACGGGATCGGGTTCGGCTCATAGCCGCCCATGACGAGCCCACCGACCTCTTCCTTGTAATAGGTCAGCCGATCAGGGTCCCGCAGGGTAGGCAGATCGCCGGGCACACCAAATGGTTCTGTGACCATGTACTGGTGTTCCATTGGTACCAGCGGCACATTCACGCCGAACTTGGCGGCAAAGTCGCGCGTCCATTGACCTGCACACACGATCACTTTTTCGCATTCGATACGGCCATGTTCAGTGATTACGGCGAGGATCTTGCCGTTCTCGATTTCAAGATCGGTGACCTTTGTATCTTCGAATATCTTCGCGCCTGCCATGCGCGCGCCCTTGGCCAGCGCCTGGGTAATGTCCGAGGGGTTTGCTTGCCCATCGGTGGGCAGGAACGCCGCGCCTATGACGTCACCGATATCCATCAGCGGCCAAAGATCCTGCGCTTCCTTCGGGGTCAGCAGCTGCATGTCCAGACCAAAGGAATGGGCTGTGGTGGCCTGCCGTTTGACCTCGGTCCAGCGTTCCTCGTTGCAGGCGAGACGCAAACCACCATTCATTTTCCAGCCCGTTCCCAGACCGGTTTCTTCTTCAATCTTGTTGTACAGATCGACTGAATATCCCAACAGCTGAGTTATATTGGCGTTCGAACGCAGCTGCCCCACCAGGCCCGCCGCATGGAATGTGGTGCCCGAAGTCAGCTTTTTGCGTTCCAGCAGCACCGTGTCGGTCCAACCAAGCTTGGCAAGGTGATAGGCGGTCGAGCAGCCGATGATGCCGCCGCCGATGATGACGGCTTTGGCTGTATTTGGAAGGTCGGTCATATCTGTCCTCAGGTGTTTTTGTAATCGGTCAGGGCCGTGCGAAACCGTGCGAGATTTTCGCTCGTGTAGGCTGCGTAATCGAAGTCGATTTCCGAGGTGATCTCGGACACCATGCTCCACATGGTTTCACGAAGCAGCGAGGCGCATTTCATCGCCGAATAGCGATGACGTAATTGGTTGGTGACGGGTGCCTGGAAATAGGTTTCCAGAACCCAGTCTTCTTGTTCATTGGAAAGGGAGTTGTTCGAGGCCAGCCCCCCCAGATCAAATAGTGGCGAGTTGAATCCCGCGTAGTCGAAATCGATCAGCCACAGGCGGGTGCCATCGTCCAGAAAGTTGCCGCAAAGCAGGTCGTTATGGCCAAACACGATGTCGTACGGCCCGGCTTCGGCTTCCAGGTCATTTCCAATTTGCACAAGTTCCGGGATCAGGCCCTTATGCGAACTTCCACGCTCGGTGAGAGTGGCAGCATAGTCGCGGATGACGTGAAAGACCCAGAACACCAGCGACGGTCCGCGCAGGTGCTTGGGCACCTCAAGGTGGCAGGCTTTCACGAGCTCCAGCACCCGCGGCAGCATACTGGGGTCGCGTATGTCCTCTTCGGTCAAAGTGCGGCTTTCGACGAATTCCAGCACTGTCAATTCGTTGGACGAAAACACTACAGCGGGTGACAGACCCGCTGCATGTGCGGCCTTACTGGCAGCCAGTTCGTTGAAGCGCATCACCTGGTGCAAAGGGATGTCGTCACCGACACGCACCACATAGCATCCTCTGCTGTCAGTGACCTTGTAGTTCACATTTGTAATCCCACCCGTCAACGGGGTGGCTTTGATCTCGCCCTGCCAGATCGGTAGCTTTCGAATGCGGGTCATCAGGTCGGATTGGGTCATGTCAACTCTCCATTCCAAAGCGGATGCGTGCCTGGCGAGCGCTAGCGTTGATCAGCCTATCAGCGATGATGGCAATGAATGCGATGGACAGCCCTGCCACCAGACCCCGGCCAGTGTCAGCCTTTGTCAGGGCAATGTAGACCTCTTGCCCAAGATCGCGGGTGCCAACGAGGGCCGTGATAACCAGCATGGACAGCGCCAGCATGATGGTCTGGTTAATGCCCAGAAGGATTTCGGGCAGGGCCATGGGCAAGCGAATATGGCGCAGGAGTTGCGTGCGTGTGCAGCCAGAAACCAATCCGGCCTCGATCAATTCCTCACTGACCGATCGCACGCCGTGGGCCGCATAACGCACGGCCGGGGCCAGTGCGTAAAGGACTATGGCAATCAGGGCAGTGAAATCGCCGACCCGGAACAGCATCACTACCGGGATCAGATAGACAAAGCTGGGCAAAGTCTGCAACGTATCAATCAACAGGTTGATCATTGTCCCGGCGCGTTTGTTCAGTGCGGCCACAACACCCAGCGGAACTCCGATCAGAGTAGCAAGAAACACAGAGGCTCCGCAGAGATAAACTGTCACCATTGCCTTGGCCCACAGTCCTGATACGAGGATCAGCGACGCCAGTCCTCCGCACAGCAGTGCCAGCCGCCAGCCCCCCGCGTGCCAACCCAGCAAGGTCAGCATGGCAATCGCCCAAGGCCATGGGATTCCCAGCAAAACCGTTTTTATCGGGATCATGAACCACGTCAGGAAGAAGATCTTGATCGCCTCGAACGTGTCAAAATAATTGATGTTCAGGTATTTGACCGTGTCATCCCAGAACCCGCCAGTGGTGATCGTCTGGCTTTCAGGATATTCCAGCAGCAGGGGTGAGAACTGCCCTAGAACCCAGGTCAAAATCAGCAGGATCATTACCAGAACTGTCCGGCGATGGCGGGTGATCCACGAGCCGGGGAGCTCGTGATGTACCTGCCCCATACGCTCGGCGAAGGCCTGACTTAGGCGATCGACCGCAATGGCCAGAACCACAATGGCAATACCGGCCTCGAACCCAGCGCCGATATCGAGGCGGCGCAGCGCGGCAAGGACGTCAAACCCCAATCCTCCGGCCCCGATCATCGAGGCAATGATGACCATGTTCAGCGTCAGCATGATCACCTGATTGACACCCACCATCAGACTGTGGCTGGCGGAAGGAACCAAAACGCGCCACATCAACTGCTTTTGCGTCGTGCCTGCCATGCGCCCGAAGTCCAAAATTTCGGGGTCGACGGCTCTCAAGGCAAGCGTGGTGATTCGCACCATAGGCGGTGTCGCATAGATGATCGTGGCGACCAGCGCCGAAATCGGTCCAAAGCCGAACATGAACAGAATTGGTACCAGATAGGCGAAGATCGGGATTGTCTGCATCAAGTCCAGAATGGGCGAGATGATGCGGTCGAAAGTCAGGTGGCGATAGGCCAATATCCCCAACAACAGCCCACCGCCCGCGCCAATGGGCACCGCAATCAGGACCGAGGCAAGCGTAACCATCGCGCTGTCCCACTGGCCAAAGACGGCCAGATAGGTAAAGCAGCCGCCGACCAATGCCGCGAGCCCCCAGTCCCGGCAATACTGTCCCAAAGCTACTACGGCGGTGATCACTACAATCCAGCTGATCGCAGGTAGAATGACTTGCGCATCATTGCCTTGCCCGGTGACAAAACCTTCGGCCAGCAGGGACAAGACAAGGTCATAGGGCTGTTCGATCAACCAAGCGGCAGCGCGGGTAACGTCGGTGAACGAAACTGGGCCGATTGCTGCATCCTCGATCAACCAGGACATCGCAGATGAAATATAAGTTTTGAACGGGACGACCCAAGCCGACGGGAATTTGGTGATCCAGCGCGCATCCAGCGCTTTTCCCAGGTTACTGCCGAAATACCCCAGCAGGATTGTCAGTCCGACAAGCAGTAGAATGACAAGCTGGCTGCGGGACAGGCGGCTCATACCGCGTCCCCTTCACCGAATAGCACATGGGCCACAGCCTTGCGATCAATGGCGCCAATAACCAGACCATTGCTGTCTGTCACGGGAATTGGTGCATCTGCGGTGATGATCCGTTCCGCCACGGCCGAGACGCGGGTTGATTGCACAATGGGCTCACCCTTACCCGCAGCGCCGACGGTCATTACACCACCAACCGTCAAAACCTTGGAGCGCGGAATATGCCGCGTGAATTCAGCCACATAATCTGTCGCTGGATTTATCACCAGCTCCTCTGGGGTGGCAATCTGGATGACTTCACCATCCTTCATAATGGCGATGCGGTCGGCCAAGCGAACGGCTTCTTCAAAGTCGTGCGTGATAAAGACAATAGTCTTATGCAACCGTTCCTGTAGTCGCAGAAATTCGTCCTGCATTTCGCGACGGATCAGCGGATCGAGGGCCGAAAAAGGTTCGTCCAGGAACCACAAATCGGGTTCTGTCACCAATGATCGGGCAATGCCCACACGCTGTTGCTGACCACCCGAGAGCTCTCGTGGATAGTAGTCTTCACGCCCCTTCAGACCGACCAGTTCCACCACGTCTCTCGCCTTTGCTTCGGCCTCGTGTTTGGGCGTAGCCTGAATGGTCAGGGGGAACATCACATTCTGCAACACGGTCAGGTGCGGCAGCAGGGCAAAATGCTGAAACACCATGCCCATCTTGTGCCGGCGAATTTCAATCATTTCTTTTTCGCCGGCGCGCAGCAGGTCGGCGTCGTCGAACAGAACCTCGCCGCTCGTGGGTTCGATCAACCTGGACAGACAACGAACCAGGGTTGATTTGCCTGAACCGGACAGGCCCATGATGATGAAGATTTCACCTTCGACGATTTCAATATTGGCGTTGCGTACCGCTCCGATAACACCCGCATTTCGAATTTCATCTGCCGATGGGTTCGGATTTTGCGCCAGAAAGGTCTCGGCGTTTGAACCGTAAAGCTTCCAAACGTTTCGGCAGGACAGTTTTGTTGTGGGGGTCATCTGTGATGTCCGGTACTAAAACGGAAGAAGACCGAAGCGGTAGAGGAGAGCGGGGTAACCGCTTCGGCCAA
Organism: Ruegeria sp. AG7; assembly: GCF_056541545.1. Lineage (NCBI taxonomy): Bacteria > Pseudomonadati > Pseudomonadota > Alphaproteobacteria > Rhodobacterales > Roseobacteraceae > Ruegeria > Ruegeria sp. AG7. The sequence goes on from NZ_JBQFYP010000022.1 coordinate 33,254, forward strand.
GCAGATTATTTAGAGATCCAGCCAGACCAACGGTCTTTGTTCGTCTCCATCCAATCCGCGACAACTGCATCAATATCCACACCGTCCAGATCGGCTTTGCCGACCATGGCGCTCATCTCGTCGTTATTGATGTTATAGGCTTCGATGATGTCATACGCGCCCGGCCACTTCTCTTGCAGGCCAGCCCAAGCAGCCTTCCAGATCGGACCACGCGGTTTTCCGCAGTCATAGGCCAAATCCGGGTTCACACCAACTGACGGGTCGCTGTAGCACTCGGGCGAATATGGCGGAAACTCCACGAATTCGCCGTCATATTTGGCCGGGGCCCAGTGTGGAACATAGACCCAAAGCATGATCGGATCTTCACGCTGATATGCAGATTCCAGTTCTGCAAAAAGCGCGGCATCCGTGCCTGCGTGGACAACTTCAAACTCTAGCTCTAATGCTTCGACGCGCTCGTCGTCGAAACCGCCCCAGGTCACAGGTCCACCGACATAGCGCCCATTTGGCGAGGTTTCAGCGGTGGCAAATTCCCCTGCGCAGTCTTTCAAAGCTTCCCAGTTTGGCAGGCCTGGGCAGCGGTCTTTCATGTAAGCTGGGTACCACCATTCTTCGATCGCCATCAGACCGGTTTCACCAACGTTCACCACGTTGCCAGAGGCGGTGGCTTCGTCCAGCGCTTCACGCCCGGTGGTTTCCCAGATTTCCATTGCCAGATGTAGATCACCTGTCTTCAGGCCCGCAAACTGAGCGATATAGTCCGCCTGAACATATTCAACGTTGTACCCTGCCTCTTGAAGGATTGCTCCCATTATCTTGGTGTTGATCAGCTGTCCTGACCAATCATGCAGCGTCAGTTTGATAGGGTCCGTCGATTCGACGGCCCAAGAAGCCGAAGCAGTTACGCCAGCGACTAATGTTATTGCGTGTAGTGTATTGAATTTCCTGATCATGTTGTGCTCCCTGAATGTGGCTTTTTGAGTGTTTTTCGTTTATTACACTTCCATGCTGCGCCAATCTGACAACTACGTCAATAAAAACCACATTTCTCCACGATAATTCGTTATAATTCGCACACAAAGCCCCGAATGGCACCGTATTGGGCGCAATATTGTTTTATTGGGATGACTGCCGTATCCCCCTTTCAGGAGGTCGCATGTTAAAGCCACGAAAAACCACAAATCAGCGCGAAGAAGAAATCCTTCGAGAGCTGCAACATGCGGGCGGGTCGTGCAGGGTCAGCCTCTTGGCTCAAAAACTGAATGTTTCCAATGAAACGATCCGGCGTAACGTCAAGGCACTGGAAGAGCGCAAGATCGTGCGGAAGGTTCATGGCGGCGTACATCTTAGCGAAGACGCAATAGAACCACCTTTTGAAAACCGCTTGGGAACGCAAGCGCATGCGAAAGAAGCAATAGCCCGGGCAGTCGCAAATACAATTAGCGACGGGGACTCCTTATTTCTGGATATCGGTTCGACAACCGCCTACGTCGCGCTTGCGTTGCGGAAACATAAAGACCTGTTTGTGGTTACCAATTCGGTTTTCGTCGCTTACACGTTGTCAAAGCACAACAACAACCGGGTGTTTCTGGCCGGTGGAGAATTGCGCGCCCATGATGGGGGTGCTTTCGGTGCAGAGGCATTGGATCTTGTGAAGCGTTTCAACGTACAGTTGGCAGTGTTTTCGGTTGGAGCCGTGAATGGAGATTTGGGCTTTATGCTGCATGATCTCGAAGAAGCCAATATCGCACGTGCTGCGGCTGAAAATGCGCAAGTGCGCATCGTCGTTGCCGACAGCGGAAAATTCAACAAGCGGGCTCCGATATCTCTTCACAACATGGCCGGAATTGATGTGTTTTTTACCGACCGCCGTCCTCCTGCCAATATCCAGGACATGCTCGATAAAAATGATATCGAAGTAGTTATCGCAGGGTCGGACTAGGCGCTCTGTCTCATCAGGGCAGATCAGGTCACGTGATATTTCGGGCAAGCCGGTGTGAAGGAACCCTCCGATGCTCCACCTGTTTCATTGCAAAAGAAAGATTGACTACTGAGAGCACATCGTCCCAGCGTCGTGACGTCAAGATCATACGGGCGTTTATGGACTTTGCGGAGCGGGTTCTTGGGGAGAAGGAAACCGCCGGAGATATGTGACCGGCGGGTTCTTGAGTTTTT
>NZ_JBQFYP010000023.1:0-35392 GCF_056541545.1 Ruegeria sp. AG7
AATCCTATTGTCGTGACTTCCATGGTGGGGCTCCTTTCCTTGCAGAAGATGTCTTCTGCAGTTTGCCGCAAAGCGCGACGGTTGGCTGCAGACGCCATCCACCCCATCCGCTTATTAGAAGTCGGAAGCAGCGGTGACGAATGGCCGCTGCCTGGCCGGAGCGGTCGTCCAGGCCCTTAAGCGGACTTCGCCACGCGGTCCCGTTTTATCGAAGGGCTTAACGCCAGTTCAGCTTGAAAATTGTATGTTCACCGTCCAGCCCTTTGAGCGGAACTGTTATCTGCTCGGCAAACGGAAACTCGGGTGATCCGCCCACCATGATCCGAGTCGCATCCGAGACGAGGATATCACTGGGTGCGGCGAGGGCCGCAATCCGTGCGGCCTTGTTGACTACGGTCCCAAAGTGATCGGCATCAGAAGTAATCACTTCGCCGGTATGCAGGCCAATGCGGATTTGTAATTTTGGCTCTTTCGGTTCAGCTGAGTTTTTCTGTTGGATGTTCTGAGCCGCCAACAGGGCTGCCCTTGCGGAGGCGAAGGACGACATCACGCCGTCACCCAGTGACTTCACCAAGCGCCCACCACTTTCGACGATCTGGGTCTCGACCAGTCGTAGATGTCTACCAACGGCCTCGCTCCAAAGTGAATCGCCTATCGCTTGAGCAATTGTCGTACTGTCAGCGATATCCGTGAACATGATGGTCGCTATGCCGCTTTGGCCGAGTTCGTATGGTGTAGAGAGGGCGGCATCGAGTAGCTCTTCAAAACCCCTTGCCTCGTAGCCGAATCCTTCGACGTTGTTGACGGGGATAGAATTGTGAACATGCACGATCTTCCAAGAACCCTTGTCGAGTTTCAGAATGACGGTGGAGCGCAGTCGTGCGGACTGTCCGGTTTCGATCCCGTCGATTGTTGCCTCCCACTCCGCCCACCCGAGTGATCCGCACTCAAATCCGCGAATTTCTTGTGGATCCCAATGGAAGCGTGGGACTTCACCGATATACTGCTCCATACCGCGACGCAGTGCATCGCCCCTCCACGACTCGCCTTGGGCCGAACCAAAGTACGACAAGGCGGCATCATCGGAGAACAGATGCACCACGGTTTCGCCATCACCTCGGCCGTAGGATTTGATCCAGCGTTCAACAATGGCTGCAAGTTCTGGCGAAGGTCGTATCGTATCCGTCATGTGAGCGACAATAAGAGCTTCGTGTCCTAGCGCATAGAGTTCCATGGACGGAACTTTCTTGCTAGCGCCATCCTATTTGGTCGCAGATGTGCTTGCTGCCAACGGAGGCTTTGTCCGCGTCTTTCGTGTCCAAGCGCCATGCAGCGAATGGGCGGTATGGATCAGCCGTTCGAAACCAGCAAGCAATGACCGCTTCCGCGACATGGGCGGCAACGCAGCAAGAAACCCGCCGCATGTACAAAGCGATGCTGCGTCAGCGAAGATGAAGAATCCAAGGTCGGTTTTCGTAGTCATTGCGGATACCTATGGCAGCGGGTGCCGCAGCACTTTGATGACATCATCGCCTTTTCGGACAAAACGCACTTCCCGACGTGTCATAACCTGACCGTCAAATGGTGAAATAATCTCTGGATGCGCTACACCGGGCCTTGAAACGACGACTGCCAAACGTTGACCTGACTTCACCCAATCACAAATTTCAACGTCGTAAAGAACAGCACCGGATGACGGCGTTGCAAGAAGTTCAGCTGCGTCAACGTCGCCTACGATTGGGTCCACCGCAGAAATGCTAGGGAGCGCATCGTCGACTGTCCCGATGCTTACCAGATAATGATATAGGCCGTTGGCATCCTGTTCGGCAAATTCTGGAGTTACATCGATCATACCGCGCAATTCGACAGTCGCAGCAAATCGTTCACTTCTGTTGTCTGCGGCCCAACGCTCTCCTACAGCCAAATCGAATGAAATCGGATCGTCGCTGGCGTCGGTTAGAATTACCTGGGCTCCAATCGACCGGGCGAGACGGCGTCCTTCCTCCAACTGCCGCTCGGAAACGTACAAATAGACAGGGCCGTCATCGTCGCAATGTAGGTCAAGCACGACTTCCGCTTGCTCAGCCAACGCGAGAAGCGTTGCCTTCAACCGCTCAGATGCAGGCTTGGTCTCCAAATCGCTCGCGGATTTGGGCGGGAACGACCTGTTAAAGTTGACGCGGGTATTCGCATCAAATCGGCCCAGCTGTTGCCCGAACACCACTTGGGTTAATCCGACCGGATTTGCGTGCGGGACCAATGTAATGTCTCCAACCACGCGCCCATCGACTTCAGCCGCTTCTAAACGTGGGATAAGACGGTCTATTGCCACAGTGCCTGGCATTTCGAGCGAATGCAGACCACCCTGAATATAGACCGAAGGGCCACTTCCGGAGCCATGAAAGCGAAAAACGTCCAAGCCAAATTTCTGGCCAGGCGTATCCGCGTCCAGTGTTAGGTTTTCAATCTCCATTGATTGGGACATTAAACACGCGGGTGTGAAACCCATAGAGCTTTCTCAAAGAAGCAACACGTGCTGACCCAAATGACCGGTTTGTCCGCAGAACGTGAGTTCGAATCGACGGAAACTTCGCAGTTGCAGCGAACGTCCGGAATGCGGGCTGCGGCTGCAGCATCGGAGCTGGACAGTCAAGGGCAGCTCTGGGCCGGAAGAGGCAGTCTGCTGAACCGCGTGGAAGGTCGGCTTTGTCCGCAGAACAGTCATTTAGCCGGCCTTCAACCAACGCCCGCTTTGCGAAAAAGAAAGCAAAGTGATCCCCCGGAAACCCGCTAAGGGCCGCCGTGGGTTCTGTCTACGAGGGTGGTCTTCGGTTGACGACATAGTCGGCCAACCACTACCAGTAGCCAGTAAATGACGAGTGGGGCAATGCTGATGGCATAGCGTAGCGGTCATAGGCTCATGTTCCGCCAGCGTTTGCACTTGATGGAGAAGCGGCTGTTCACCGCCGGATTCTGGAAGTTTCGCCCTGAATTTCGGCTATTGGGGGGTATCTTGTGCACAGCATGATCCAATCGGATCATACGGGGGAAATTTCTCCCTGTGGCCATTGTAAGCGATGTTGTGGAATCTGATGGGTACGGATTGCGTGCTCCATCGGCAGTGCAGCGGAGGTATTGCACCGCCTCCCTTTAGTCATCCTCTGTTTCAACTTTGGCTTTAGCTTTTCGCTTCCCCTTTGGGCCGGTGCTGAGGCCGCCATGCAACCTGCAACGCCGTTTTCCAGGTACTACCCGGGCCTGGCATTGGCCACCGGCTCGGGTCTTTGCGCCGCATGTTGGGCGCTCTGTCCTAGGCAAGGGTTCCCTGGCATCATTCAAGCCCAGCTCAGCCATCCGTTTGCAATTTACGCCGTGGCACTGTGAGCAATCCCTCCGATAGTTTGGGTGCTTGTGCGCCTCTGCTGGGCACGGCCGCCAACGTGACCAAATTTCACACCAATCAATCGGATCGCCTTGAAAGAGCGAACGTATTTTGACTTCCAGCTTTGTCGGTCTCCCCATCAATAAACACCAACATTTATTAACATAGTCTGCAAACCCCATGATGCGCGAAATTGCTCGTCCTTGGTCTTCGCAAGGTCCCTGCCATGCATCTCACCGTCGCGTTTGCAACTTTGTTTTGTACCACCCCGCGATCGGACAGGTGGCGCAGCGCCACCACCACCCACCCCCCTTTTAGGGGTGGTGGTGGTAGCGCAACTGTTTTTAGGGGTGTTAGCGTCACCTTGCGCTACCCCTGATTTTTGGGTGGCGGCGCACATCACACCGTTGCCCATTCGCCTACCTCCACAGTGGGGACAGGCTTGCGTTGAGCACCTGTTTTCTGCCCTTTGACCAACGCCCCGGATTTCAGCCAAGTATCGATTATCTTCTTGATGCGCTTGCGGTCGGCTTGGGCGTCGAAGCCCAGCACTTCAGCTACGGTCACACCAGCCCACTCGCCGCCAGCCTGATCCGAGTAGCGCCGCCCCTGACCATCCAGAGCATGTTGCACTGCCAGCAGGTCAGCGACCGATACCCCATCGAAAGTGTCCGGCCATTTCCAGACCTCAGCAACGCCTACGCTATCCCCATTGGATAGCTGCACAGATGCCATGCGCCGCCAAACACGATCCCCAACAGGGGCGAGGTTCGCTTTGTCACGGGTCACGGCAAAGTAGGTGGACGGATCGTTTTGAACACCCGCCTCGGCCTTCATGTCGTTGCTCATCTTGTTGAGCACACGACCGGATCTTGCTGCTGCCAAGAGCGCCGTTGCACCGCGCCCGCTTTCAGTAGTTGCTTCCTCGCCGTTTGTCTTGCGAGTGTGGTGCACAAGTTCAATTGCACAATTGCAACGATCTGCCAGCCGCGCCCATTCCTTTGCCACAAGGTCGATTGCGCCGTTGTCGTTCTCGCCCACCTGATGCGACGACACGAATGGGTCGATAATTAGAACATCGATTTCGCACGCTTCGATCTCTTGGGCTAAGGCTTCCATTTCCGGCTTGACGATCTGGACGCCTTCACGAGTTTGAATGGCGGTGCTGAGTTCGCGTTCCCGGCCCGTGTCCACAAAGAGACGCCCTGAGATTTCCTCGGGGGCGACGTTGTGATGTTGCATGGCCGCGATGATGCGCCGGTTCATCTCGTCGCGGGGATCTTCAAGGTTGTATATCCAGACTTTTAGGCCTGATGCGGTCCAATCGCCCAGTAGGTCGCGGCCAGATGCCATTGCCAGCCCTTCGCAGATCGTCAAAGACGATTTCCCGACGCCGCCGGGTGCGACCGTCACCGATACCTGTTTGCGGATCAGGTGTTGCCCGTAGAGCCAAGGACGGGGCGGAATAGCGGAAGGGTCGCGCCAGACAAACTCTGTAGGCAAACGGTCCGACCGTTCTTTGGGAAACTCGGCTCGGTGCGCATCCAGTTGCACCGCCATCTCAGCAAAATCACGCATCACGCCGCTTGCCTCCTTTGTACATGCTCAAGGAATGCTGCCTGCCGCGCGGGTTTCATGCGCTTGAAGCTGGCAAGGCAATAAGCGTCCAGTTCTTCCGGGTCGGCATAATCCGCCCAGAACGCGGCCTCATCCATGAAGCTAATGAACGGGGCAGGGGGGTGTCCCGCACCAGTGCTTAGCGCCGCCTCAGCTGCATTTACTGCGTCATCACGGTCCAGAGCCTTGAGAGCCATAAATGCCAGGGCCACGCGCTGCCGCGCATCCAGACGTGCTCGCAGGATCACCGGAAGGCCGAACCACTCGTCAGTGCCATCCAGCCAAGCGGCATATCCGATGGAGCGGCAAACACGTTTAATGTTGTCGGGGATTTGCGTCGAAATATTCACAGCAGCACCCCCCAATGCATTGCCAAAATGGGCAAAGCCGCGATATCCTTACCGTAAGAACAGACGCCTTCCATAACGTCTTTAACCCCGGTTGCGATTGCCGTCGTGCCGGGGTTTTCGTTTGTCAGTTCGGCCTCAGCCGGTTTGACACTTTCGAGGTAAGTCTTTGATGTTTCGTCGGGGGTTTGACGCGCCCCGGTTTTGTAAGTGTTTGGTTTGCTTGAATTAGCGCCGGATTGAAAATCCTCGTGTCGGTGGTTCGATTCCGCCCCCGGGCACCATAAAAATCTCCTAATTTTATGATTATAATGAATAAATCATGCATCGGGCTTAACTTATCCACCCAAATATCCACCTTTTGGACTTAGGTAGGCTAGCGACAGTGGAGCCTTGCAACCTGATGCACGGTGAAAGCTAGCGCTCTGGCAATACGACTACAACTCTGTTTCATTGCGCCCATCTTTCTATGTTGTTGAAGAAAATAGGTTTTGCTGATCCGGGTGCGATACCGCGGGGTGTTTGGGGTTTTGTCGGGCCCGTTTCTTGAGTTGTTGTGCCTTCGTTTTTGACAGTTCCGCGCGCTCAAATACCCATGGCCCATCGGCAAGCGGGTGGTCTGCATTGATATCACCTGCTTCTGCTGCCAACCGCAATGTTTTTGGCGATACTCCGATCAGTTTTGCGGCGCCAGAGAGATTGAGCCACGGGTCAAGACCATTGGGTTCGGGCTTGTATACCGGGATCTTGCGGTAGGACCGCAATGCCTTGACTCGCTCCCTGGTCCAGCGGTTTCCATTTCCTGTGGAAAGCCCGTTCCGGTTCAGGACGCCGGCGATGACATCGTCGCTGGCGATCCGTGCAAGCTGGCGGACAGCCTCGACAACATTCGGCGGTGTTGCGTTGCGCTGTCCGCGGCGGCGCTTTGGCAGGCGGATTTCCGTATGCGCGCCGCCGGCCCAATGAACCAGCAAAACGATCTCGGAGGCATCATCATCAAGATCTGCCACCACTTCCTGGATCACCGTGCGGACGATGCGCTTCTTAAGCCTGGTATCGGTGACCGGCGCGAACCAGACGCGTTCAAGATCGGCCCCCAAGACGGCCAGGTCTTCGGCCGGCAATGCCATTGACAAGCCCAAGCCTCACCCCTCTCATTCACACACAAATAACTTGGCAATGCCGTTGAAACAATTACCTGTAAGGTCGTCTTCCGCTTCAGAAGCTATCGAAGAAACTCTCCTGCAAAGGGGGTGAGGCAATGTAATCCTTTGAGTTGGGGTTGCATCCCCAAGGATGGCTTTGTTGCACAGATCAGGGTTTGAGCGCGCATCCCCTTTCCCTGGACGGACTTTTACAATTCCATCTCAGGATCAAACCAGATCGATAGCGAACCACGCTGCCTAAGCGCCGTGTTGTACGAAGGCCAGTTCATGGTCTTGTACGTCGTAGCGGACCAACTGCTCATACCTCATAGCTACCCCACTGGATTCAAACAGGGAATCCCTCACGCCAATTGTGCAACAAAGCCTTTCGGAAGTAGAGAAGACCGGGAATGTCAGCTTCACGGCTTTAACCAGGCGTTCGTACGCGATTCGGCGAAATAGCGTTTCGAACCCAACCTGTACCCTGGATTTTATTGGTGCATGCGCTTGCAGCTGGAACAACGCTGCAACTGCCGAATGTCTTGTGCGGCCAAGCAGCGGAAAACCTGTCATTCATGCAAATCGCCGCGATGCTCGCGGCGGCAACGCACAGTTCGCTCAACAAAGCCATCCTTCGTTTCATCCGCAACAGCTATCGCCTAGCTGAATTGGTGGACACGGGACCGTGGCATATGAACAGTAAACACAACAGTCGCCTTCCAATGGCTTCAAAACTGTTTTGCACGATTTGCATTCATAGAACCACTGGCAAGCATCCGTTGGCATTTCCTCGGTTTCGCTGTGGCCGCAGTTCGGGCAAGTCAGGGTGCTTTCCAGGACTACAGTTTGTTTTGTCATAGTCTCACATCTTCATGATCAGGTAATCGTTAATCCGTGCCTCGTTAAACACAACGACCCAAGCCACGCCGGTGATGAGAGTCGTTCCTGCAAGCCGCCATTTCAACGTCGGCAAGGAACCGCGCTGATAAGATACCAGCCACGATATCGCGACGAGCGCCGTTGAAATCGTCAGCACGTAGTAACTCGCTGCGGCAAGCTTTCCAAAGATTGCCAACCAACTGCCGCCCAGCCCCATTAACATCATCATCATGGGCAAAACGCAGCAAGTCGCGACGCCAAGTGCTGATAGAGATCCCAAGTAGCTGAGGCTAAGGTATTTCTGCATTCCGTTTCCCTCATGAACCATGACGCGCGGAGTTGTGGAGACAGCAACTTCTCGTATAACTTCTGTAGCCACTACAGGATCAAGGCAGGAAATCTCACATGTTTGCGATTGGGGAAGCATCCCGGCAAAGCGGAGTCGGAATTGAAACTATCCGCTATTACGAACGCGAAGGGATCGTGCCGAAACCAGAAAGAGCATCGAATAATCGACGCATGTACGCCGCGCACGATGTTGGACGGCTTCGTTTTCTACGGAAGTGCCGAGACTTGGGTTTTTCGCTTGCCGATGCAAAGGTGCTTCTCAACCTGTCCGAAGGTGATAGCGAGGATTGCCAATCCGTTAAGGAACTGGCCGAGCTTCCTATCTTCAATGTGCGTATGAAGATAAACGAACTTAAGCGATTGGAGGCCGCCCTGAATGAACTTACGGCCAACTGTAACATCGGGAACGTTTCTTGCCCGATGCTTGCGCAGATACGGACCTACTAATTGCACTTTGAGGCTCGCAGTCGCCCTATGCCAACGCAGCATGACCCAAGATTCGGGCCGCGCAAAATCTGCCGTTCGTTAGAGAGGTCAACTCGTTGATTTAGCAATGTTTCCACCAGTCAATGACATTTGTGCCTAGCCGCGGTGTTCTTGTAGCGCGCGGTGAATTCGGACAGTCAGCCCTACCTGCCGTATCTGAGCAATCAATTTGCTGCATACGCACTCGGCAGGTTTTATCACAGAAGCCGACTTCTGATTTCCGAACCACAGAGCAATGGTCCTGCTTATCGTTGTCCTAACTTGGGCTAGGCAGACGCAGATCTTCTGTTGCTTTCCATTGTATCAAGACTTGTATCGTGTGTACGCTAAGCCCATATACGCAAGGCTCACGTTTTTCTTTTTCGACCTGCTGTCTCCCAAATTCGGCGTTCAGTCTTTCGATTCAGACCGACCACGCCGAGTCGCCGCAATAATGCGGGCGGCAAGTATTAGGAGACTTCGACCATGGCAAATGGCACAGTAAAATGGTTCAACTCGACCAAAGGTTTTGGCTTTATCGAACCTGAAGGTGGCAAGCGCGACGTGTTCGTGCATATTTCAGCACTTGAACGTTCCGGCATCAGCGAATTGAAGGACGGCCAGAAGGTTACCTTCGACGTCGAAGCTGGCCGTGATGGACGCGACAGCGCCGCCAACCTGGCACTCGCATAGCCTGCTGCGGGCACCCTTCTGGGGTGCCCGAATGCTCAGGGGGTTCCTCAGAGTCGTTGGAGAACAAGTCAGTTGCAACAGCAGGAATTGACCCGGGCGCTCGCGCAATACCGTGTGCCTGATACGAAGCGTAGCATTTTTGAGCTGGCAATCACCGTCATTCCCTTTTTCGCGCTATGGGGCGCAGCGTGGTTTGCGTTATCTTTTAGTGTCTGGGTCGCGGTTCTTCTGGCCATCCTGAACGCCGCATTTCTGGTGCGTCTCTTCATCATCATGCATGATTGTGGTCACGGATCTTTCTTTAGAAACCGCACCGTTTGCAATTGGACCGGTCGGGTCCTGGGTGTTCTCGCCCTCACACCCTATGACGTCTGGCGGCAAAGCCATGCGATCCACCACGCCTCAACCGGCAACCTTGATCGGCGCGGGATGGGCGATATCCCTACGTTGACTGTAGAGGAATACCTGAAGCGAAAGTGGGCCGGTCGTGCCGCTTACAGGTTAATACGGAACCCCTTCTTCCTGTTCTGTATCGTACCGGTCTACACGTTCTTTCTTCAAAATCGCTTGCCCTTTGGTTTCATGCGGTCAGGCTGGCTGTATTGGGCAAGTGCAATGGGAACAAACGCTGCGATTGCGGTGGTCCTGGCTCTGATTTTTTGGACCGGAGGCATGGATGTATTGGTTTATGTATTCCTGCCAACCATGATCGTCGCCGCGTCGATTGGTATTTGGCTTTTCTACATTCAACACCAGTTTGAACACACGACCTGGGAGCGGGAAGAAGGGTGGAATCTTCAGAACGCAGCATTCTATGGAAGTTCCCACTATGCCCTGCCAGGTATCCTGCGGTGGTTCTCTGCCAATATTGGTGTGCACCATGTTCACCACCTTGCCAGCCGCATACCTTTTTACCGGCTTGACGAAGTTTTGCGCGACCATTCCGAGTTGGAAAATTGCCAGCGTATTACTTTGTTCGAGAGCTTTCACTGTGCACGATTGCATCTTTGGGATGAAGAAGGTCAGCGCCTGCTGGCATTTTCCGAGGCTTTGTCGAACGCCAATCTCAAAAAGAGTTTAGTGTAGTCTGGCACGGACCAAATAGGCTTCAACCGTATCACCGCCTAGGGCGCGAATGGCCTCTAGTCGGTGAAGGCCTTCAATCAGCACGAACCGCTTGTTGTCCGCACGTATCTGGATCGGTGTCTTCTGGCCATTCTTCAGGATATCTTCTGCCAGCGTCAGAACCTTTTGTTGATCAAGTGTTTTGGCCCGTTTCACAGGTACATAGATCAGGTCGAGCGGATATGGTTTTTTTTCCAACATAAGCTACGTGTGCGCCTTTCGTGCATTTATTCCGGTTCGAAGTTCGCTTCAAAGGCAGGCGCTGGAACGTGCGTCATAGAACCGAACGAACAGCATCGCGCAGCTCCTGATGCATGATCCAAGTCGCTGGTTCATCGTCACTTTTGACGTGAGAAAATGCCAATACCTGAGCGGCGCCATCATTCTGTGCCGATCCGGCTTCGGGAAGCTCGAGTTCCAGATATTCTGCAATCAATAGCCCGATTTTCTTGAAGACCTTGACGGACGCCTCGCGCGATTTGTAACCAGCTGCCTTAGTTAACTGACCAATGCTCAGTCCTTCCTTGCCTGCGATTGTAAGTGCTTTGAGCATGGTGACCTGCGCAGTGGAGAGCCTGATCTGGCGCAATGCCTCGACATATTCTCCTTCACTGGGAATGAAGTTGCCGGAGTTCGCCTCCAAACGACGTCGAGCGCTGCGTTTCCTGTCTCGCTCTTCGAGAATTTCTTTTAAGGCTTCAATGGCCAATGACGGTGTTTCGCCAACTGCATCAGCAATCAAACCTTGCGTTTTCGCTGGTGGCTTGGGGAATGCGCGCGCAACGCTGTTACCGCTCAGAATGCCCGCCTTAATCAAGTACTTTCCAAATTCTACTTCGATCACTTCTGATACGTCGGCGTTCCGCGTCTTGCGAACACTGCGGTCCTGAAATGCTCTTTGTTCCATACCACGCACTGACATCTTTGAGTCAGAAAGGGTCACTTGAGGGGCATTTTTACGCATCAGAGAAACACCACTACAATTACCGCTGCAACAAACACTGCTAACGCTATAGATATCTTAATCCCGTGGGACCGGCGACGCGCCTTTTCGGCTTTGATCCTTTTGCCAAGATTTTCGTCAATCGAGTTATGGTTCACGGCTTGGTCCTTCCGGATTTGTCAGGCGATATTGATTTTCACGAACCTATTTTCGCGGAATTTTTTCGGCGCACTTATCGTTCTGTCGTGTGAACGGCCGATTGCATTCCCAACCATCACCTCTTCGATTCAAATGAGCGTTTGAAGGAACAAGGATCGCATCGCACCTGTCCCGGTTTGCGCGAAAACCACGTTCGCATTTCCATCCAGAGTAGGAATCTGGTTCAAGATACGCATGCTGTGGAACAGCCACAGGCTCACAGCCGCTCTCCGCTGCGTTGTAACCTCTGAGGCATACCCAACCATCCGAGCTTTTTTTATCGCTCAGACGACCGTTTTTTGGGACTTCTATTGCAACACAATCCTGGTTCTCCTTACGAAATCCCCAGTTGCAGTGTATTTCCTGTGCGCCAAACCTGGTTTCGACGTATCCATTTTGAGGTGCGATCAGTTCTTCGCATTTTTCTTCGACACGCTGGAACAGCCGATTGCACTCCCACTGATCTCCGGTTGATGCAAGATAGGCATTTTCAGGAACTCTTATTTCCTCACAGAGATCTCCGACATTCTGAAAACCGTGATTGCATTCCCAGCCACTGCCATAGGAGCTACCTGTCAAATATGCGTTTTCTGGTAAGTCTGTTCTTTGGCACGATCCATTCTTGTTTTCGAAACCTTCGTCACAAACTGATCCATCGGCATTGCCTGCGACTTGGGCAGGAAGCTTTGTTCCTGAGAGCGACACCAAAAGTGCTGGGATCAAACAAAGAATGCAGCGCGTAAACACGATGAATGACTGATTGAAGCGGAGCCTGAGACCTGATCTATCGGCCATCAAGCACGCAATTAATGAGCCATGTGCTGTTCATACGGCGCCTTCTTTCATGGGTCACGCGGTGACTGGTGCATGTCAGGTGACAGTTGCGAATGCTTGCGAGGAACGAGCTCATAGCGAAGACCCCAGCGAAACCCGTTCTTGTGCTGGGCACATGCTACAATTAGTCTGAAGGCCTTTGGATCATCGAAGCCGGCAGCATCGCGACGACGAGTAATTTTCACCAATGCACTTTAGTGGTCCTTAGCCAGCATAGAGTCAAGGAAGTTTCCCTCGTCGCAACGCTAACTCCACTAGGGCAGATAGTTTTTGAAACGGCATTGCCAAGTTATTCGGCGAGATTGTTGAGGCTAGATATTGCGCCGGGCGCCGGGCTTGCGTTGGATCACAGCGAAGTGATGTCACCAGTCATAGATCACGCTGCCGGATTTGTGGTGTGACAGCTCGATGATGCGATCGTGGGCACAAACGGTCTGGCCTTCCGCCAAAACGACCAACCGTTCCGTGTAAACATGCCGGCAGATACAGCAGTTTATGAGGCTGGCCGGGCCGCTGTAGCGATTGCGCTCGAGGGTGACTATGATACGATTTAGACGTAGGTGACATCGATGATTTCGTCATCGGTCAGCTACAGGCGCCACCGATTTCCACCTCAGATCATCGCGCAAGCGGTGTGGCTGTACGTTCGCTTCAATCTGAGCCTGTGGGAAACTGAAGAGTTGATGCTGCAGCGGGGGATCGATGCTTCTTACGAAACCGTCCTGCGTTGATTCTTCAAGTTCGGGCCGGCGGTAACTCGAAACCTGCGGCAGAGACTGAACCGTCCTGGCGATGTCTGGCATCTCGATGAAGTTGTTGTGAGACTCTATTGTCGCGAATATTGGCTTTGGCGCGCGGTTGATCAGCATGGCGTCGTGCTGGACGAAATACTCCAACCGAAACGGGACAAATGGGCTGCAAAACGGCTGTTACGCCGCCTGATGAAGCGTCTTGGTTTCACTCCCAAGCGGATCATCACGGACGTGCTGCGCTCGTATGGTGCCGCCAAGCGAGAGGTAGCGCCGGGTCTGGAGCATTGGTCGCACAAGGGCCTCAATAACCGCGCCGAAAACAGCCATCTCCCATTCCGAAAGCGAGAAAGGACAATGCAAGGCCGTCGCTCTCCAGCAGGGTTGCAAAGGTACATGGCGACACACTCCGCAATCCGCAACCGCTCCAGCGTCCCCGCTCGCCGCCGCTCCGCCTGAACAATTCGATATCACCGCCTCGAAGCAATTGACGCCTGGAATGCCGCCACTCAAGCAGCCTGAATTTTATTAAACAGTATTCTTTGCTTGATCGCGAGCTAACGTAACAACACCGGGCAGGTCAGTTTTATTCAGATGGGAAGGTTCAGTTCGGTAACTGTAACTTACAGTTTCGAACCTCCAGAATGTTCTCAATCTTCCACAGTTAACCAGAGGACGGTTAACAAATCTCATACCGTCGGATCTCAAACGAACAACTCACCGAGGTAAGACAATGTCTGGAAGAATGGTAATAAAACCCGCGGCGATCGCAATGACCACAGTGATGGCGTTCACCTCTGTTCCTGCTTTCGCAGCAGACTGGAATGGCAGCTACGTCGGAGCCCGTTTTGGCTATGGGAACCTTGCAGAGGACTTGGACGGCCATGGCGACTTGGTTGGACTTCATGTGGGTCGCGATTGGGGAATTGACGGTAGTTGGGTAGCTGGTCTTTCAGTTGACTCTAGCTACTCCAATGTTTCCGCAGGTATTGGCGACTTGGACAGCTTGAGCCGCATCAAAATTCGGGGTGGCTACTCTTTTGGAGACACCTTGGCCTACGTAACGACCGGCTCAGCTTACGCTGCGAGTAGTGCAACCAATGACGAATGGGGATATACAATCGGCATTGGATTGGAGCACCGCATTTCTAATAACGTTTCACTATTCGGCGAAATTCTTGAAGACAGGTTTGACACATCCGGCGGAGACAATAATTTTAGTGTCACCACTGCGACATTCGGTTTGAACTACCGTTTTTAGGAGTGGCAAGCTAACCAAATATATCCCGACTTCACATAATTTATGCGTAGTCGGGGTAATTGATTCTAGGGTCAGGATTCACAACCAGTTTCTGACGTCAGTGCTAATGGGACAGTTTAGGTTGATTTGATAAGAGAGGATTTCTGGCTCATCGTAACCACCAAGGAGTGGAGATGAGAAAGAAACCCGGAACCAAGCAGAGCCACAGTGAGAAGGTCGTAAAGGACATTCGTGGTCCTCCGTTTCCTAAACATAGCGGTGGACCAGTTCAGTGGGGGAGGCTCGGCCGAAAGCAGAAGTTGGGCCAGCGCGGTCAGAGCAGTTGCCTTCTCCTCCTGCGTAATCTGCATAATCGGATTGGGATGAAAGGGTAGCGGCAGCTGCGCTGGATCGGTCCTTCGTTCCGGAATCATACTCGGCCTCCTTTGTCGTTTCCTCTTCGAAACGCTTCGCCGGAACCCCAGGGACGCGAGAACACCATGAAGATCATTAAGCGCAGCAATGGAAACCAGCGGGACGCCCAAACTCAGGGTCGAACACACTGCCGCGTCAAGAACCCACTCCGGTGCCATGATCGCGCTCCAAAGCTACGTATTGTCCATCACCGCGCTGGCGGGATTGAAACACCCGGATATCTGAACCGAAATAGGCATTCCATCCGTAACGCACACGGGAAAGCTGCCCGACATGGGCAGAATGAACGGGTACTGCCCCTGAACAGGAAAAACGCGCTCTTCGCCGGACGCGACGCGGACGCCGAAAACCGGGGCGTCATCGCCTCGCTGATCGAAACCTGCAAGCTTAACAACGTCGATCCACATGTATACCTGACCGCAACGCTCTCAGCCATCGTCAACGGCCACAAACAAAGCCAGATCGACGATCTCTTGCCCTGGAACCTCGCTGCCCACGTGTGATCGAGTTACCGTTTACGTTTGAAATCCAAAAACCAGGATCTTTATGCGGATCGCGGGTTAACGTGACAACACCTGCCATCAGCCAAACAGGCGCTAACTCAACGAAGGCCATAGGTCAAAAGTTTGCAACAGATCCAGAAACTTACAAGATTCATAGATTTGGATTCCCAACGGGGAAACCCACGTCCGAACATTGTCTTAAGTTCAAAGTTGAGCGCGACGCTAAAACCTTAGGCCCAAGCCTATGGAATAACCGTCAAAATCCTCGGCGATTACACCACTCAGCATTATCCGCCCGGCCTGAACCAATGGAACACCAATTCGGCTTGCGTCGAACTCGATGCCGACACCAGCAGTTGCCAACCAATCGGTGTCCAGAACCTTTGCGGCATCCCCTCGATAGTACACCAGTCCAGCATCCAGAACTAGGTGCGTGGGCAAGTTGAAGAACCTGACATCTTTCAAAGGATAGCGATGGCGAGAAAAAAGCGTCGTCTGGTTGGAGTTGGCCTTGGCCCCACCGGCTTGTGGTTCGTCAATTGGGTGAAACTCCAGAAACGTTTGGCGAAATCGGTATTCTGCCTGCCAAAGGCCAACCTGGGTCTCCTTGAATACGGCGACAGATGCCCCTAATCCCAGTGCATTCAGGTTTCCGTCAACTGAATCCGCCGACTGCGAATTGACCGGAAGCAACGGGAAGTCAATAATTGAAGCATCAGCCGTAACATGGCCGAATGATACATGCCCGACCGGACGAATGCGCCAGTCGTTTTTCAACGGAAACTCCCAGCCTAAACCAAAGGTTGCCGCTACACTTGCCCAGGTCACGTCCACATCGACACCAGGTGCAATTTCTGGAAAGAAAAGCACCGGGTTGTATTTCTGATAAGCTACAAGCCCTTCAAGATATAAGCCATTTTCGAGCGGGTGATACCCGCCTCGGAGTTGGCTTGATCTAAGGCTTTTTGTGTCGCCTGTTGCCCTTAGAAAAGAAAAAGAAGACATTGTTTCGTTTGGGGTGGCAGCAATACTCAAAACTGACAATGCTGCGCGTGCCGCCGCTTCTGAAGCATCCGGATCAGTACTTTGCGCTGTCGCAGCACAGCCTACACTCATAGCCAAAATCGCCACGCAGGCACGATCTTCTCTCATTTTGCCTTTGAAGGTAAACGATTCACCGAATGACCTCATGCACTCCGGTTAAAATGCGTAGGCAAGCGACAGCAGGGTCGCGAAGCCTTCCGTCGTGTTTCGGTTGTCAAATTCCTTCCCCATGCGCAAGGCGATCTGAGCGCCTGGAAGATCTTTGGGTTTCCAGACACCTTCAGCTCCGATTAGGTTGATCTCATATTTTGAGGGATTGCCTCCGGGTGTACCGCTTTGCTTTGAAACTTGGAATGATCGTGCCGCCAAAAGCCCCAGACTGAAGCCCCGGGCGACTTCTTTTCCAAAAGCAAACTCCAATGACAGGACGTCACCTGGGCGAATATCGGTGGTTTTCTGGCGTCCGAACGTTTCGTAACGTGCCTGAAACGTTGCCGCCCAAGGCAGGCTTGCGTCCTGCTGCCATGTTGATCCTACGAACAGCATGTGGCTCCAAAGGCCCTTGCCGGTGTTGGTGCTTCCACCCGCTTCAAATTCTCCGGTTGGGGCCCAAAAGGTGTAGGATGTTTGAAAGTGCCAGGTATTGTGATGCCACCCCAACGCGATTGGTGTGACAACTGTGTCTCCCAGATGGTAGTCTGTCCCCGACCCGGGTTCAGGCCGCAATATCTGATCTCGGTAAGTCAGGACAACGCCTGCCGCATAATCGGCCCCGAGTATCCTGACGTCACGAAAAACATATCTGAAGGTCAACCGGGCCGCGTTGACTGTGGGCGTTGGTGCACCGATGTCATCTCCGTTGTCATCGACATAACGTTGGATATCGTAGTTGATCCACCCATTTTCGATTACCCTAGTTCCCTGAGGAGGCAGTACAGCAGAGGTTTGTCCCAACCCGCCACCCAACCCGTAGCTTCCCGCAATTGGAAACTGAGCCGCCGCTGTGCCGCCGATTATCGAAGCTGCAATGAATGTCAGAGCGCCGAGAACCGCTGAAACCTGTGTCGAAACAGGGAAAAATGCACGTGCTGAATTTGAAGATAGGAGAACTTGCCAAAACCGCTTCATAATGGAACACCTCGCCTCCTTTGTAAGGCGATCATAATCAAATTTGTTTATTTGTTAATAGGCCGTGACTTGCTCCCCACGGTCGTTAACTGTTTTCGTTAGAAACAGTTGAGTGGCCCCGACGGCAGCCCCGACCATTTGACGACCGCAAATGCAATCAATGTTCCTGGATGTTTTGCATGGTTTTAATTCCCTTGCTTGCCGTTGACGCCGCGCACGCGTTTTGTTGTATAATTAAACAAGCAGATTGATGCGGTTGACCTGTTTACGCGAAAAAACCGAGCCAAGGAGCGGCCCCGTTCGCACCCATCAAAATCCCTCTCGATTTGGACCGATTGAATGACAGTCGCGAAATCACAGTATAAAGCGCCACGACGAGCAGCAACATTGGTAATGGCCGTGATCGGTGCAAGCTTATTCCTGCTCTTCCTTTCTCGGGACCTTCCCGGCGGGTTGAGTGACGAGTGGGCGAAGCAGAACTTCGGGCTGGTGACACGCTACGTGATTGCGATGACGTTGGGTGGGGCGTTCATGGGGTTTCTGCTTGCTCCGATGTTTGGTCGTTCAGGCGTTGGGGGATGGGTGACAGCATTGGTTGGCGGACTTTTGTCAACATTGATTGCAGGCGCATTCGGCAGCTTTCTTGGATTATTGCCCGACCTGCTTGCCGATGGCTGGCAGGCAAGTGATTTCGTTTCAATATTATTTGGGTTTGCGGTTTTGCCACTTGCTGCGGCCGAAAATTTCAGTTCGTCTTTGATTTGGCTGGTAATGGTGATTGCGGCACATATTCTTTCCCTCTTCGAGCGCAGAAAGAACACGGTGCACCGTTGATGCTTGTTGGCCTTAAAAGCTCAACACTAAAGCGTTTCGGGATTAGCCTGAGGTATGCTCGGCAGCCTTGAAGTGACCCGCTCCGGGTTTTCCTGAGGCTCCAAATCAAGGAAAGATCGGAGCATTAAAAAGACAACAGAGCGAACCGCTATTCACCTGAGACACGTACTCGGGTCGTGCGGATAGTGCTCGACGATCACGTCAGCTACGAAAGCGAAGCAGCGGCGATCTGGACGAATTCTGTTTTTTGTCCCGCCCCAAGTGCTCGCCTACAGGCGTCTGATGGTTCGGAATGTGGAGTATTCGATTTGGCCCTGAATTCAGATTGTGCAGGCGGTACCGAATCCTTTTGACCTCGCAGATCATGTCGACCTACATCCGTCGCGAATATGATGTGTCCCAATTCCAGGGCTGCGAAAGGGTCGCATTATCAAACCTTGGGATCAAACATCTGGGTCAAAACGAAAAAAGAGGCACCTCCATAATGTAGGGTGCCTCTGAAGTTCGGTCGTATTGACCGCGACTATAGTCCATCCCGATGGCGGAATTGTCCATCCATAATCGTTGCTTGAACCTTGGTCGTCAGCAGCTCTTCGGGATTATCCAATTCCAGAATGTTTCGGTCCAGAATCACGATATCGGCCAATTTCCCCACCTCTAGGGAGCCCAGTTTGTCTTCCATTCTCAATTGCCAGGCAGGATTGATTGTTACGGCCTCAATCGCCTGCATCAGGTCCAGCGGGGCAGCTCCATTTGGGAACTTCTTAGAGTTCGCGGGGTCCAGGGGGTTCTTGAACGTAACCGCAGTATAGATCTGATAGAGCATACTGTTGGTCGACATCGGCGCGGATGGGTAATCTCCTGCAAGGCTGACGCTGACCCCGGCATCGGCCAGTGGCCTGTATTGAGAAACACGCTCGTTCGTGCGCGTGTCACCCAACATGCTGAGAAAGTCCTGATCCTGCCCAGCCCAATCTACCGAAAAAATCGGGGTGATGTTTACCGGAATGCTGTTGTCGATCATGCGTTGCTGGTCATCAGGATGAACGATCTGATAGTGATGCAGCGCATTGCGCTCGTCCGCGTTGCCGGAGTCGCGCGACGCAAGGATCGCGTCAATCATCCCACGCACAGTGCCCGACCCTTCAACATGGGCAAAAACATCTAGACCTTGGTCGTTTGCGGCCTTGACGACCTCTTTCATCTGATCCGGTTTCACCGCCGAGATGCCTATATTGTCTGTTCCCTCGAACGGCTCAAGCATCAGAACCGCGCCGGCACTCCATGTCCCTTCGGGGTGTAACTTGATGCCATGTACGCGAAACAAGTCACCGTTGTACTTGTCGGCCATTGCACGTGCCCGCGCCGCAAATTCAACCGGATCGGCTGTCGCGTCCTTGTAGGCCGGTTGAACAAACGTTCGCACTGGCAAATCACCGTCGGCGAGCGCTTTTTCAAGCACCTTCATGGAAATCTCCAAATCATCGAACATGCCAGGTGCGTTTGTGAAATTCGGAGTGACAACACCAGGAATCAGTACTGTTGTTGTGCCGCCTGCGACCACTTGTGGCTGAAGTTTTTCGCGGCTTTCCTCGATCATTCGCTCGGGATCCCAAGCGACCTTCGTATAGACAGGGAACCACGAACCTTCCTTCCCGACGCCCAATGGGTTTCCGTCGTCATCCCTGATCCAGTAAGTAACCCCTGGCACCGGGTCCGGCGTATCTTTGGTGATGTTTCCTGCTTCGAGCGCCTTGGTGTTCAGCCAGGCATCGTGAATGGTGAAGTCGATGATAATCGCGATCTTGTCGGGGATGATTTCATCCAACTCAGCGGCAGTCGGCGCCCCCCCCATAAGGGTTGCATTGTATCCTTGGCCGACAACGATCGGCAGATCCGGGTTTTCCGCCACGTAGTCCCGCAGCATCTGCAGTGTTTCTTCTTTGTCTTTTGCCGCATTCAGATCGACGCCTAGTGTCGACCAAGCGGAGCCAAGAACATGGTCGTGGGCGCTGACATAGCCGGGGAGCACCATCTTGCCGGTCAGATCAAGGACTTCGGTGTTCTCGCCAGTCAAGCTTTCCACGCCATTCACGTCGCCAACATACACGATCTGATTGCCTCGTACGGCAACGGCTTGCGCCTCGGGATTTTCATTGTCCATTGTCAGGACGAAAGCATTTTTCAAAACCAGGTCTGCGGCATCCTGAGCATGAGCAAGGCTGGCACATAACGCCAGTACACTGGCAGAAATAAACTTCATCTGTTGTCTCCCCTGTTAGTCGTTCCATCATATATGAATAATATCAATTTGCCATCGATAATGCGGAACTGCGCCACCCTTACTGAACTGGTCCACCGTTATGTTTAGGAGGCTCTGCTGCGAAGTTTCCGGGCGGCCCTCTCGACCATGTTCTTCGACGCTGCTACCATCGGCCTGTATGAACCCGATACAAGTTGGTGCTAGGGAGTGTGAAAGCATTGACCGAAATTCAACCAGATGAGGAAGCGGTCACTGCACAACTCAATCGCATTCTTTCCTCTTCGGATTTCACCGCCGGGCCACGGGTTCAAAGGTTCCTGACCCACCTTGTGAAGGAAGAACTCGCCGGACGTGGAGATCTCCTTAAGGGCACTGCACTGGCAATGGATGTTTTCGGTCGCGACGCCAGTTTCGACCCTAACAGCGATCCCGTCGTCCGGCTCGAAGCGATCAAGTTGCGAAAGGCACTCGAACACTATTACCTGACCTCGGGCGCCGGAGACCAGTTGGTGGTATCGGTGCCAAAGGGGCACTATCGGCCTTGCTTCGAAACGCGACCTCCAGTTCGGGCCAAGGTAATAAGGACCCCGCAGACGGAGTTGCCCAAGCTGGCTATCCTGGGTTTTACCGGAGAAGATGGAGAAAAGGCGCGATTGTACCGAGACGGACTTCCCGAGGAGATCGCACTTGAGCTGGCGCGCTTTGGCCATCTACGCGTGATTTCCGGTTGGCATGAGAGCGTGATCGCATCTGACAACAACAATTCGGCCCTTGCAGGAGGGGTCGACTACATATTGCGTGGCAACGTTCGCGAGGCCGGTGGGAACCTTCGCATTTTAGTCCAGTTGAGCCGGCTTCCTGATGAGACCTTGATCTGGTCAGACCGGTTTCGGATCGAGTCCAACTATGCCGATGTATTCGGACTTCAGGAGGACATCGCGTGCCAATGTGCGAGACGGTTGGCTGATGCCTACGGTATCGTCGCCGAAGATCTGAACGCGCAATATACCGGCCGCAGTGCTACGGATGCAGGCGTCTATGAAGCGCTTCTGGCGTTTCATGCACACGTAGGTACATCACGACTTGATAGCCTGAAGGAGTTTCAGGAGCTCGCAGAAGGCGCCCTCCGGCACAACCCATCGAGCGGTCTCGCCCATGCTTTGGTTGCGATAGCATTGATCGAAGCAGCGACACTCGGCGCAACCCCGATCGAAGATGTGATCAAGCCGGGAAGAATCCACGCTGAGAAGGCCATCGCTCTGGCTCCCAATTGCCAGGAGGCGCTTTTTGCCTCAGCAGCCTTTACCCAAGCACAGGGGGACACTGCACGGTACCGAAATCTAATCTCGCGTGCCGTCGATGCTAACCCAAACGCGACGCTGATGATGGCATTGGTCGGTGGCTGGCTCGCCAAGTCGGGTGACATCGAAGACGGCCTTGCGCTTGTGCGAGAAGCGCGCGAACGCAACCCGTTGCTGCCAATCTGGGTGTCCATATCGCTCGCGATGGAACCATTGATCGCGGGAGATTATTGCTCAGCCTCCGACCTTGTCCGTGACATCGACGCGCGCGATGCGATCTACGACTGGTTACTGATCGCGGTCACGCATGCGCTGGCCGGGGAATTCGAAAGTGCCCGCGCCGCGATCGCGACATTCACAGAACGCGGCGTCGATCCCACAGACTATGCAGCGAAAATTATGATGGACGATCGGCTACGTGCGCGAATTGACGAGGGACTGAAGAGGCTTGAGGCGAGCCGATTCGTCGAGGTGCGAGGCGAGTAGATAGGTTTCATTGCAAAGTTTTAGGTCGGTCAAATAGATTTGCGATCGCTATGGGTTCAGATTGCCAACTCGTCGGATTGACGAAACGGGCAGAGTCGAGGGGATCTGTTGCTAAGTTTTGACTGCTGACGCTCATAAGTGCTTCGAGTGAATGGATATCAAAATATTGAAGTCGAAAGTCTGTTTATCATCTCCTTCAAAGGCGCGCAGTATCCGAATGATGTGATTCTCTTCGCAGTGTTCTTGAGTTACCCCCTAAGTTTACCCGGTAGTCGATGACGGCAGACAGTTTTCTGAACCGAGTAAAACTGGGCAATGGATCGGAATTACAGAGATGGGCTCGGGCTCTCGAAACCCCTACCAGTCACAAAAAGGCGTTGTCGCTCTTGCCAAAAGACTTGCGATCCTGATGCTCGGCATCTGGACACACGAAAATACTTTTAAAATGAAGGAGGCATAATCAGAGTAACGGGGATTAAGGCCATCAATTTAATGCTCAAAGACTTTGTCTGCACGATCCCGATTGAGATGGTGAGGCGGAAATACTTGAACAATATCGTGGAACAGGAACATCGTTTCATCAAGAGACGCACGCGGCCAATGCTGGGGTTCAAGGCCTTCGCTTCAGCGGCGGCAACGCTCGACGGAATTGAAGTGTCGTACATGATCCGCAAGGGCCAACTCAAGCCTTGACTCTGTCCATTTCAGCAGTTCGCTGAGCTCGCCGTCTGACTCACAGGCGATTGCTGATACAACTCAACGGGCTCACATCTTTGCAACAAATCCCCTACAAGTGGTCTGTGCGAAAAGGTTTCGACCACGTCAGAAGCGCACTAAAAAGGCGCGACGGAGACCAACACGCACTTCGAACTGATCGGCGGACCCATTACGAACGATGGGTGAGCCGGCAGCCGCGTCTTGAAACCTTTCGTATTTGGCACCAACTTCCAGCCACCAAGTATCGGCGAACCTGTGGGTGACGACGAGTTCCAACCCTGCACTGACCAACCCTCCAGCTGGGTCGTAGGCGGGGTATTGACTGCGTATGGCTTCGTCCGGCGTAATTCCGAAATAAGTCTGATTATATTTGTCTGTACCGAACAGCAGTCGCGGCCCGAAGCGCACTGTCATTCGATCCATCGGGCGCGCTATGTAATTGGCTTCGATTGCGGCGACGAAACTGTCGTGCCCGCCCAGCCCATACCGAAGATCTGCAAAAACTTCGGCGTTCCGCGAAACATATCCGACCCCTGCGCCGATTTCGATGGATAGACCGACATCTTCCAGGCCAGTCAGCTCTGGGTAGTCGGAAGAGTCCCGTGGCGGAACATATCGCGCTGATAGCCTGGGAATGAACCCGGGAGGAAATACCAATGGATCTTCCGTCAGGACCGGATCGCCATACCGAAGAAACTGAGAAAACAGAAACGGAACTTCGACACTTCCCATTGGATAAAGCTGCTGACTATTCGCTCCGAAATACTCCGGAACAACCTGTGCGCCCAGAACACCTGTGACGATCATCGACGTCTGTCGCCCGCCATCCTCCACTGTGACGCGTTCGCCGGGACCTATCACGGTAACTTCTGCGAATGACTGAATGGGAGTAGATATCAGAGCTACTGCCAGTACTAGACCAACACCTGCTCTGATCGGCGACCGTTTTGTGTCAGCAACTGGAAAAAAACGATTTGCAGCTTCGACTAGAATACATAGTACTTTCAATTCTGGATTAACCGAGCGCGAACGATAGGGAATGTTTGGCTGTGAAGGGTCTGCAGGTATTGTCCGATTCATGCACGCGCCTCCGTTTTGTTGCCCCAATTGGGCCCACTGTCCGAGTAAGAAGCCCTGGACGTTATTCTTTGCCTCAAACGAATTCTAATGGAACAATATAAGAGGTACTTCGGATGAAGGCCTTTCAAAGCAACGTCGTACGAGACCAACCGAGCGCCCAAAGCCTATCAGACCATGTTGGTTTGACAAGACCGGCGATCGTGTTCGCCGGATCGGCGTAGGGCTTGTACGAACATACCTTTAACAGGCGGTTACGCACTGAAGAGGTGCGACAGCCCACACTGGCTGCGAAAACCGTCCTGGACGTTGCCGGTCTGTGACTGGTGTCAGTGCAATGGCTAGCGCTGCTGTGGGGTTTGTCGCTCTTCCGGCGGCGCTCTGTCTTGATATGATTAGTGTCGCGCTGTATCGCGCCATCTGGGCCGCTTTTCTGATCGCGGGAAACTATTTCTGCAACTGGTTCGGCCACGAAGGAAGCCAGAACACACATTTTCAGATGCTGAACTGGGGTATAGCCAATTCAGTTGGTCTGATCCGTCAGGCGATCCACTTTGCCTGACGTAAATCAAGTTGTACTACTCCACGCAGTTTCTTTGGGCAAAGTCAGAGCCATCAGGCAACCGATCCGCATACGGAACCAATTTGCTCAATCGCGGCGGCGTCTTGAACCTCGGTTCTACAGCACCTTCGCGCAGATACTTTCTGACAGTGTTGCGAGACAGCCCCGTGCGCCGTTAATTATCGCGGATTGGCATTTTGTCACGCAATGCCCAGCGTCGTATGACACTCAAAAAATTCCATGCCGATCACTTCAAGTCTCCCCAAACAAAATCCTCGGAGCAATGTGTTCACAAGGGTCAATTCTCAGTGAAAGTTATCAGGCCTACCGGGTCACTTTTCAGTGGAAATCAACAATCATGTGAGGCCGGAGAAATGAGTGCTGGCTAAATGATCTCAGGCGCAAAGAAAACTCTTTATGAAGGGACCTGTCCACAAATGGCGATGCAATGGGGATAAACCACTGACCTGTTGACGGATTCTTCTAATATTCACCACAAGTGTTGGCGAAACATCAACGGAAGGATATTGGAAGAGCAGATTGATGTCACATCAGGACTGCAAAATATGACGACGCTGAATTCAGATAGCAGAAAACGGCTGGAAAGACGCTCTCTCAGCGTGGCCATGTGGGGAAACCTTTTCATGGCCGCCGCGGGGGTGCTGGCTGGTATGTTGTCGAATTCAAACGCGATCATGATGGACGGACTGTTCTCCCTGGTCGGGTTCGGCTCGGCGCTGCTTGGGCGTCGGATCAGTCGTCATATCGATGCGGGTCCGGACAAGGTCCGCCCTTTCGGCTACGCCGCTGACGAGGCTATTTTTGCGACATTTCGCTCACTGTCTCTTCTCGGCTTGGTCTTGTTCGCAATAACGAATGCGATCAAGAATATCTACAACTACCTCAACGGCATAATGCCTGAGCCGTTGAACTTTGCGCCGATGATCATCTACTTCGCCGGGATTGGCCTCACATGCACCTTCATGTGGGGCTTCCATCATTTCACCTGGCGCCGAATGGGAAAGAACAGCTCGATCCTGCGGCTCGAGTCCAAGGCTGCGATGTTCGACGGGCTGATTACGGCGGCGGCAGGTGTAGGGCTGGGTGCCGTCTACTTGTTCCGCGACGGTCCGCTGGCACCAGTTGCGCCGGTGGGCGACTCGGTAATCGTCCTAGTACTGTGCTTGTTGGCGGTCGGAACCTACGTCACAGATTTTCGCAGAGGATTGGGTGAATTGGCGGGCGTCAGCGCAAGCCCCGGAGACATCGCTGCAGCCCGACGGGCTTTGCGTGCTGCTATTGTTCAGGATGGAGGATCACTACAGGATCTGTCCGTCACCAAACTTGGGCGAACATTCCTGATTACAGTCTATTACAATCCCGGCCGGCCGATTTCTGCGTCTGTTATCGACGACCTGAACCTGCGCATGATCCGTGATACGCGCGAAGCACTGTCCGGCGCAGATGTGCTGCTCGTGATCACGGAACACTCAAGGCGCTGGCCGGATTCACTGAACCCTCTTTAACTAGGGTCAGGATGCATTGATTTTCGCTTCGTTGCGTGATTCACGACTCGAAAACGGAGCGGTGATATGAGCGACCTTTTCTGGCGGACTGACGAGCAGATGGCCAGACTTTCCCCTTTCTTCCCGCGGTCGCATGGCAAGCCGCGGGTCGATGGCAAGAGGGTGCTGAGCGGGATTATCTTCATCAATCGCAATGGGTTGCGGTGGCGTGACGCACCCAGAGAATACAGGCCGCACAAGACGCTTTATAGCCGGTGGAAGCGTTGGAGTGAGAAAGGTATCTTCGCTCGGATGATGGCCGGCCTGGCAGCCGAACACGGCGAGGAAAAGACTGTGATGATCCCCTCTCATCGAAACTGCGTTTCGACTGCCGGGCAGTGGACGCGACCTCTCTCAAAGCCCACCGTACCGCGACCAGCATGGCCGCGAAAAAGGGGGGGCGTGGCCGCCTGATTCACTGCCCGGCAGGCGCATCCGAAGGATGCTGCCGAGAGGGGCCGAACCAAGGGCGGCATGAATACCAAGCTGCATGCCATTTGCGATAGCAAAGGTCGCCCGCTCAACCTGTTCGTTACCGCCGGGCAGGTCAGCGACTACATCGGTGCTCGGGCTCTGCTCAGCAGCATACCAAATGCGGACTGGCTGCTCGGTGATCGTGGCTATGACGCCGACTGGTTCCGAGACGCCTTGAAAGACAAAGGGATACGCGCCTGCATCCCTGGTCGAAAGCAGCGCAAGGCGCCGGTCAAATACGACAAGCGCAGATACAAGCGGCGAAACCGCATCGAGATCATGTTTGGCAGGCTCAAGGATTGGAGGCGCGTGGCAACACGCTATGATCGTTGTCCCAAGGTCTTCCTATCCGCCATCGCGCTCGCGGCTCTAGTCATCTACTGGTTATGAATCCTGACCCTAGCCCTGTCGCCTGTCTGCAAGGTGCTCGATCGAAAGAGTCCCGATTTGCGCGAAGGTGCCAAATGACCTGAAGCATTGGATAACGGGTCGCCGCGCGGGGTTGGGCGCTCAGTCATCTGTTCCCGTTTCGGAAGCGTGGATTTGATAAGTAGGCGCTTTTTTGGGCAGGCTCTGAACAGAAGGTTCGGTGGGAAGAGTGGAGCGGAGTGCCCGCGATAGATCGATTTGCGCCGGGCGAACCGCCAAGGTGTGCAAGGTCAGGTCACACGTGCGCGTTGATCCTCGATCCCCATTGAGATCAGCGAAGGTTCTTCGCGTTGGCTGGTCTGAAAGCTTGCTTTGTCCTGCATCTTGTCCCAATTGCTCAGGATCAAACATTGCGCGACGGCTCCGCCCAGTGTGGTTCCCGGTCCGGTGACGATGAACATGTCGGGTGCGAACTCTTTCGCGGCCTGTGATACGGCCTTTGTGAAATCATAGGTTTCGGTCACCTGATGACCCAAGGTGTAGTCCCAAAGCGCGTCCAGATCACAGGCTCCGGGCCACCAGATCTGACCACGGCCATCTATCATGGGCAAATTGGGTTGCCGGAACAGATCTGCGGCAAGGCGGGCGCGACCGGCTTCGGCAACTGGGCGTTGCAGATGTGAATGAAACCCTGCGTGATTGGCCAGCCGCATCGGAAATCGTTCCTGCACCACAGGCACCTTGTTTTCAAAGGCGGACAACCCAGCTTCATCCCCGGCCACAACCAGCATCCCGCCCAGATCAATTGACAGCGTGAGGGTCGCGCCGGTGCCGTCGATCTCAGCGACCAAAGCCAGCAGTTCGGCCTTGCGTGCCGGGTTCGGCTGCCAGTCGGCATCCATGAAAGGATAGATCAACTGGCCGCCAATCAGGCTCTGCTGCATGAGTGTTCCCATGGTGTTGACCACCTCGAACCCTGCCTCGGCAGTCAAGGCGCCCCCGCAGGCCAGGGCTGAATACCAGCCCATCGAGTTTCCGGTCACAGCCACCACGTCGATCTTCTCCGGATCGATGGCACGAAAATCGCCCAGCGTGGCGGCATAGATCAAGGCCGAGGCATTGTCTCCGCGCGTGTGCTTTGCCACGGAGTACCGTGTTGCGCCGTCCAGTTCGCTTAGGGTTTCCTGACCCTGTGCGCGCCGCATGCCATCGAAATGTGCCAGCAGGGCCTTGTCGGTAAAATGCCGACCCAGAACACCCAATTCGGGTTTGTTATAGGTTCCGCGCCCCGGACAGATGACAACAGCGGTTTGTTTCGCAGACCTCATTTGCCCGTCTCCATAAGGGATCTTGCTGCGGCCTCGATGCTGTCTTTCGATGGCATGGTCGCGGCATAGGCCGGGCCGGTGGCGATAAAGCTGTCTTCGGCGGTAATACGAGCCATCGGCACATCAGTGGTTTCGTGGAAATGGGCCATCAGGGCTTCGGCCACGCCGCCGTGATGCCGGGTTTCATCGACGATCAATATCCGCTTGGCGCCGCTTACGGCCCGGGTCAGCGCGTCTTTGGGAAGCGGCGACAACCAGCGCATGTCAATTATCCGGGTTTTTGTCCCGTCGGCCTCCAGCGATTTGCGCGCCTGATGGCTGAGGTAGACGCCATTGCCAAAGGTAACGATGGCCAGATCGTCGCCATCTCCATCCACGCCGACCTCGCCGAAACCGATCCTTTCGGATGGGTCGGGGTAAGTGTGCATCCAGCCTGCGTCCCCGGCTTCGTGCAGGTCCCGCATCGGGTAGAGCGCGATGGGTTCCAGAAACACGACCAACCGCTGTTCTTCCCGGGCCAGCCGCACGCATTCACGCAGCATTCGTGCAGCGTCGGCGCCGTTCGATGGGCAGGCCAGGATCAGCCCCGGAATATCGCGCAAAACCGCGACCGAGTTGTCATTGTGGAAATGCCCGCCAAAGCCCTTTTGATACCCCAGCCCGGCGATGCGAACGACCATCGGGTTGGTGTACTGACCGTTCGAGAAGAAGGGCAGGGTGGCCGCTTCACCGCGCAACTGGTCTTCGGCGTTGTGAAGATAGGCCAGGAACTGGATTTCCGGCATGGGCGTAAACCCGTTTTGGGCCATCCCGATGGCGAGGCCCAGAATCGACTGTTCGTCTAGCAGCGTGTCGATCATCCGGTCGGGTCCGAAACGGGCCTGAAGCTTTTGCGTCACGCCATAGACACCGCCTTTGCGCCCGACATCTTCGCCCATCATCACGATCTCGCCGTGTACAAGCATCAGGTCGCTCAGGGCCCAGTTGATCAGGCGCGACATGATCTGGGGTTCAGCATGTGCTTTGAGGTCGCCGCCGAATACTTCAGCCCGATGTTCAGCTGACGGGCCATTGGTCGGGGCACAGGGGCGTGCGGGCGGGATCAGGCTGGCCATCACGTCACCTGCGGTTTTCAGGCGAGGGCGGGTGATCGCCTTGTCGGCGACGCGCGCTACGCGGTCGCAGGTGTCGGTGTATACCTTCAACGCGTCATCCGGTTGCATCGAACCGGATTGTTCAAGCAGACGGACGGAGTGCAGCAGGGGGTCGTTCGACTCTTCAGCTTCGACCTCGGATTTCGGCAAATACGTGGTGGGCATATCTGCTCCGGCGTGGCCATACAGGCGCATCGTGCGGATGTGCAGAAATGCGGGTTTCTTACGGCTGCGGACATAGGCGGCGGCTTCTTGTGCTATACGGTAGGTTTCGAAAATATCGAGCCCGTCGCACGAGAAATACTTCAGTCCCGGTCGATGAGAGAATGTCGCGGCGATCCAGCCTTGTGGTGTCTTGGTCGAAATTCCGATCCCGTTGTCCTCGCAGCAAAACAGCAGCGGCAGGGGAACCGACTGGTAAGACGTCCACTGTGCAGTGTTGAATGCGCCTTGCGCGGTGGAATGGTTGGCCGAGGCATCACCAAAGGAACAATAGACGATGGCGTCGTCCGCCATTTCTGCATGTTCTGGTTTGTGACGGCGGGCTGCCCCGATTGCATAAGCCGCGCCGACTGCTTTGGGCAGGTGGCTGGCAATGGTCGAGGTCTGCGGCGGGATGCAAAGCGCTTTTGACCCCAACACCTTGTGCCGCCCACCGCTGATCGGATCATCAGAGGATGAAGCGAAGGACAACAGAATATCCCATGTCGGGCTCTGCCCCGGCACCTGATCGGACCGGGCGATCTGAAACGCGGCGTCGCGGTAGTGCAGAAAAGCGGGGTCTGTCGGGCGCAGGGCTGCCGCCACGGCGGCCATCCCTTCGTGACCAGAGGAGCCAATGGTATAAAACCCCTGACCGGCTTTCTGCATTGCCCGGCTTTGGCGGTCCAAAGCGCGGCTGAGACATTGCGCGCGATATAGCCCGACCGCTTCAGACGCTGTCAGTGGGCCAGACGGCGTCGCGCCATCGGGAAAATCCCGTGCCGCAACCCGGCGCAGGAAGTTGTCATGCACAATGGTTGCGCGATCCATCTTTGTCGTCCTCAGGCGAAGGCTTGCAGGCCCGTTTGCGCGCGACCCAGGATCAGGGCGTGAACATCATGAGTGCCTTCATATGTGTTCACGGTTTCAAGATTCACCATGTGGCGGATCACGTGGAAATCCTGGCTGATGCCATTGCCACCGTGCATGTCACGTGCGTGGCGTGCGACCTCAAGTGCCTTGCCGCAATTGTTTCGCTTGATCAGACTGATCATTTCTGGCGCTGCGCGGGCTTCGTCCATCAGGCGACCCACGCGCAGAGCGGCCTGAAGGCCCAAGGCGATTTCCGTCTGCATGTTCGCAAGCTTCAGCTGGAACAGCTGCGTTTGCGCTAAAGGGCGACCGAATTGTTTTCGGTCCAGACCATATTGCCGTGCGGCGTGCCAGCAGGCCTCAGCTGCGCCCATAGATCCCCAGGCGATACCGTATCGTGCACGGTTTAGGCAGCCAAACGGCCCTTTCAGACCTTCGACACCCGGCAACAGAGCATCTTCCCCGACCTCGACATTGTTCATCACGATCTCACCTGTGATCGAGGCACGCAGCGACAGTTTGCCTTCGATCTTCGGGGCTGAAAGACCGGGTGTGCCTTTTTCAAGTACGAAACCCTTGATCTTGCCGTCATGCGCGTCTGATTTGGCCCAGACAACAAACACGTCAGCAATGGGCGCGTTCGAAATCCACATCTTTGAGCCGTTGAGGACATAACCCCCTTCGGTCTTTTTCGCGACGGTTTTCATGCCGCCGGGGTCCGAACCTGCATCGGGCTCGGTCAGGCCAAAACAGCCAATAGACTCACCGCTGGCCAGTTTCGGAAGATATTTCCGGCGCTGTTCATCCGTTCCGTAGGCATAGATCGGGTACATGACGAGGCTGGACTGCACCGACATCATCGAGCGGTAACCGCTGTCGACGCGTTCCACTTCGCGTGCGACCAGACCGTAAGTGACATAGCTGGCACCGATGCCGCCGAATTCTTCGGGGATAGTCGTGCCCAGAAGGCCCATTTGCCCCATCTCGCGAAAAATCTCGGGGTCTGTTTCTTCATTGGCAAAAGCCTGAGTTACACGGGGCAGCAGTTTGTCCTGCGCGTAGGCGTTGGCCGCATCGCGCACCATGCGTTCATCCTCGGCCAACTGGTCTTCCAGCAGAAAAGGGTCATCCCAAGTGAAAGGGCCAAGCTGGGGGCGGGATTGTGGTTTCATGAGAGTTTCCTTTCTACAGCGGCTTTGAGACGTGCAAGCCCCGCTGCAATTGTATCTTGGGCATAAGCAAAGCTCAGGCGAAAATGTCCGGGCAACCCGAATGCGCGACCGGGAACCAGAGCGACACCAGCATCTTCCAACAACCAGGTGCAGAAGTCAGCGTCATTTTTGAAAGGCCCACCCAGATCCTCAAGCAGTCCGGCGCAGGAAGGGAAGGCGTAAAACGCCCCGTCGGGTGCCGCGCAGCGCAAACCCGGAACCGCGTTCAACCCTGCAACCACCAGATCACGGCGTTCGGCAAATACGGCGCGGCGTTCTTCCAACAGGCCCGCGCTGCCGGTCAGCGCCGCAAGCGAGGCCCATTGTGCAATCGAACAGGCACCCGAGGTAACCTGCCCCTGAACGGCCACCATCGCCTTGATCAGCTCGACCGGCCCGATCCCCCAGCCTATGCGCCATCCGGTCATGGACCATGCTTTGGCGACACCATCGACGATCAACAGACGGTCGGCAAGGTCAGGGGCCGCCTCGGCCACTGATACAAACGGAGTAAAGCTGAGATGGCGATAAATCTCGTCCGCAAGAACCCAAACCTGTGGATGCCGGGACAGAACAGATGCGAGGGCGGCAATTTCATCCTGCGTGTAGATTGCCCCCGACGGGTTCGACGGCGTGTTGAGCATCAGCCAGCGTGCGCGCGGTGTAATGGCGGCCTCTAACTGTTCCGGCAGAAGCTTGAATCCCTGATCCATCTGGCAAGGCAGAATGACGGGCGTTCCACCCGCCATCCGCACTATGTCAGAATAGCTGGTCCAGTAGGGCGCGGGCATGATGACCTCGTCGCCGGGGTTCAGGCTGGCCAGCATGGCATTGGCAATCACCTGTTTGGCACCGGTCGACACAATGACCTGAGCAACTTCGGCTTTGGCCTGCCGGGCAACTTCGGTGCGCAAATCTGGCACCCCGGCCGTAGGCGGGTACTTCGTCTTGCCGTCCAGCGCTGCCGCGTGGGCTGCTTCGACCACATGGGGCGGGGTGGGCAGGTCAGGCTCACCGGTCGACAATGCCAGAACATCGCGCCCTTCCGAACGCAAGCGTGCGGCGGCCTCGGAAATCTGCACGATTTCGGACAATTCGATACCGTTTAGTCGGTTTGCGCGATGGAACACTGTTAATCTTCCTCTGGAGATGACTGAGGTTCTATCTGCAAAGTAACTTGATAAAAATACGCTGTTTTGTATCGTTTCAGTGACTAAAACTCATGAGTGATATGCCCAGAATCAATTCCCTGCCGTCTTTTGCCCTCATGCGCAGTTTCGAGGCTGCTGCACGCCACGAAAGCTATACCATGGCGGCAGAAGAGCTTGGTGTGACGCAGGGCGCGGTTAGCCGTCAGGTTCGTGAACTTGAGGTTGCGCTGGGGGTGACGCTTTTTCGCCGGGTCGGACGTGCGGTTCGCTTGTCGAAAGCGGGTCGCGCTTTGTTTGAAGAACTTGCAGGCGACCTTGAGCGGCTGAACGGTACGATCAATCGTGCGATCGCGGCCGGTGACGGTGCGTCGTTGCTGACCTTGGCGGTCCTGCCCACCTTTGCGACACGGTGGCTGGTGCCCAGACTGCCGGATTTCAAGCACCTGCATCCGGGGATCGAACTGGATCTGCATTCCTACACGACGCCGTTCAGCCTGGAAGAGCGGCGCATGGACCTTGCCATTCACTTTGGGCACGAAGACTGGCCCGGTGCGCGGCTACGCAAGCTGTTCCCGGAAAAACTTGTTGTAGCGGCTGCGCCTGTGTTGTTGGGCGACCAACGGACTTTCGAGGAACAGCATGTGTTCGATCTGCCGCTGTTGCATCTGACCTCGCGGCCCGGGCTGTGGTCCGAGTATCATGCCAGCCATAGACTTGAGGCCAGAACGGTTTTTCCAGGGATGCGCTTTGATCAGTTCTCGATGCTGATCGAAGGCGCAGTTGCCGGGCTTGGGGCTGCGATTTTGCCGTCCTACCTGATCGAGGCCGAGTTGGCGTCGGGCGCGCTGGTCCAGATCGGGCAACTGGCGAATACCTCGGGCAGCGCATATTTCATTGCAACGCCAACCGGGCAGAGGAACGAAGCCGTACAAGCGTTTGCGGA
This sequence comes from Ruegeria sp. AG7, assembly GCF_056541545.1. Classification (NCBI taxonomy): domain Bacteria; kingdom Pseudomonadati; phylum Pseudomonadota; class Alphaproteobacteria; order Rhodobacterales; family Roseobacteraceae; genus Ruegeria; species Ruegeria sp. AG7. The sequence continues at coordinate 33,585 of NZ_JBQFYP010000023.1, forward strand.
CTGGATCATCCGGCAAACGAAAAGGCATCTGTAAGGGTGCTTCAGGGACAGAAGGGTTACAGCATCCGGATGCCCTGCATGGTCTGGATGATTGCCAAATCCTGCTCGTAAAGCTCTGTAAATGCGTCAACGATGTCTGCGTTCCAGCCGGGCAGATCAAGTTCTTCTTCGACCTCATCGGGCCGGGCATAGTCTTCCATAACCCGCGCAAGGTTTTCGCGTTGAGCGTCCTTGTCGAGGCCGACGCCGCCCCGCACGATGTCCAGAACATGCCGTTGACCGGTTTCAGTCAGAAGCGACGACAGCAACGCATACTCATCCTCCAGAGGAGCGTCACCGGGCAGGCCCGCTATTGCGCGCATGATATCCCCCAGAATCAGTGGCAAGTGTTCATTCTTCCACAAAGTGAGCTGCACCTGAGGCGCAAGATCGCGCAGATCTTCGATCATGCTCAACCAGCTCAGGCAGCTCAGATCGGTGCTGGTCAGAATCTCCTGCCGGTGATCTTCATGGATCGACATCAGGACCTTGGGTATGAAAATCCCAGGGTTCACCAGACCGACGAATAATTCAACTTGAGCATCATCCAGCAAGGTTTGCACATAGGCTGTCCGCTGCCCGGCAAAAGGGTAAATCTGTCCATGTTGCAGGGCAGAGCGTGTTGGGCCAAAGAACTTGTCGTTCGAGAGGATGACACGATCAACATTTGGATCATCTGGAAGAAGGGCGTGCAGCCCGTCCTGCGTTTTTGAATCAGTCAAATCCTGAGCAAGAGCATCAGATAGAACCTTGACAAACTGACGCCCGCCGCGTGGCCCCAAGATCGCAGCACGGCAATCCACCAAGGCCTGCTTGTTTGCCGAAAGCGAGGACAGCACTTGCCCTTCATCGGCAAAGGCGGCCCCGGCATGGATTACTACCTGCATCTTTAGTCCTTTTACCCTCAGGGGCTGTGTCCATCCCATTCTATGTCTTTGCGTCGCATGAAAATCTGCAACGAACCAACCCCGCGGTTTCTGCACTTTCTCAGGAAAACGGGCAATCCCCAAGTGCGAGTTAAAAATGAGGGTTGCAGTCCTCTGTCGGACGAAGTAATCGACTGCCAGTGCCCCTATAGCTCAGCTGGTAGAGCAACTGATTTGTAATCAGTAGGTCCGCGGTTCGAGTCCGTGTGGGGGCACCACTTTACATGATAAGATTATGTAATATAATGTTTTTCAGAGCGGTACCTTGTGTATCCCCTGATTTATCCCCTGTTTTTCTGTTGATGGATATGAGCCCAGATTTTCTCGCCATCGATTCCCTTGATACGCATTCTTCTAATAAGATTGATGATAGTAAATGTTGGTGTTTTTTAGAGTTAGGGCTGTGAAAATGTCCCAACTTAAACGGGCAAACCGACCCAGGTTTTATACCTTTTGACGATGCTAGGCTCCGAAGGCAGCTCTCATGAGTACTCTACGCGATCACCAGCTCGCAGTCCGGTCCGGGTCTGTGCAGCCAGAAACTGGCGACACTATGGTCGTTGCCATCCCATTCTCCTAATTGGACGAATACATCGTCGTGCAAAGGTAGTCTCCTTTTAGCGAATTTAGAGAGCTTCAAAAGATCAGTCTGGGGAAACTTGCTGCATCGCTGTAAGTGCAATGCTGCGCCCGCGAATACCTCTCACACTCACGTTCGCTGCGCCTGCACAAGTCCGGTTTGTCCTGTGTGGATGGCGTCTGCTTTGCAAGGACAAAATGCTCTGATTGCGCGGCTGGTCAGTACAGTCCTGTGTCCGGCCTTTGATTGCGGCATTTGCTTGA